>JBGSTX010000125.1:0-20845 GCA_041736305.1 Oligoflexus sp. | reverse complement strand
GGGGATGCGAAGATCGTGAGGTGATGCAGGTTTGTTCTTTTTCAGTATAGCATCGGCAAGGTGCATTCGTGTAGAAGCCGCCCTAAAAATGGCCCGAGTGCGTCTGGGTTTTGGCGCCCTGGTCTCTTGCAAAATCCCCTGCTAAAGCTTCGGCTAGCTGCCTGAGACTTTTGCTCTGCGCCCCCAGACTCCACTCGACAGACTCGGGTAGAGCAGCTATTCATAGGAAGATTTTGGTCAACTATCATCTCTAGCTCCATGAGTCGCTTATGCCCGCATCGGTCTCGTTGCCTCTCGCGCGATTTTTGCGATTTGGAACTGCTCTGCTCCGTCTCCTTCCGGCAGAACTGGCCCATGAAATCGGCATGTGGCTGCTCGAGCGGCAGGTCCTGGGCAGTCTTCCCCAAGCCTCGCTCAACGCCCTGGTCGATGGTCTGGCATCGCCTCTACCCGGGATCGGTGACCTCACCCATCCGCTAGGTTTAGCAGCCGGATTTGATAAAAATGCACGGGCGCCCCATGGTTTCGCGCAGATGGGATTTAGCTTTCTAGAAATAGGAACGATCACCCCGCGCCCTCAGCCGGGCAATCCTAAACCCCGACTCTTTCGACTAGAAGATCAGGGCGGCTTGATCAACCGAATGGGCTTCAATAGCGACGGGGCAGAGCGGGTTGCAGCCCGTCTCAGACGCCTGCAATGGCGGCACGATCCAGTCCCTCTCGGCATCAATCTCGGGAAGAATAAAGACACTTCACTCGAAGCCGCCATTGAAGACTACAGTTTTGGTATCGAAACCTTTGCTCCCTACGCCAAATATTTTGTGGTCAATGTTTCCTCGCCCAATACGGAAGGCTTGCGAGGGCTGGCTAACGAGCAGTTTCTACGAGAATTGGCGCAGCGGCACCGGGCTGATCTCCACAAGATCTGGGTGAAGCTCGATCCTGATATGCCTCGTCAGGCCTTTCAGTCTTTGGTGCAGGCCCTGGCGGAGGCCGGCTTTCAGGGACTGATTCTATCCAACACGCACCGCGTGGAGCATCCCGAAAAGGGAGGTCTCAGCGGACATCCGCTCGCTCTCCAGGCTACGGCCTGTCTCGAATGGGCGCACGAAGTTCTCGAGGGCCGCCTCCCTCTCATCGCCTCAGGCGGCATACTGTCTGGGCAGGATGTCTTTCAACGCATAGCTCGCGGCGCGTCCGCTGTGCAAATATATACGAGTTTGGTTTATCGGGGCCCCTTAGCGGTTCCCCTGATGCTAGCCGAACTGCGAGCTGAGATGGAACTGCGCGGGTATAAGTTTCTATCCGACGTCAAAGGCAGTTACTACAGGGATTGACCTCAAGAAGGAGACAGACTCAGATGGAACTCACTCTCGTGCGACGCATTCGCGACAACCTGCACGGCAGTATCGATGTCAGTGAGCTCGAGGACCTGGTGATCAGCCACCCCTTCTTTCAAAGGCTGCGCAGGATCCGTCAGCTGGCTTTTTTACACTATGTTTTCCCTGGTGCCACGCACACCCGCTTTGAGCATTCGCTCGGTGTCCTGCATCTGGCTGGACGGGCTTGGGAAAAGTTGAAGGCCAACCAAGCGCGCCTGCGGAACAGTCTAGTCAGCGACCAGAATTTTGCGACTGCGGAAATGCAAGAAGATCCCACGGGTCAGCATGGGCGCCTCTTTCCTACTTTTGCCCTGATGGATAAAATCTTCAACTCCGACTATGTCCTGCAGACCTTTCGCCTAGCCGCTCTCCTTCACGATGTCGGTCATCCTCCCTTCTCGCACAGCGGTGAGCATTTTATGCCCACCTGGACCGAGGTCCTCAATGCGAACCCCGACCTTCCCGACTATCTGCATGATTATCTCGTCGATCGCGCCAAGACTCTCAAAGAACAGGGGCTCGATCCGGCTGTGGAGCGCGTTCGCCATGAGATCTATTCGATACTCTTGATCGAGAAAATCCTCAAGCACGTCTACCACGAGCACAGCGCTCTCTCCCTCTGCATCGATCCGCGCGACGTGATCGCGATCGTCAATCCAGCCATCAAACCGGCTGCTGAATCGCCATTAATTCACGATCAGGCCCAGCATTTGCTCCGCGAACTCATCTCGGGGGAACTCGATATAGACCGGATGGATGGATTATCTTTTGCGCGATTCACGGGAATGCGGTGTCGTCTATGGAGTCTTCGATGTTGACCGCATCCTCGATTCGCTCTGTCTCTACTTTGACGACAGTGATAAGCAGCTGCACGTCGCCATACTTCTCTCAGGTTTGGCTGCCTTTGAGGATTACCTGCGAGCGCGCTATTCTATGTATTTGCAGCTCTATTTTCATAAGTCGTCCGTCGCTGCAGAAGCCATGATGTGGCATCTGACGGCTATGCTGCGCTCCTGGCGACTCCCGGCTCGGCTGGAGAATTATACGGCTATCGACGAATATAATATTGGGCAGGCTCTGTGGGAAGCGGCTCAGCAGCTACCGAAAGAACAGAGGCAGCTCGCCGAAATCATGGTCGCTGACCTGCTCTATAATCGCAATCTCTGGAAACGCGTCTATGAGATCTCGGGTACGCGAGGCGAAATCAATCGACGCAGCATTGAAACGGTCACTGAAGTACTGGAAAGCAAGGGAGTTCGGCACCAAGAGATCTCCTCAGCCAACTCGCTGACTCGTTTCCGGCCGCGGCAGGGCCCAGAAAAAAGCACCAATTATCTCAGGCTCATTAAGAAGGACGATCTCCAGCAACCACGCGTTTGCCCGATCGAAGATTATTCGAGTTTGATTGCGAGCAACGCTTCGGTGACGATCGTAAGGGTTTACGCCGCACCTTCAGCGGGACTGTCACAGAATGAGATCAAGGGCTGGGTGACGAGCGCCTTACGGGATCAGACTCCAGCACCTTGAGTTGAGCTTAGGACTTGTCTTTCGATGAGCTAGGTGCTGCCGCCGCAGGAGCCGGGGCAGAAGCAGAAGCAGCCGGGGCAGAAGGCGAAGTCGCAGCTGCGGCAGGAGCAGCTGAAGGGCTGGCGCTCTCAGCGCTCGCGGGGCTGGGGTCAGCTTTTTTATTAGAACGGCCGTCATAAGAATCCGCGTACCATCCCCCACCTTTCAGTTGAAAGGCAGGGAGACTCATAATTTTTTTTAGTCCCGCCTGCCCGCAGCCAGGGCAGTCCTTAGGATGCGGATCGGCTATTTTGAGCTGAAATTCGGATACTTTATTGCATTCTTGACAACGAAACTCATAGATAGGCATGAGACCTGACTCCTGAATAATACGGCCGACGCACGACTCGGCCTGAGCAGAAATGTCTATCTAGCCTCGCATTTGTCAAGAGCTGAAGTTAAGAGCTGGAGACTTTCTCAGCCTTCTCCCCGCTTTAACTTATCAACAAATGCAGAATCGACGCGCTGCTTGAGTTCTTGTCCAGTTTTCCAAAAAGGGAGACGTTTTGGTGGGACGACGATTTGCTCGCCGGTCTTGGGATTCCGTCCTTTATACGACTTGTAATCGCGCACCGTAAAAGCTCCAAAGCCGCGAATTTCGACACGGTCTCCCTGAGCCAAGGTCTCAGTGATGCTGTTGAAGAAAAGGTCCACCACTTCTTCGGCCTTGGCCAAGGTGATGTCAGCTCGCTCGGCCAGACTTTCGATGAGCTCCGACTTTACCATTGATTTCCCCTTGTTAGATACTGAAACCCAGCCCCTATTCTATCAAGAGGCGCTTCGTCGAGGCAACTACAAGCAATCGCACCTATAAATTAATAGGTCTCAATGATCATTCGCCCACGAGGTAGATAACCTGGCTGTGAGCTTATTTTGAATTAAATAATTATATCAGTCATTTAACTACCTCGCAAGGGGCTAAGTATTCGAACTGCGTCAAGAGCTAGAGCCGCAGCTCTTCGAGCTGCCCTGCAAGTAGCGCGAAATGGAGTCGAAATTTTACCCTGACGTCCGCAGTCAAGACTGGTATGACCTTAAAAGTCTCAAACTGACCTTCGAAAAGGAGCCCGCGTATGACGGCAGTGACAGAACGCTGGATTCACGCGCCATCACCTACGGCGCTGCCACCGACCCTCAGCGTTATCTGCGGTCGGGATAAGTCTTTGACCCACAGAGCCGTGATGTTTGCCTCATTAGCGAGTGGCTTCAGTCGCATTCACTTTCCTCTCCTTGGCGAGGATTGCTTGTCCACCATGGCCTGTTTCCGAGCCCTTGGTGTGCGCATTCAAGAACTCCGGCCTACCACTATAGCAGTGGTTTCCGAGGGTTTTAAAGCCTGGCGTCAGCCGAACGTCGATCTCGACTGCGGCAACAGTGGAACTACGGCTCGCTTGATTAGCGGCATACTTGCGGGACAGCCTGGTCTGCGCTGTCGTCTCATCGGCGACGAGAGTCTTTCGCAGCGCCCTATGAAGCGCGTTGTAGAGCCGCTACGCCGCATGGGAGCGAAGATAGAGGGCCGGGACGGCGGCAATTTTCTGCCTTTAGAAATCGAAGGCGTTGCTCTCAAGGCCTGCTCGCATCAGGTCGACAAATCTAGCGCCCAGGTGAAGTCAGCCCTCCTGCTGGCGGGACTTTTTGCTCCCGGTGTAACAACTGTGAGCTTGCCAGCTGGATCGCGCGATCATACCGAACGATTCCTTGAAAGAATGGGCGCTAAGCTAGAGCGCAGCTACCAGGACGACCTGGAAACAGTCCGAGTGGAAGGTCCGTTTGAGCCTTTAGCTGGTGAATTCTATATTCCTGTCGATCCTTCTTCAGCTGCTTTTTTTGCTGTTTATGGCCTTTTGAGATCAGGCGGAGCGATCCAAATCCCTCACGTCCTCGACAATCCTACCCGCTTGGGTTTTCTGAGAATACTCGAACGCATGAGCCCGGCGCTCGATACCACTTCCGAAGCTGATCGGCGTTTTGTTGAACCTGTGATGCGCATTCAAGCCCGCGGTGGATCAGTGCTGCGAGCTGCTGATATCGTTGCCCGCGAAGTGCCAACCCTCGTCGACGAGATTCCTATTCTAGCTGTAGCTGCAGCTTTTGCCGAAGGTCGCTCGCGTTTCTCCGGTCTCGAGGAGCTCCGCATTAAAGAGAGCGATCGTCTCGCAAAAACTGCAGAGTTACTCCGTCTAGCCGGAGCAGGGGTCAGCGTCGATGGTGATGATCTCATCATCGAAGGTGGGCTGAAAAAGGTCAGAGCCTTCACCTACGATTCACTCGGTGATCACCGCTTAGCGATGGCTGCTGCGATCTTGGCGAGGTTTGGTGAAAAGCCATCTTGTATTTTGAACTCAGAATGTGTACGAGTAAGCTTCCCTGATTTTTATGAAGTTTTGGATAGCGTCTCGTGAATCCCCCTGGGGAACTGAGGGAAACTGATGGAAAACCCCGCAAATTCACCTTGTAAAATAGTAGCTGTCGATGGCCCGGCTGGATCTGGCAAGAGCAGCGTCTGCTCGAAGGTCTGTGCGAAGCTAGGCTGGACCTACGTTAACACCGGATTTCTTTATCGTTCGGTTGCCTATCTCTGTCGTCAGCAGAATAAATCTTTTGAGGATCACGCGGCTCTGTCCAGTGTGATCGAAGATTTTTGTGAGCATCTCAGCTGGGATCCTGCGACGCAGAAGGTTTCCTATCGCGATCTCGATCTGACTCCGCATCTCTACTCGGATCAGGCAGGTCAGGATGCCAGCTGGATAGCTAAAATCCCTCTGGTGCGCGAAAAGCTTTTGCCTCTCCAGCGAAAGCTGGCGCTTCTATCTCCGAAGGGTGCAGTAGTCGATGGACGTGATATTGGTTCGGTAGTCTTCCCTGACGCCGACTTAAAAATATTTCTGACAGCATCGATAGAAGAGAGAGCGAGGCGGCGTCTTCACCAGCTAAAAGACGGTGATACCGCTAGTCTAGCTGAGTTTGAGGCGATTAAGACCAGCATTCGCGAAAGGGACCAGCAAGATTCTGCCCGTGGCAATGCCCCGCTTATCCTAGCTCCCGATGCGATACTGATCGATAGTAGTGCACTCGATATGCACGACACGGTTGAGACCATTATCAATCTCATCCGAGCTCGTCGCCTTATCCCTTAGAAATAGGGTTTTTTCATCCGATACTGCCTGCTGCCACTAGACCTCGGCTGGCGTCGTGGAACGCGGACCTGGCTTGGGCTAGGGGCCGTTGCCTGGGCCAGCTCATCCAGCCTCTGCTCTAGCCCGGCGAAACATTCGCTTATGGTAAGTAGTATTGTGTCTAAGCGCTCGTCCTGAGTCTTTCTATGATTGATCAGGATGTTTTGGTTTTCACGTGCGGCGGCTGCGCTCTCGCCCCAGGCAGCTCGCAGTTCCTGCTGCTCGCGGCGGATGAGGGCAACAGCCGCGATCACTTCCCTTAGATCTTGATGAAAGATGCCGAGCCGCTGATCGGTCTGCTCGACCAGAGCCGACTGGCGCGCATCGCCTTTGAGCTGCTCTTCCTGCCTCATGCGGATCCCGAGACCCTGCCGCCTTTGCAGTTCTAGATCGCGATCCACCTTGAGCAGTGAGCTCTCGAGGGTCCTAAAGGCTGTTTCGACATCGCCGCGCAGCAGCGAAAACTTCTGTCCGAACCAACTCAGCTCCTGGCTCTGGAAATGTTGGAGCCGCTCGTGCAGGACCACAAAGAGATCACTGAAGCGATCGTCGAGACTGTCGATCGCCTGCTCAATGGCTTTCGACGAACTTTGATGGGTGGCTGTGGCTCGGGTCCATTCTTGATAGTCGCGCAGATCCAGTTCGCGATAGACGGGCCTCAAATAGCGATCGCGGCGAATCCGCCCAACGCGGAGCTCTCGTCCCGATATCTGAGTCAGGCGCGAGCGCTTGATACCGAGGAGCTCCATAGCTCCTTCAGCATCGACCTGAAAATCTAGCGCGTAGTCCTCGTCTCCCCGCAAATTGACTATCATGGGCAGACTGCGGTCGCGTTGGGAAGGTGGTATTTCTATGTCGCTCGGCATCATCGCATCACATCCGGGAAATCTTCGTCGTCCATCGATCTAGGGATCGGAATACTTCGAGATTCTTATAGTCCTTCTTGTTTTCAAAGAAAAGCTGGAAAGACATCATGTGTTCGCCCTCTCGAAATTTCGTGAGGTCGAAGTAGAGCCCAAGGTTCACGGGACTTTTGACGAGGGTATTGAGATCGTCATTGTTGCGTTTCCGCAGATCGTCTCCAGATTTGTTATCCAGATAGAAGTAGGGAATGTTGCCATCGGCGAGCATCTGTTTGGAGGGCCTCATGATTACGTACATCATCCTATCCTCGCCGACTAGACTGGCAAAGTACTCGGATTCAAGAGGCGCATCCTTGTCCATGAAGCTCATCAAGCCCTTGCGTTCCACCTTTTCTGAATAGGGACGCATATTGGTGCCGAACTGATAGGTCTTAGGGTTCTCATGGAGGGCAAAGCCATAGTAGAAGCCGCTACCCATGTTGAGGCTTTTAACACCATCCAAAGGATTATAGATGATAGCAGGCAAGATTACAGAATTGCTGAAGAAGCTGACTTCAGTGTACATGCCGACTTCAAAATTAAGTTTGAGGAAGGTGTAGAAGAAGACGACCCGCACGACCGTGCGAATCGGCCCGCTCTTATAGGCTTCGAGGCGGCTATTGACGGAGCGGTGGTTGACCTGCACGGTAAGAAAATATTTCAGATCGGCCTTAGCATAGAAAGTCGAGGAATCGATGAGCGGAACCTTTGTAGGACTATTTTCGCTGCTGGCGCTGCTGCCATCGCGATTAGGAATCATATCGACTCCGTTTACGACCAGGTAATTCTTCTTGTCGAAGAGATAGCGATAGCGCGAGGTCAAGACTTCACCGGCATCAAGATTGAAGGACACATACTTGGGACCGGGGAGCATAGCAGGGGGCTGTTGATAGATGGCGAGGTAGACCGCACCCTCGGTCTTTTCTTGAGCGAGATGTCCGGGAGGTATGATCTTGATTTCGACCACGTTCTGCGGAGCTTTATCGTCCGGCCACTTGTTCGGCATTCCAACTTTACCGACGTCATCGCCCATAAAACAGAGCTCATCGAGCCCATCGAAAATGCCGTTTCCGGTATCAGCGGTAGGTTTCGGACCCTGGTTCATCACATAATCACCGACCGCGTTAATTTCATCGATTTGAAAAGGGACTGGCACCGCTTCACCTCGGTCGCCGAGACGAAAGAGTCGATAGCGAGACAGGGGAAACTGCGCGCCCTGCTTAATTTTTGCAGCTGATATCACGATAGGAGCGTTGTGGACTCCTGCAAAACTAGGAGGAGCTAGCACTAGAGAAAGCAAAAACAGAAAGATGAAGTGACCAAGCGCAGCTCGCACGAGACGCGAGAAACGCCGGCGAGTATCCTCGAGCATAGACAACAGCAGCATTTTTACATGCCTCATCTTTTCTATTTTTGATAGTACATCTTGGTCATATTTTCGCATTCTATCATAAGATTCCAGGATTTAATCAGTTGAAAGAGGCTCCCTTAGCAAGTTAATTTAGGACCTATGTCTGAGTGTCGGATAAGGAGACTCATCATGAGGGGTGTTTTTAAAGATTTTTTGATGTTCGCGCAGCTGCGGGCTCCTGCTTCTGTCTCTATCTCTGTCTTCCTCGGTTTTGGCTTAATCCTTCATGCCCTTCTCCTCAGCAGCTCACCGGCCTTTAGTCAAAGTCCTGTGAAAGCTCATAGAAAGGTCGGAGAGTTTGCGGGTCCTCTCTCGCCCGTTCCGCCCCAGCACAATAAGCTACCAGCTCCCTATGTCTTTCGCTTTGGCGTCAACTGGGAAGTCTTACGTTCGGGATTTAATACCCTCAACGTCGCTCTCGAATCGGAAGCCTTCAGCGAGACCTGGCTGATCGAGCAAGACAGCCACGAGCTGATCTATTTGAGCTCACCTCGGGCTCGGATTCCTGTCGTAGGAATTCAGGCTAACGGGCCCAACTATGCTCCCTTTGATACGGTCATCCTCCCTGAATCAGCGCTCGCTCAGCTGCTAGGTATTCAACACCCTGTCCTTGAAGGGACCGAGAAGTGGATCTTCCTCGAACTGCCTATCCGCGACAGTGAGCCGCAACATTTTATTCTAACTGCCAGTCCTCGTTATTTTATCAGCGTAACGATCAGCCTAATTTTCTAACAAGCGGATATTTTTGAAATTTTCGCTTATTACTCAATCTTATCATAATGCTAAGACCCTAACTTCAGTTTGCCTTCCAAAGACCGAAGAGGAATGTGAGTCTTGTTATGTCTATCGAAGGAACGCTGATGCTAATCCCCCAAGGGATACGCTACATATTTAGGACTAGTAGCTCGCAGAGACTGAACCGTCTCTGGACTTTATGCCTCATTGTAAGTTTCTTCTCTCTTTCTCTCTCTACCTCTGCCTGTTTCCCTGAAGGGCCCGAGTCTGAAGCCGGGACCGAAGAAGGTAGCGAAGAATCGGGCCTCCAAAGCCTGGCTGCCGATGAGGAAGTTGCCGAAACCCAGAGTGTAATAGCCAGTCTGCAAACCGCTCGGACGGAGGGGGGAAGTTTCGGACTCGTGTCCGATATTCGCGACGTAGCCTATCAACTTGTGGGCTGCAAGAGCGGCTATGGCTCAACCCTGAATACTTTCTCTTTGCGCACACTCAGTCTCTACCGTTTCGATCGTGGCTGTCAAATCCAGGTCGTCCGCGTAAATATCAGCGGCATCGATTATCAGCTGCCCTCAGGTACGCCCTTTCAAGGTCAGCTGAATGCTATGAACAGCTTTGTGAACACTAGCGGACAGACCATTTATCTCAAGGTGCTCAGTCAACTGCCGGCCGTTTTGGAAACTTCGGCCTATGCAGTCAGCTTCTTACTTTCTGAATCGGTGGCCGGGACGAACCTCACCCACACGATTTATGAAGTGGGAGTCAGCAGCAACGTGAGTCAGATCAGTGAAAGCAGCAGCGCTGCTGCGACGATAACCGTACAAAGAGCTGCCCCGGCCACCACAGCCCTCGAAGTTAATCTGAGCTATGAAGGCGACGCGACGTCCGGTATAGACACCAATGCCTTGCCCAGCAAGATGACCCTGGCTGCAGGTCAAAGCTCGAAAACTTTCACTATTTCGGCGATCAACGATAACACCTATGAAGGCACTGAATTTATACGGGTAAGGGTCGCTCCAGGTATCAATTACTTGCCCAAGAATCAATATGCGGAAGTCGATATTTTAGACGATGACATCGCCTTTTTGGTCTTCGACGCACCCCTCTACAATTTCGGCTCGCGAGCTAATAATCTGCCGCATAGCCTTAGGGTCAAACTCACTAACACCGGTCGCGCTCCGGCGACCCAAATTCAGCTGCTCAGCCCCCTCACGGCTCCCTTTATCTTTCCGGGTGGTTTTCCTGGCGATAACGCGAACTGTGGGACTGTCCTACCGGCTGGACAATTTTGTTATCTCACAGTTGGCTTCAACCCGAGCAACACCAGTATCCTCAACTCTACGCTCACGCTTAGCTACTTCGACAGTGCGATGACTTCCCAGGTCCAAACCTCGCTTCGTGGCAATGGAGCGACTGCTGCTTATCTGACTCTTTCCGATGTTGGGGCGATAGAATTTCCTTCGCAGCCAGCGGGACAAGCAATTAAGAAGCATATTATCGTCAAAAACAGTGGTGGGGCCAGCGCTAGCGCCCTAGGCGGCAGTTTTAGCTCCAATCTCTTCAACTGGGCCGGCGGAAACTTCCCTGGTACAGGTGGCAACTGCAGCAGCAGTCTCAGCGCGGCTGCCCAGTGCACGATCGTCTTGAGCTTTGCGGCTCCGACGGCAGGATTCTACGAGGGTAGCTTTTCACTGAGTTATAACAACGGCTCTCAAGTACTTAGTCAGAGTCTTGGTCTTGAAGCTTCCATCAACGCTCTGATTGCCAAGGCCTCAACTTATACCACCGGGCTTAATCAAACCCGCGCGCTGACACTCAGCGCGCTTGGGGGATCGGGAGCAATAAGCTTCGAAGTTTTGAATCAGCCTCGCTTCGGAACCTTGGCGGGAACGCCTCCTAACCTGAGCTACACGCCGGCAGCTAATTTTACGGGCAGCGATAGCTTCACGTTTCGCGCTATCGATGCGAGTGGACCGAGCATGCCGGCCAGCATTCGCATAATGGTCCGGCCTCGAGCCCTTTTTATCGTTGGCAGTTTTAGTCTCGAAAACGTTGAGCAGTCTATAATCACTAGGCTCAACGCTCTTGGCTTTGCCGTCACTTCTCAAGATGACAATCTTTCCACAGTGAATGATGCGAACCAAAAAGAGCTCCTGCTCTTTTCACGTTCAGCCCGAAGGAATCGCTACCAAAATAAATTCTATGACAGTCCAGTCCCTGCCGTCGTTTGGGACAAAACGGACATGACTGAGATGAGAATGCTCTCCGGTTCATCAGGTACCTACTCGGGCAGGCAGGTGCGCATCACCAATGCCGCGCATCCCATCGCCAGCGGTATGGCTGCCACCGTGCAAACGGTTTTTTCAAGTAATGAGGCTCTGGCCTACGGCATCACCAATTCGGCCAACGCTCAGACGATTGCCGTCAACCCCAACAATAGTGCACAAGCTGTGATTTTCGGCTATGAAGAACGCAACTACCTACCTGGCAACATGGTGGCTCCTGCACGCCGACTCGCTACTTCGCTTCCCAACGATGACGATACTCTTACAGCTATCGGCTGGACTCTCTTCAATCAGAGTATCGCTTGGTTGATGCAGGGAAGTACCGCCCTGCTCGATGAGAGCTTTCAAAGAGATGCTAGTCTCAGCCTCGGCAAAGCCTGGCAGGAAAACGAGAATGGCTACCCAGGCGTTTTCCAAATAGCCGGCGATCAGCTGCAAATCAACAGCGCTGTGGATCTAGCCAGTGCCAAACTTCCTCTACCGCTGCAGACCAGTGGTTCCATTACCTGGAGTTTTTACCTTGACCTCAAAAAGGGTTCCGCAGCTCCTGCGAACTATCTGCAAGAGTTCCAGCTCGGCCGCTGCGATCTTATGGACAAAAATTTGCCTACCACCTCAGGTGCTGCTGTGCATCTCGTCTGGGGTGGCACTGCTTCGGGTTTAGCGGGCGAGGAATTCCTCGGGACTAAGATCGGGAATGTTACCTCAAGCCTCTCTCAGGTGAATCAACGCAAGGCTCCGATCAGTGTCGAAGTAGATTTGACGAATAAGAGATATACGGTGAAGCTGCCTAACGGCACAGTAAGCCCGGCCATCAACTTCGATTCTCAGGTCGCCATCGACTGCATGCGTTTGACCAGCCGCAACATCAACAGCAGCGGCTTTACCTACCGCGGCATTGATCAAATAAAAATCATACCGGGTCGCTGATTCAGCGATAGCGAAGATCGGCCGGTTCGCGTGCGACTTCCATAGCCTTTTCCCAGAGAGCCGGTAGGGTCTGCTGCGCGGCTTGAAAAACCTCCAAAAAATATGACTGCCCACTGGCCATCGTGCTGGGTCCGATAGCGACGGGCGTGTAGCGATAGAAGCGCGCCTCGTCGTAGTGACGGATCATTTCTACAAAGGCTTTGACGGCCTGCGGACTTGCCAAGCAGACGATGGCAGGCCCCGCTGTTAGCTGTTGAATAAGCTGCGGATCAAACTGTTTACAAATCTCCGTCCGATATAGCTCCATGTCGTAGACTTCAATTTGGTAGTTTCTAAGATACTCGCTTATGGGGTAAGCGGTTTCTACCGGACGAGGGAACCAGACCACCAGGTCTTTTCTCAGTTCACAAGAAAGCAGCGAGGCGAACTCCTTCCCTCCTTGAGCAGCAACCAGTCGCGCCTTTAGATTATGGGAGAGGAGGTGCTTGTAGGTCTCCAGTCCAAAGGTGAGAAATTCGACCCTTTGGAGCTGCTCTTTCGAGAGAAAGACTTTATGGAGGAAGGCATCGACCGCTTTCTTACTCGTTACGATAACGGCATCGCAGGGTTTTGGAGGCAGTTGCGGGCTTATTTCCACCTGCCGTGTAAGGGGGAGTCGGAGCAGCCAGGGCTCGATTTTCAGCCACTTCTGGTCGGCGTCCCAGTCCTCAGCCGGTCGTGTCCAGACAATTCGCTTCATGCGGCCCTCGCAAAAGTTTACGTTCGTAGCTCGAGTTTGAAGATTAATGCCTTTCGGGTAAAATCGGAAGCACTGAGCCGAGAGGAGAAATCTGCCGTGATAGTTCTCGATGGAATTTCCAAATCTTTCGACAATGAGCCGGTGCTGCGGAATATAAGTCTGCGGATAGGGACCGGTGAGCGCGTCAGCCTCCTCGGCCCCGGTGGTTGCGGTAAGTCTACCATCCTGAAGCTCATGCTGGGCTTGATCGAGCCCAACAGCGGGCAGGTCTCGATGCTCGATTGCGATATGGCGCATGCGTCTGAACGTGAAAAGCAGCAGACTCTCCGCCGCGTGGGAATGGCTTTTCAGCAAGGCGGTCTATTTGACTTCATGACTGTCGAAGAGAATCTGCTTTTTGCCATGGAACACATGACCAAGTTGAACCAGCAGGAGATGAACGACAAGATCACCAGTCTTCTTGACACCGTTCGACTCGGTCGCACCAGACGCATGTTTCCGCATGAGTTATCGGGTGGAATGAAGCGGCGCATCGGTATTGCCCGCGCCCTGGCTACTGATCCTCTGGTCTCAATCTTCGACGAGCCGACCTCGGGTCTCGATCCTGTCACTTCAACAATTATTCTCCAGATGATCAGGGAGTTGGGTAGTAAAATCGAGGGCAGCGCTCAGCTCGTGTCGACCTCATCCGTCGAGATCGCTATTCGCTTCGCCGACAGGGTTATCATGCTCAACGACGGCGAGGTGGTGGCTGATGGCCCGTGGAAAAATCTGATACTTGAGGGGAGCGAGTGGGTTAAGCACTTTCTTTCGGTTCGTCTCATCGGCATCGACATTGCCTATGCTCGCGAGCTCGGACTTCCCGAGGCTTTTCTTAAGCAGCATTGGAAAATATGAGCTTCGTGGTATAAGTCTTGACACAAAGCCTTTAGCTGAGAGGCCCCTGTGACGAAGCCTAGAAACTTGCTGGTCTTAGACATTGACAATACTGTTTTCAATTGGATCGAGTATTACACGGCCTGCGTTCAGGCTATGCTCGGTACTGTGAGCGATAAGACTGGGCTTCCTTTAGAGCTGCTTTATGGGGAGTCGCGAGCCGTTTTTGAGCGCGAAGGCTCGATTGAATATCCCTTTCTCATTCAAGAGCTACCTAGCGTTTTCCGCTTTTATCAGGGCGATATCGATAAGCTCCTGACTGAAGCTGTGGATCCCGGCCGCCAGGCTTTTAACGCTATGGCGCAGAAAAAGCTCTTACCCTACCCCGACGTTCTCGCGACGCTGCAGAATCTGCGTCAGAAGTACCCCCAAATACCTATCGTCGCTCTCACCGATGCACCGCGTTATGTGGCGATGTGGAAACTCAATAAGCTCGGTTTACTCCGCTTTTTTGATGCTGTTTACGGACTTCCCGATCCACGAATACCGATCGACGCAAGTTCACAGAAGATCAAAGTTGAAGCCGAAATTCTGCTCAAGCACCTGCAGAAAAGCAACTTTGAGTTTGCTGGCCGCGTGCGGATTCTGCCTGACGATTATGAAAAGCCGGGGACGAAGGGCCTTAAAACAGTGCTGATGGATTATGATATGGAATCTCACCTTTCCGACGTTCTCTGGGTCGGTGATAACCTGCGGAAGGATGTGGGACTCGGCCGTCGACTCGGAGTGCATACTGGTTGGGCTCGGTATGGGACGATTATTAGCGCCGAGTCTAAGGACTTACTGCTACGCTTCAGTCCGTTGAGCAACGTCGCTAAGAACGTGGCTCTCGATCCGGCTAATATGGAAAGCCCTCAGGCGGACTTTGAGCTCGCGAGTTTTGCCGATCTTGCTGAGGTCGTCTCTAAGCTTCTTACTTAATTTTCGACAGAATTGTGAATCTATGCAACTTGCCTTATACCGCGAAGAGTCCCGGCATCTCAGCCGGCTCGCCTGGCCCATAATCATCTCTCAGGTCGGGGCGATGCTGATGGGTTTGGTCGACACCATCGTCGTCGGCCGCTACTCTTCCCTCGAGTTAGCTGGTGTTGCCGCTGCGAATTCGATCTTTTGGACCTTAGTGATGATAGGCTTTGGTCTCTTGGGTGGAATGGATCCGATCGTCTCGCAAGCCTACGGGGCCCGCGACGAGCAACGTGCTCTGCGCTGCTTCGGAGTGTGTCTGCGGATTTCGGTTCTCTTCTGCCTGCTGGCTACTGGACCTCTGCTCTGGTTGGCTTTCAATATTGGAATTACGGGCGCGACTCCCGATATTGCCGAAGCTGGAAAGCCTTATATGGCCTTGCTCTCCTTGGGTCTGCTCCCGCTCATGCTGTCGAGCGCAATCCAACGCTACTGGCAGTGTCAGGAGTTAGTCCTGCCCTTTACCCTCATCATTCTTGTAGCCAATGTTTTTAACCTCGTACTCGATATCGGCTTCGTGACAGGCCGCTGGGGAATGCCGGAGCTGGGTGCAGCGGGCGTGGCGATCGCGACTACGGGTTGTCGGCTTTTTATGCTCGCGGCAGCTGTCTGGATCACGCTGCGGGAGTGGCGAAGCACAGGTCGTGCAGCTGCTAACTGGCAGCTGGTGAAGGATGCCTTCTGGCGAGGGGATAAGCCGCTGCAAAAGGAATTTCTTCGCCTGGGCCTGCCTGCGGCGGGACAGATGACGCTTGAAGTATCGGCGTTTAGCTTAACGACTCTCCTGATGGCGAGTCTCGGTGCCATGATGCTGGCGACTCACCATATAATTCTGACGATCGCGTCGTTCTCCTTTATGGTACCGCTCGGGATCTCGGCGGCGACGGCGACGCGGGTTGGTTATCATGTGGGGAGGAAAGATCTCAATCGCGCGTTTCCCACCGGCTGGCTGGGCATGGGGGCGGGTATTGCAGTAATGGCAATCTCAGCCTTGATTCTCTACTTTTTTCCTGCTTGGTTGCTCGGCTGGTTTACTGAAGATCCCAAGGTTATCGAGCTGGGAATTACGGTCATATTTCTCTGCGCCTTATTCCAGATTTTCGATGGGCTTCAGGTAGTATCGGCGGGCGCTCTCCGTGGGCTAGGCGATACCAAGACCGCCTTCTACGCGAACCTCGTCTCGCACTGGGGTATCGGTTTGCCGGTGGGATATACGCTTTGTTTTCTCATGGACAAGGGGATTTGGGGAATGTGGGTCGGCCTGGCTCTCGGCCTCCTGCTTACATCGCTAGTCAATACTACGTTTTGGCGAAGGAAAGAGCGGCTGGCTCTGGGTACTGTATAAGCCTCTCTTTCATTATTTCTTTTTTGGCGCATTCAATGTTTGCGCATATTTTCTAGACGCATTTGCTCCCATTCCCCTAACATGAATTTCAATTTCGCAAAATTTTCTTTTTTAGTCCATGAGGGGAGGCTAGATGTTCATCCGAAACGTCGCGACGGGTGCGGCTCCCGTCGAAACGAGTTCAAATCAAGTTTGAGGACTTTCGTAGTAGCCAAAGACTTTTTTCAGCAAAGCGTTACTACGCTCGAGAGGATTTTCTCTAATCTTTTTTTCCTGAACGGCGATCTCTGCAAACAGGGCCTTGCTGCTCTGTTCGGTGACATACTGGTCTAGATCGAGAGGAGGTAGCGTTAGGCCGCTGAGGGCCAGCATCGGCTTGATTGAGCCGATCAGTTGTTTGTATACTTGAGTGACCTCTGTTTTATCAGTCGCTTTTTTTACTATGGGTAGAAAAACTTCATTGAGCTTAGTCTCGCTCGTTTTCTGAAAGTATTGTGTCGCCGCGTTCGGGGGGCCCCTCAAAATATCTACCACGTCCGTTACTGTCATCTGACTAAGAGCGTTTTTGAATACGGGCGCCGCACTTTTTACAGCCTCTTCAGCCGCCAGGTTCAGACTGGATTCGAAGCGATCGACCAGGGGATTGAGACCGCTTTTACGCGCTAGATCGGTGATTTTTCTTAAGTCGGCGGGGATGAGAACGCGATGCACCGAATCAGCAAACCCGCCATTTTTGGCTAGTGTTTGAATGCCAGCTTCAACGCCTTTGCCCAGAGCTTCTTTGGTCGCCAGAAGTGCTTCGGACTGACTAGGAACGACCGAGGCCCCAGTTGCGCCGCCGAGCTGTCCTTGAACACTGCCAATCATTTCAGAAACTTGTTCTTGGCTACGATTGCTGCAGGCCGTGGCAGCTAGGAAGATGGAAAGAATGAGGCCGGTGTTTATAAATCGCATCGCGTGTCCTTCGCTCGTTTTTACTCGCGCTTTGAACTCTGCGCGAGCTTTTGGAAGCTGCCTTCTAGCAAATTGACTCCCTTCCTGCAGCAGCAAAGTTAAGCTTGCTGATAAGCTGCGAGCGATGCCCCTCCAATTAAGGAATCGTGGCCCAAGATCCTCATCAACTTGCACTCCCCAGCTGCTATGCTAGTCTCATAGCAAGAAATTTCCGCAGTTTATTTAGATGGTGCCGTAAGAAGTAGAGGTCAGACTATGGGCATGTTCAAGTTCGCTAGAATCTCAACTCCGGCTTTCGGCCTAATGCTAAGCGTTAGCTCCTGTCAGACTCAGAACAAAAACGCGGCTTCCCTTAAGGACATCTGCGGTAGCAATGATCTGCAGTCTGTTGTTGATCCCAAGCCCAAGGCACCCTGGACCGCAGAGCTTGTGGCCAAGCTCGAGCCGAGCGTGGTTGCTATCAAGGAAAAGACGAGCCCTACTTATTACTGCAGTGGATTTCTGATTGGGCCAGACCTGATCATGACTGCGGACCATTGCATTGACTGGCGTAAAGCACGCAATCTGCTCGTCAGCTTTAATTACCAGGTCTCAGCCGATGGCAAAGAGGCTACGCGTGAAGACTTTGAAGTTCTCCAGGTTCTTGAAACAGGCGCTCCCAAGCTTGACTACTCTCTCGTGCGCTTGGCGAAGAATGCCAAGGGTGAGACCGCAGGCAGTCGCTATCCAGTCCTAAGCCTCAACCCTCAAGCTCTTGCCCTCGGTGCTGATATTCTGCTCATTCAGCATCCCATGGGTCGCCCTAAGGCATTTGACACGGGCCATGTGAGCAAGGACGGTGGTTTGCGGATGCAGTTTGATGATCTCGATGCTGAGACGGGGAGCTCTGGATCACCCGTTTTCAATCTCCAAGGCGAGGTAGTCGGTGTTCATACTCACGGCGGTTGCAAGGCTCAGAAAGGCGCGAATAAAGCCTTTCGCCTCAGTGAAATTTTTAAGGCCTCGGCCGTTCTCAACCCGAACGCGGCTGCACCCTTACAGGGGACTTTGCCGGCTTCGATTCCAGATGCCGATACTAGAGGCGTTCGCTTCGAAAAGATTCTCGAGGACAAAGGACCCGTGCAGAGCATCGAAGTCTCCTTTGCTGTAGATCACAGAGTGTTCAAGCATCTTAGTATATACCTCGTCGCGCCTTCGGGCCGGCGAATGCTACTGAGAGACCGCGCCAGTGACGGTCAGCTGGGCCTTACGAAAATGAGCTTTCCAAGTAAGGAGCCCGCCGACAGCTTTCAGATCTTAGAAGGCGAAGCGAGCGCTGGAGCCTGGCAGCTGCTCGTCGTCGATCGCATCGAGGGGCAAAGCGGCAAAGTCTTGGAATGGGAGCTCAAAATCAATCCTTAGCCGGAGTTGAGGTAAACCCATTAATGAGCTAAATAGCCTGCCCATCGGTAGCAGCTCGCCTCGACCTCTTGGCTTTCATCACTTTGGTGGCAGCCATCTAGACGCAAAGCGTGCGGAGCTTTGCTTATTTAGACCTATTCTTTACTACCGTTCCAACCTACAGTCGCATCTGTGCCGATCATTTCGGTCATTCCGGGCAATCCCTACGTGATGCTGGAATCATAACAACTGCGACGGGCCTCGTTACAGTTAGCCTTATTGCTCGAGATGTCCATGTCACAAGCAAAGCCTCTCGCTCGGAAAACGAACCCACCTGACGATCGAATCAATTCACCAGTAGTAGTTGGCATAGGAGCTTCGGCTGGCGGACTCGAAGCGTTTAGCGATCTTCTATCCCATCTTGACCCTGCAAGTGGGCTAAGCTTTGTCTTGATTCAACATCTCGATCCTCATCATAAGAGCTTTCTCAGCGAAATTCTGGCCAGGACAACGTCAATTTGCGTCAAGGAAGCTGCAGATGGCGTGGTTCTGGAACCTGATCACATTTATGTAGCGCCTGAAAATGTGTCCATTTCCCTCGAAGGAGATAAGCTGCGGCTCGCACCACGCAAAGAGGGTAAGGGGGGCCACCTGACGATCGACGCGTTCTTCTGCTCACTAGCTCATGAACGACAACACGAAGCAATCGGTGTGGTGCTGTCAGGAACAGGCAGTGATGGTGCAGTCGGCATCGCTGCTATCATGGCGGCTGGTGGCGTCGCCCTGGCTCAAAGCCGCGAAACGGCGAAGTTTAATGACATGCCCGCTGCGGCGATAGCAGCAGGGGCTGACTGCGTTCTGTCGCCTCAAGAGATCGCAAAAGAACTTTCTGCACTTGTTGCTCGTAAGCGTACTCTTCTCGCCCCCAAGGAAGGCACCGAACAAACGCTTGGAACAGAGATGACACGAGGCCTACCAAAGATTCTTGGTCTGCTCAAAAACGTCAAGGGAACGGACTTTAAACACTACAAGCTACCGACCATCACCCGCCGCATCTATCGACGCATGGCTTACCACGGCATGGAGCTAGTGGACGACTATCTTACATATCTCCGAGCAAATGAAGCTGAAGCGGACAAGCTTTACGAGGACCTCCTGATCAAGGTCACCTGTTTTTTTCGTGACCCGCTTAGTTATGTTGTGCTGAAAACCCGAGTTCTGCCTGCGATCTTTGCTCGCAAAGCACAATCGGCCCCTGTGCGCATCTGGGTGCCTGGCTGCGCCACAGGCGAAGAAGCCTATTCGATTGCGATGAGTCTTCTTGAGTTTATGGAAGAGCATGGGCACTTGGCCAGAATTGAAATCTTTGCGACTGACATAAGCGAGTCCGCGCTTGCCGGAGCCCGGGCTGGAACTTACGACTCCCGAATCCGAGACAACGTGTCGCAGGATCGACTCGATAAGTTTTTTATTAAGGATGGCGGCAGTTACAGGGTCAAACCTGCTCTTCGCGAGTGCTGTGTATTCGCCAGACAAAACATCGCGCGTGATCCGCCCTTTTCCCGGGTAGACATTATCAGCTGCCGTAATCTTCTGATCTACCTGATGCCGGGGCTGCAAACACAAGTTCTCCAAAATTTCCACTTTGCATTAAACCCCGGCGGCTTCCTGATGCTGGGTCAGGCGGAGACTATCGGTGTATCGACCGACATCTTCAGCGTCGAGGACAAGGAAAGCAGGATTTTTCAAAAAAACCGCATGATCCGCGGCCCCTCTGCACCTGATTTTGCCATGACCGGGTTTGGCGAGCGGCCCGGCACCCAGCCAACGTCCCCTTCATCGCAGAACGAGACGACTCGGAAGCTCGATATGAAGGCCGAGGCGGATCGGGCCATATTAAATCATGTCGTCGCTCCGGGCGTCGTAATTAATGATAGGATGGAAATCATCCAGTTTCGAGGCGATACTAGCGAGGTTCTCGTAAATCCTTCCGGAGATTTGACGACGAACCTTTTCAAGATGTGCCGCGAAGGAATTTTGGTCGGCTTGCGTGCTGCTCTTCAGGGAGCGGCCGATTCCGACTGCCCCGTTAAAAAAGAAGCATGGCTCAAGGCGCCTGGGGGTGAGGCAAAAAACGTTGC
>JBGSTX010000105.1:0-9396 GCA_041736305.1 Oligoflexus sp. | reverse complement strand
GCAACTACCCGGGCTATCTAACGCGGAGCGGGCAGCAGCCGCGCATTATAAGCGCTAACGCGCGTATGCCAAGACTCAATCCTGGCTTTAAGCTCGCCGATTACTTCCTCTTGAGGCCGTAGAGCCAGCGAAGGATCGGCGGCATAGGCTGCAGCCACCTCTTTACTCATTTTATCGAGATCAGCGTAAAGTCGTTGCAGCGGGAATTCCTTTTCAAGCTGCGTCAGCAGCTCGTGCAAGCGCTGCCGCATAGCAGGGAGAGCGAGGAGCCGTTCAAACATGCGATTCAGTGAAGGGAAATCTTCAGGTTCAAGGATATCAGTCCGCTCCCAGATTCGATCGAGATCCCAGGGAACGACGAAGAGCTTCTCCTTCCGCCTATCCATGACCAAATAATAATTGTTATTCATCCCATCCCAGTGGGAAGTATAAATAGCAGCAGCCACGTAGCGAAGAAAGCTATCGATATCAAGCATTTTATCCAATTCTGCGTAGAATGTCGCATCGCTCGAATCTCTCGTCACAGTGTCATACAGCGCACGCAAGAGCGAAAAGTCGTCCGGCTTGCCTTCATAAGAGAAGGCCTCCGGCAGGCGGGCATTAAACTCTTCTTTAAAACCCGCATTCCCATAGCGCGCTTTGTAGACCTCCTTAATTTCGTAGTCACGAACCTTAAAGAACTCGCGGTCTATCGTTTCAAGCAGCACATAGAGCCCCAGGTAATCCTTATTCAGGTAAGCACTAGCCGATTCCACTTTCGGAACCAGCAACTGCAGAAAGCTAAATATCGGGTAACCAAGCCGCGATCGCAGCATTGTCGCATCCACCGACTGAGCGCTCACCCGATAGGAGCTCCGTTCCTCCAAGGGATTATCGCAATCCGAGAGCTGCAGACTTCTGCGAAAATTATCAAGCGAAGAGCGACCGGCTGAGGAAATCATACAGTCGCCCTGCCAGCGTCCAGGAATTTTAGCCTCGGACTTGACGGGACGCTTCGACTGAATCTGCGAATTGAGGAGGCCCAACTCTTCGGCCTTTACCTTGAGCGAAACCAAAACCAGCCCGTAGTCTTTTTCATCTTTGAGCGGTAGGCCGAAACAGCCAATGACAGCAGAAGCAAGAATCACCAAATAAGTCCGGCATGTACGCGAAAAACTGGCACGTTTTCGAGGCTTAAAGTTCATAGATCAGCTCAAGCCCCGCGTTCGATTCATCATAGGTTCGCTTAGCCGTGGCCAAAGGCGCGTTGGTTCCTATCACCTCGACGTTGATCGAGAGACGCAGAGGCCCATAGGAATAGCGAGCCCCGAGGAGTCCACCGATGCTGTTATAAGCTGTATTGCGATCATCGTGTAGGAGAACTGTGCTTCCCACGAGGAAATTTATCGCGCTATCACTATCACTCCAGATTGCTCTGTCGTAGATTCCGTTTATCCCGCTGAAATAAACCTTTTCCTTATTACCATAGACGAGCTCAAACTCGGTCTGCTGGGGGTCAAGGCCAGCGAACCATTCAAGCTGCCAGCGGCTGTTGCGGGAACGATGCCAGATAGAATTTGCCAAGGCGTATACAGGCTGGGCCTTGTCCTCCGTCTTGTCACTACCGCCGAATAACCAAAGCCCATAACGAGCATCCAGAAACTCCAGATCGTTCTGCCAATTGAGGACTAAGGAAGCGTTTTGCGATTCCGAGATACCCGTACTAACGCTCCAGTCGCTGAAATCTCCACTGTCGCGGCGCAGCCGAAAAATAGTTTCTCTGCCCACGTAGTTAAATATTTCGAGGCGCCGGTAGAGCAAGCTGCGGTTGATAGTAGAGCGCTCGAGACGATTTTCCTCGTATTCGACCCCCATGCGCTTCTGGGTATAACCAAATTCCCAGCGGAGATCGTTGTCGAGCTTACGATCCAGAACCACCTCGAGAACCTCGAGAGTATCGTCCTTGGTTTCGACTTCGAATTCCAGTTCTGCCCTAAAGCCTTTTTTCCGCGGAGTACGAACAGTCAGACGACCTTCATGGAAGGATTCGCTATCCTGCGACTGGGCTTCCACCTGTGAGCGAATAAAGCCCTCGATCTTGGGCTTGCCTCCGCTTTCTTCTTCGGCGGCGAGCCGACTAGGGAAGGGCAGGAAAATGATGAGGGGAGCACAAAATATTGCGAGAAAGTAAGCAAAGCTCATAACATCCGATCGGCAGCAATTGATGTCGAGCTACTATTATAATGAATCCTTGAGGCGCAAGATATAAAAATTGTTCTGACGTTTAGATGAGACATCGCTCGCGATCAGCCACTTATCACCGTCCAGGACTAGGGCCTCAGGGTCGACAACCTCGTCCGGCAGGCTCAAGTAACTCACCACCAAGGCTTTCGACAGAGGGTCCAGGCGATCGATGATAGCCACACCTCGGCAGGTTTGGCTCAAGACGACCAAGCGCGAATTCGCATCTACATCAAGATCACTAACGTCACACTTACTATGTCCTGAGAGTATCCAGCTCGCCAAAGGCTTATAATTAACATGGAGCCCCCTGCCTTCCGGTACCTCAAAAGCGTCGTCTGGTCCCAGTACACTGCCTGGACTGAGGCCCAGCGGAACATCCCCTTCCGGGCCGAATTCGACCAGAGCGACCGGATACTGCTCCTTAGCCACCAGAATATGACCATTTTTAAGCAAGACCAGGCCCTCGCCCAGAGAGTTGGTCTGAAACTTTTTAGAGCCTCGTTTAATCAAGTCAGGAAAAGCTTCAGCGAAATTAAAATGCAAAACATTGAGAATCGAACGGGCCGTCTGATCGAGTACGACGATGCTTTGCGTATGTTCCTGCAAGAGAAAGAGGCGGCCGCTCGCGTCCGTGCTCAAGGCTTCCCAGTTGGAGCTGAGCTTTTTTATGAGCTTTTTGCACTCTTCGAAATCTTCACTCCGACAGAGAGAAAACTTCTCTACCAGAATGTCCTTGAAATTGACAGTCTGGGTATGCCCGTCGAGCAAGTCGAGGCGGACAATTTCCGACTTCCTGTCACTGATCATACTCACCGTGCGACCGCGGGAGCCGCCCAGCATATCGGCTCCCGATATTTCTTTTAAGGGCACCAAGAAGCGTTCTGTAATCACAAATGGGCTCTCTTTGCCAGCAAAGCCGTAATGATCGATATAGAAGGATGAGATAGCTGCCGTGAGCAGCAAGAGAGCTAATATCTGCTTTACTAGCCGCTTGCGATAGAGTTTGCGATCCCAATGTACCATGGCGATTAAAACCTATCTTTCTGTCAAACGCCGAGGCGTTCGTTAGGATAAAAAATATTGAAGCTAGCTTCGCTGTCGATAGCGGCCAAAGTTTCCGACAGGCTGTCGTGCTTATCTTTCGCTATCTTAGGGGCATTGAAGACGTAAGACGTAATCCCATCGTAGGAACGCGAACTAACAAACTCAGCTTGGACGTCAATGGAGGTAAAAGCTTCTCGCAACTTGGTGATGCCAGTGGCTTTCCGCGAGTTGAACGTAACTACCGCCAAACGCTCGGTTCCGCGATGCGTCATGCCCCAGAAATTTCTGACCAGGGTGAAGCCGAAGAGTAAAGTCATAAGCATTGCCGAAATAATGAAATTCATCGTTGCGCAGGAAATAGCTACCGCGAGCGCGATGACGATGAAGGTCACGTCCTCAGCACGCTTTACCGGGGTCCGATAGCGAACGAAGGAGAGAGAACCGAGCAGCCCCAAAGAAAGGATGACCGAGGTTTGTATAATCCAAAAAGTAGCGGTAAGAGCCGGAGTGAGCAGTATAAGACTGCGGGCAAGACTCCCGTCCTGCGGCTCATTGGCCTGGAAATAGAGGTTATAGAGGAGATAAAGCAGAACCCCGAAGAGCATCGAGACGATCATAACGAGAACGAAGCTGCCAACGTCTCCCGTGCTACTGCCAGATTCCATCATCTCATTCATGCTTTCGATCAAGGCTTCCATCGTTCCGCTCCAGTATTGCCAGTCCAGGTGTTTCTGAAATTAAGAGACATAGATATCGCCGGTTGCCAGGACATTGAGTCCCATAAAAAACTTCGAGTAAGACACCTGCTGAAGCTTCGCCAACCCTAAGAGCGGCAGATGCGGGCGAGGGTCGATCGTTTTGATTTCCAAAACGTGATGCGGCAGCACTGCATAATTGCAATGGAGATCGATGCCGTTCGAAAAGCCCATGATCTCAACATGGGTATCGAGGGTTAGCCGATAATCGTTAATCCTATAGCGACGTCTTCTGTAGCGCACGCGAACAACGGGAATCAACTGCCCATAATGCTGAGCCAGAGCCATGATCGCGCTGAAGGTACCGCTGAGAGGACTCGCCGGCATCAACTCGTAGAAGTTGGGTGCTACCTGACCAATGATGCGCGTCGTCTGAATTTTGTCTTTAAGCTTCTTGATAATGGTCAGGTCTTTATCTTTGAGATGGAGCTGATGAAACGTGTCGTCACCATAGCCCCGAATCCTAAACTTGCGCTTGCGCGCTTCACCGTTGAGGCTCTGCTGATAGAAGTGCAGATCGGGAGTATCGTAGTAGATGGAATCGACGATGCCCATGGGAAATGGATCGCTGCCACCATGCAAAGCCTCAAGCACATCGGTAACATAGGCGAGCTTATTGTTAGTTACCAGGTATTTGTATTCGTTATAGGCAAAGTTGACGATATCCACGCAGCAGCTCCTCTTCCTAGCAGCCTCTGAGCAAGTCTTGTGCCCTTCGTGAAAAAAGAGCTTACAGAGCTTGCATCGAGACCCCGGAGCCATCTTTAATGATTTAAGGGCTAAAAGAAAAGGACTCATCGGCCCTGGATGCTTAAGCTTTTTGCTGAACGAGCTCTGCACACGGGCGGCCGGTTAGGATTGAGGAAAGCGGAAACCTGCTGACTGATCTTTTGACAGGGCGAGGCTTAAGCGACGGTTACTTTGTTTCTCCCCTCGCGCTTTGAAGTATAGAGAGCTTCATCGGCTTTTTCGATGAGGAGGTCCTTGGCCTTCACCTCGTCGGAAATCGAGGCAACGCCCAGCGAAATCGTAACCCGAAGCTGGGCCTTATCATGTTCGATCTCAAGCCCTTCCACAGCCTTACGGATCCTTTCAGCTACCAAAGTCGCCATTTCGGGGCTGGTCTCCGGAAGAATCACTGCCATTTCTTCACCACCATAGCGAGCCACCACATCGGATTTCCTGCACGTATCGCGGACAGCCGCAGCGACGCGTTTAAGTACCAGGTCTCCGATCTGATGACCCCAGCGGTCGTTGAAACTCTTGAAGTGATCGATATCGACCATGATTAGTGAAAGGTCTCGCAGCTGACGCCGCGACTGCAGCATCTCTTGAGCTAGCATATTCTGGAAGTAATCGTGATTGAAAAGTCCGGTGAGACCATCTGTGGCAGCTTTGACCGAAAGTTCCAATCGCCCGGCGGCAGCGAGACAAATGATTTCAAGGGTCTCGATGCGCTCGGAAGTGAAGGTACTGGTTGCTCGATTGTTCTCCAAATAGAGAAGTCCCACTATTTCAGCGTCTTCACCTATGCCGACCGTAATGGGAATGCAGAGCACGGATTTGATCTTGCCCTTCTGCACGTAAGGCTCGCGATGCAGTCCGGGCAGCTGATCCTGCACCTGGCTGGCATTGTCGATGACGAGACCCTTGCGGGCGCGACGGACGAAGTTGATGACCATCTTCGAGAGGGTGTGGCAGTGGTCGATTGCGATAGCCTGGAGAATGGTCGGCTTCTCCTGGTCTATGGAGCTTTCAGCTTCGACGAAGAATTCGCCGTCTTTCCGCAGCAGCAAAGCACCGCGCTGTGCACCTGCAAACTCAATGGCGCTCGAGATGATCTTTTCCAGCATCCGACTGTGAACATTTTCTTCGGCTATGGCCAGCAGTGCCCGCTTGAGCGTAGTGATATCGATAGTTGATGAAGACATGGTCGCGAGCGAGCTAGTGGCACTCCTCTCGCTCTTGGAAGCACTGAGCATCTGGGGGTATCTTTCTTCCATAGCTCGCGCCTTAGCCGCAGCACCCCAGCGCTCGTAGTTGTACCTAGCTCGCTTCATATACGCATAGGCTGCTGTCTGGCGACCTTGAGAATCGTGGAATTTAGCGGCTAGTTCGTTGGCTAGGGCTTCATCCTGGAGAAACTGCTGCTCCTTCGCCAGCGCTATAGCTTCATCATAGGCGAGCTGAGCCGCATAGGCTTTGCCTTGGCCTGAGAGCAGTTCGGCCCTTAGCAGTTGGTACTTGTGCTGAAAGTTAATCGGGGTCCTGCGGGCCCATCTAGCCATCTTCCGCATGATGCGCTGCAGAGTCTTTTCCCGCATTTTATCCAGAGTCTTGTCCTCACGACGGAGCTGCAGGAGAGCCAAAGCATAATAGAAGTAGAAGACCACCCCCGAGAGCGTCCCCATCACGACTTTGAAGTGAGGCTCGGCGCGTTCTGCATAAGCCACGGCTTCCCTGGGCTGGTCGAAGGTGTAAGCGAGAAGGGTTTTATAAAAGTAGATGTTGAAGATACCTCCCCCATCTTTAACTTCTTCAAATCGAGCCAGCTCGACTTCTGCATCAAAAACATCGCCCCTGATATGCCAAGGTTTATCCTTAGCCTCGCAGAGCTGCAGAACGACCTGCCTGAGGAGACGCAGCTGATCGGCATCGCTGCGCTGATCGAGGTCCTCGACCACGCTCGAGAACTTCTGCAAATCGGCATCGAGCGGCCGCAGCTCGGCCCCGACAAAGAAGCTCCGGTTGCCATAACCGAGAGTGGCGTGCGCGGCAAATTCGAAGTCGCCCGAATCGAGACCAGCTTGATGCGCAAGGAGAAGAGGTTTGAGCGTGCTTCTGATGTGCTCTTTCCAAGGTCGAATGAACATGTTGAAGCAGACCAGGGTCGCCGCCTCGATTTCCTTAGCGCCTAACTTTTCGTAAAGCCGGATACCGATTTCGCCAAATTTATAACCCGTCTTCACATCGCCGAGCATAGCGGCCATGATCATTCCGTAGGTGTTGTAGGCTAGAGCCGAAGTTCCCGTATTGCCGTATTTTAGTGAGGTGCGCACCAGCTGGCCGGTGATCAAAGGCACCTGCCGCGGGAAGAAGTAAAAAATTATCTGCGCCATAGCGTAGAGAAAATGCATGCGCGCCAGGTGCAAGGGGTCTTTCATCTCGGGCAGCGCGAGGATATCCTCGGCACTGCGTCCCCTTAGTAGCCAGCGCGTGTGGAGCAGCGACGCCGCGGTGCGCAAGAGCCCCGGATTCTGCGGGAGCGCTACCCCCAACTGGGCCAGAATCTGGGTGCCGAGTTTGATAGCTTCCTGCATCTCATTGCGAGCAATAGCGGCGTGAACCTGGGTCTCATAGGCCGGAATTTTTTCGATGAGACTGCGGCCTTTACTGAGAACGAGATCGATATGCTGCTGCATAGTTTCATAGGACTGGGCAAGGAAGGCGACTTCCGCAGCTTCGCGATTGAGCGCGAGCAGCAGATCGTGGACATCGTCCCAGTCGCTCGGCTTTTCAAGTTTCAAAGCTGCGTGCAGATAGTCGAGAGCGGTCTGGTAGGCCGCCGAAGACTTGGCTTTCAGTGCAGCTTCCAGGTTGAGCTGCAGCAGCTGCTGCCGTTCGGCTTCGCCGGAGATAAGGGCGACACTGCTGTTGAGATGATTGACGATCGTGAAGAGGTGCTCCTCGTGCCCAGGATCCCGGCCGCTGAGCAAGAGGCTCCGGCCGACCTGATAGCGCACCTTTTGCCGTGAATTCGCATCGATCAGATCCGACGCGGCCTGCTGAATGCGATCGTGGGCAAATTTGTATTCGATGAGCATATCGCGCTGATCAATGGGAATTTCCAGTTCGACGAGACGATAGCCTTCTCCCACCGGGACCACCAGCCCCTGGGACATCGCTTCGCGAAGCAGCAAGGCCGTGGTTTCGAGCCTCTCTCCGGCAACTTGGGCTAGGGTTACCAGGTCGAAGACGGCACCGATACAGGCGGCCAGTTGTATGAGATGCTGGGTTGGAGCGCTCAGTTTTTGAATGCGCCCACTCATGAGCTCGACTACGTTATCGGTGAGGTTCTCAGCGCGGATCTTGCTGAGATCCCACTCCCACTGGCCTTTCTCAGGATGGAAATAGAGCAGGCCTTCCGCATAGAGAGTGCGCAGAAATTCTTCGGTGAAGAAGGGGTTGCCGCCCGTCTTCTCAAGTACCAGACTCGCCAGCGACGCAACCCGTTCAGGCTTTGCATAGAGCGCATCGGCGATCAGCTGAGCAACCTCCGACCCCCCGAGAGATTCGAGTTTTATCGTCTGGATGCCGAGGTCGGCGAAAGCTTCGAGTTCACTTTGCAGGAGGATGAGAGGATGGTGACGACTCACCTCGTTATCGCGATAAGAACCGATCAGATAGAAATACTTCAGGCGACGATCACTGAGCAGCATAAGGAGCAGCTTGAGCGAGGCGGAATCCGCCCACTGCAAATCGTCCAGGTGGAGCACCAAACAGTCCTCCGCAAAGCAGCGCACAAAGTTGCCAAAGACGAGTTTGAAACGTTTATCAGTTTCACTGGGTCCCAGATTGGGCAGAGCCGCCTGGGGACCCGTGATGAGCGCGATTTCAGGTATCACCTCGACCATGATCTGACCATTGGGTCCGAGCGCCTGGGTAAGCAGTTGGCGCCAAACTCCGAGAGCCTGCTCGCTTTCGCCTAGCAGTTGGCGCAGGAGTTCGCGAAAGGCATCGATGATAGCGCTGTAGGGGGTATTTCGTCGAAAAGGGTCAAACTTGCCGCTGATGTAATAGCCGCCGGCCTCGGCTACGGGTTTCTGCATCTCACGAATGAGAGATGTTTTTCCGACTCCGGAGTAACCCGTGACGAGACAGAGTTCCTTTTGACCTTCGAGCGCTCGCTCCAGGCCATGGTTGAGTAATTTGAGCTCGGCATCTCGCCCGTAAAGAACTTCCGGAATGTGAAAGCGATCCGGAATATCTTGCAAGGCTAAGGGAAATTTGGCGATGGACTTGTCAGCCGTGAGACTTTTTTGCATTTTCTGCAGGTCGGCCATCAGACCCCAGGCGCTTTGGTAGCGTTCTTCGACATTCTTACTGAGCAGCTTCATCAGAAGCTCTTCGAGCACCGGGGGAATTTGATGATTGAAATGACGTGGAGAACTGGGCTTTTTTGCTATGTGAAAATGAATCAGGCGCAGGGGATCATCGGCCTCAAAGGGTAGACGCCCTGTGAAAAGCTGATAGAGCGTAACACCGAGCGAGTAGAAGTCGGTGCGATAGTCGACAAAGCGATTCATACGCCCCGTCTGTTCGGGCGACATATAAGGCAGACTGCCCTCGGTCACACCCTGCGTGACACTTTGAG
>JBGSTX010000088.1:0-5110 GCA_041736305.1 Oligoflexus sp. | reverse complement strand
TGGGCTGCGATCGCCAAGAGTCGCTCTTGCTCGTCGCTGCTCAGGCTATCCCAGGCTTTGCCCCTATGGAACGGCACTATTTTGTCGCTGCCGTTATTCACACGATTCGAATAGAATGTGAATGTAAGAAATCACGAATATTGCTGCTTTCAGGCCAAAATGAAACTTTGGCATAAAAATCCTTTCCATTTAGATCCGACATGGGTATTTTTGTCGGCTTTCTATTTTTCCAACAGCTTTGTACCTAACCGAATCGCCACCTCTAAGTTCAGCTTCGATCGATTTCTGAGCCAGTTTTTCTCGCGCACATCCTAGCGCAGAAGGCTTTGCTCCTCTCGATGATCACGCTGAGCAAATAAATTGGCCCTTCGTCCAATTAAGAACGGTCTAAGTTTGCCAAGGGTTTTCCCCTATGGTAGCTCACTCAATGAGACTTTCGAATATTAAGATTTTCGGTACAGGGGGCACCCATGCAGCACAGCTTGCCAGGTTCACGACATCTGCTTCCATCCTTAGCGGCCTTCTATTGGGCCATGAGCGCAAGCCCTCTGCTGGCCCAGGATACGGCTGCTTCCGAAAAATCTTCTAGCGCACGATCGAACAGTTCCTCTGTGGAAAAAATCAGCGTAGTGGGTTCTCGCATCAAGCGCACCGCGGTCGAAACCTCCTCGCCGACAGTGACTATCTCCCGCGATCAAATCGAATCCTCCGGCGTGACCACAGTGGGCGAACTCCTTCGGACACAAGCTGTTGCTTCCAATGGTAACTTCGCTGGCGAATCGGGCTACGTGAGAAGTGGAGCGCAGACAGGCAATCTATACGGCCTAGGACCCGGGCGAACTCTGGTTCTCGTCGACGGTCAACGCCTGCCCAAAGACGCTTCCTTGAGCGGAACCAATCTGGCTATTATTCCAGCCTCGATGATCGATCGCGTTGAAATAACCACAGGGAGCAAATCGGCTGTTTATGGCTCAGATGCGGTAGCCGGAGTTGTCAATCTTGTGACCCGCAAAGATTTCAGCGGAACCGAGGTCAAAACGTCGATCCGAGCTCCGGAAGATGGCGGCGGTGAGCGTGGTGAAATCAGTGTGGCAACGGGTGTGAACTTTGGTGATGGAGGCAACTTCATCATCGCGGGAGGAGTCAGCCGCGAAAACCGACTCTACAAGAAGAATCGCGATATCTCCTTCGGTGAAGGAAAGTTTGCTTTCTCTTCTTTCTATCAGCCCGCAGGCACCTACAATTTCCGCCTCCTCGATCCCGTCAGCTATCGGCCGCTAGCAGGGGAAGCTGGTCTCTGGCAGCCCAGTGCCAACTGCCCCAGCGGCAGCACCAATGATCTGCAAGGGCCTGGGGAAGCCTACCGGGGACAATTCTGCGTTGGCAGCATTAAGGAAAATAGTACAGAAGAACTGACGCCAAGCAGTCAGGACGGCTACATCAGTAGCAAGCTCGGTATTGATATCGGCAGCAGTAGCAGGCTCTCGTCGTTTATTGGATATACCCGACACATCAGTCGATCTAATTCCGGAAATTATTTTAGCAACAGCAACTACCTGCTGCCGGCCCGTCGGCAAGTCCTAGGTCCTGAACGTGCTGATGGGCTTGGCCTCAATACCGCAGGCAACGCTATTGAAGTCTATCAGGTAGATCCGGCTGCCCCGAATCGAGTTTCGACCAACCTCGACCAGAGCTACGGTGGATTTATCTCCGTAGAGTCAGAACTAGGCGCCGGTTGGTCGACCACTGCCTCACTTACCCACTATGCGACGCTAAACAATAGAAACGTCGATAATGTCATCAACAAGGAGCAGTATTCCAAGCTTCTACAAGGCTATGCGGAAGGACCGGGCGGCAGCCTTACTCTGACCGGTAACCCTAGCTATACCTCGCTCGATGCGGGTCGCGATACCACGATCCTCAATCAGATGGTCGATCGCATGTCGGCACAGGAGCGCAATGCCGTGAGTTCGCTCACCGTGAACGCCAGCCGCGAGCTTTTCGAATTGCCGGGCGGAACTCTGGCCTTCAATATGGGCATCGATTCTCGCGTGGAAAATTTTCGCCAGTCTCCGGATCCACTCGACACTGTGTTCTGGCAGAATCAGCCGCTCTTCACCGGTACCGAGTCGACAGCAGGTTCTGGCGATCGCAACGTTACTTCAGCTTACGCCGAGTTTCTCGCTCCCGTAGCGCCTAAGGTCAACCTTGATTTCGCGGCGCGTCTCGATACCTACAGCGATTTTGGTTCCGCCAGCAACTATAACCTCGGCGCTATGTGGAGCGTCAGCGACAGTGTCACGCTCCGGGCCAATACTGGTACTAGCTACAGGGCCCCAGAACTCAACTACGTGCACCAAAAAGGTGGCGGTGGTTACGTAAACATCCGAGATCCCCGCTGGTGCGAGGTACGTGAACGTGAAGGTAACCCCTGTGTGGCCGCTGAAACTCATCGCATTTTTGTCGACCGCCCCGGGAACAAAGATCTTAAACCTGAACAGGCCAAAACCTATGTGATCGGTGCTATTTTCGAGCCTAATCAGGATTTCTACATCAGCGCGGACTATGCAGCTTTCAATATCCGCGATGTCTTCAGTCTGCGTCCGGCTCAGGACGTCGTCGATGACTTCTACTCGGGCAAGAGCATCGGTTCGTCAACTATCAGCCAAGACGGTAATAACGAATACATCACGGCTATGGCCAACCCCTGGGTGAACGTTGGCCAAGAACGGGTTTACCTCGTGCAAATGGAGGCGGCGCTGTCCAAGAAAGTGGGAGCGGTCACCTACGGCTATCGCAGCGATGGGACGAGAACCATTTCCCGTCAGGAAGAGGAGTCGGATGGTCGGATGAAGCAGTGGAACGGTCTCGAAGATAATCCGAAGTGGCGTTGGAATAACACGATCAGTGCTGGATCGGGTCCGCTAAAAGGCAGTCTTTCGTCTTCGACTATATCCAAGCAAGCACCCGATCCTGAAAACCTGGACGTATATGGCCCGAACGACTTCAATGATTCGGTTTCAGAATTCACGCGTTACGACGCGAGTCTGGAGTGGACCTACTCGAAAGAAGGCTCGGTGAGCTTAGGTGTCATCAATATCGCCAACAGGATCGGTGGACTCTATGAAACCGGCAACTTTACGGGAGCTGAACGGACTTACGGCGCCCTCTATTCGAGTACGTGGAATGGCAGAAGCTATTTTGCTAACCTGACACAAACTTTCTGATGACACCTGCATCGGCAATGCTCGCCTTGGTCGTATTTGCGGACGGTCGATACTGCCAGAGGCGCGCAGCAGTCTTTGCCATTCTTAGATAACTCTCATGCCTTTGGCGATGACTGCTCATTTTTCGGGTCTATCCGCGGCGACTCAGCGACTTTTTCTAGGATTTTTTTGCTAGGCAGCGCTATAAGCTCATAGGCAGGGCTGATCCGGCGGCACTCTGTGAGCGGGTCAGCCCGTCAGTGAGGAAGCCGCTCTTGGAGGAGCTCCCCTATTCGATGGATTTTAAGAAGTTGGAGGTTTTCCATGCGTCGTTTTCCATACTTTTGTGCCGCACTTATTCTTTCCAGTCCCTGGGGAAGCGACCTCTTTGCCGCCAAGTTTCAAATGCTGAAAAAAGGCGAGTGGAATATGGAACTCGTCGAGTCGTCTCTCGGCCCCTTGGCCCAGGCGATTCAGACCAAACCCTTCTGCATCGACGAGAAAAGCTCAGACCAAAGCTGGGAAGCCCGCGCTAAAGAGACGATGAAAAAGGCTGGTCTTGACTGCCAACTTAAGCCGCTCAAAGATGAAGCGGATATCATCTCCTATCAGACCGACTGCAAAGCAGCGGCGGATCAAAAGCAAAATAACCCCTTGATCACCTCGGACACTAAGTTCAACGGCCAAGTGACTGTCACCCGCATCAGTGAAAATGAATATCGCCTCGATCAAGATGCCGTTGGCACAGGAGTTCAGTTGCCTGAAAAGGATCTGGCCAAGATCCCTGCGGGACAGCGTAAAATGCTTGAATCTATGCTCGGCATCCAAGAAGGTAAGATCAAGCTTTCCATGAAGCAAAAATATACCTTTAGCAAAGCAGACTGCTCGAAAAAATGAGGTATATTCCGCATATTCTTCGCTTTCTCTAAGTCCTCCTAGCAATTTAGATGCTGAGCTTTTGTGGACTGATTCGACGGCAAGTTTCTATCGGCTGCAGCTTCTGCTTTAGCTCTACCCGGGCACTAGGAGTGATTTTCTCAGCTGGAAGAGTTCCTAGCTTACTCAAGCCCACTACTGCATCCTTCGTTGCTGCTGCATGCTCGCTGCGCTCGATCGCGATGCTCAAGTTTTTCCATGGTGATGTACAGTCGAGTTTCTTGTTTAAGAGGATGGGATCGGGGCTAATTTCTGCTACTGGGAGCTGGTAGGCAGCCTGAACTGGCACAGTGAAGACCAAAGTAAAACTAAGGCTTCGGAAGAAAGGCTTCAGATCCACGGCTTAACTCCTCTTGCGATAGACTGTTCGACTGGGACCGATACATAGCAGAGGCCTGCCAGAAGGGCAAGATCAATGGCGAAAGCTTCCTCTTTCGCTGGCTGGCCAAAAGCAGAAGCTTCATGCTAAATCGAGCGAGCGATCATATATCGAAAAGGACGCAAAAATATGCACGACAAGAAGCAAAAGCCTACTGGCAGCGGCCATGAACCTGAATTTGACATTATTGTCTACGGCGCTAGTGGTTTCACGGGTCGTCTCGCTGCCCAGTATCTCTGCAGCCAAGACAAAGGGCTTAGGATTGCTCTTGCCGGACGTAGCGCTGAGAAATTGGCCGCTATCGCTGCTGAATGTTCCCCTAGTCCCAGCATTATCATCGCTGACTCGGCCCATCAAAGCAGCATTACCGAGATGGTCAAGCGAGGGCGGGTTATCGCCAACTTTGCTGGCCCTTTCTCCCTCTATGCGGAACCTGTCATTGCCGCTTGTGCGGCGCACGGTCGCCACTACTGCGACATCACCGGCGAGACACCCTTTATCAAGAAGATGATACGCTCCTATCACGCCAGTGCGCGAAGCTCCGGAGCCTGTCTCATTCCTTTCGCAGGTTTCGATTCGGTTCCTGCTG
>JBGSTX010000034.1:0-4279 GCA_041736305.1 Oligoflexus sp. | reverse complement strand
TGGCGATACATGCCAAGGGAATATGGGGCACCTTCGACACTTCACACTTGGATGGCACGCTTATCAAAAGCAAAAGTCATGAAAAGACTTTGGAGGAAATTGGTCCGTGAAGCCAAGACCGAAGGACGGCTTAAGGATGACTGCTGCCTCTTGGATGCATCTATTATTAAAGCCCCTCTTGGCGGAGACTTCACCGGCAAATCGCCAGTTCATAGAGGAAGACTTGGGGCCAAAAGGTCGCTATTGACCGATAGTAACGGTATGCCACTGGCGATACTTTCATCAAAGGCCAACCGTAACGATAGAAAACTTTTCGTGGCAACACTTACCGATTCGGTGGTGACACTAAAAATCGGGGCTATTCTTAAAATGGATAAAGGCTATAGTGGACAGTAAATAAGAGAATGGTCGGAAAGAAAGTTCGGGATCGCCGTCAACGTCCCCTCAGTGAATAATCAGAAGAAACATCATTACGACATCAGCGGACGATGGAAGGTCGAGCGGACCTTCGCCTGGATCAATGCCTTTAGAGGCCTTGCTACAAGTTATGAACGAAAGCGGGCCTACCACGATAGCCTTCTTCATTTCTGGGCGGTTCTGGTCTGGGGCAACAGTGGGTGTAACTGATTAGCTCTTCAAACTAAATAAGCAGTTTTTGAAGGACGTGTTTAAATGACCTGTCCCTATTTATGCAGAATTCATTTATTTTTCTCTTTTGTCTATCGGAAGTTAGCCGCTGCATTTACTATGAAGAGCCGCCCAGTTATTTTTTGAACAGGTTCTAAGTACAGCGTCTTCTAGCTAGTCTGGGAGGTCTGGATTATAATGGTGCCTAAGACTCAGGAAGAAAAGAAGGGATGGACGGCATGAATTTTCAATTGAGTGGCTTGATCGCTTTAATCCTACTGAGTAGCTCTTGTCAAAGTGGGGGCCGACCCGACCCTATGCTGGTCCCCGACGGCCGCGTTAGTATCGACGAAGCACGTGGTGGGAGTGCTGCCGACGCCAGCGCAGAAGCTGATGCGCAGCCTATAGATGCTAAGAACTTCGATCCACGTATTCCTATCCTCCTTGATCAGCCGCTTTCCGATGTGGCCCTTCTCTGGCAGGGCGGAGCGAACCTCCTTTTGCTCAAAGAGAATCGCTTGGGAGATTGCGAAGCGGCTGATGAGTCCAGCTGCTCTGATGAAGAAGAGTGGCGTCTCGACCGCAATACAAAAAAGATTTCGCATAGCATCTGTCGCTGCGGTAAAAGCGAAACCAAAGAAAAAGTATTGAGTGCGCTTGAGTTCAAAGCGATCGAAGAGCGCATCGTTGGTCTTAGTACAGCTACTAGCCCTGCACCCTGCAGCAGTGATGCTCCTGAGGTTACGCTAGAGCTGACCTCAGCTCAGGGCGAGATTGAACATTATCGGGTCAACTATGGCCAGTGCTCCGGCACAAGGGCTCCGCGGATCGACCTCGACAGTTTCGAACGCCTCTCCAAGCAGCTGAACAGCATTAGCTTTTAGAGCGATTCGATAAAAAAAAGCTGAATCCTTAGTGATTCAGCTTTTTTTTTGGACTTGAGTCTCAAGGCTCCAGCAGATACTTGAGAATAGCGGCTAGGTCGTTGTCGTCCGTCGCATTGCCTGCCATCTCTGGAATATTTACCCGGGCAGCCTTCACAGCTACGATTGTTTTCTCGTCGACCGTAGTCTGCGGTTTCGGTCCATGGCAACCCATGCATTCATCCATATAGAGCTTCATGCCATCGAGCGCTAAAGCAGGTGGCGGCGGCGGTGTAACGTTGACGAGTTCGCCACCAATGAGCGCGATTTTTGCATCGCTTAGCGATTTGAGTGAACTCATGTCGGGCACGTTATTGATTGCCGCTTTTATTGCTTCCGCATTTTTGCCAGCATGCTCGGCTTGTTCGAGCGTGCCGTGGCATTTGACGCAGAGGTCGGCGTAGAGCTGTTTACCGTTCAAGGCTATGGTATCGACTTTATTATCGTCAGAGGGGACTACTTTTGAATTGTCAGCGACCACGTCGCCGTCCTTGGGATTGCCGCTCTGAGAGCCAGAAGGCACCCCTAAAATCTCGCGTTGATGGTCGGGTTTTTCTTCGCAGGCGCTGAGAAAAGCAGCTGCGAATATCGCGGCTTGTAAAAGCCGCAGGGCCGCAAGTTTCATAAGAATTTTCCCCTCTTGGTCAATATAGGTCTAACGACTTTGTATCGACCTCTGAGGGGAAATCTTTAGCGAAAAAAATCAGTTGGCTTTCTGCGGGGTAAGGGTAATTTCCACGCGGCGGTTAGCCGAGCGGCCCGCCTCTGTGTTGTTTTCAGTCAGTGGCTGGCTAGCTCCGTAAGCGACTGTGTTCAAGCGCTTGGCATTGACACCTTTACCACGAAGAAATCCCGCGACGGCGTCAGAGCGCTGCTGAGCGAGGACCTGGTTGGCCTGGATCGACCCACGGTTGTCGGTGTGGCCGGCGATTTCTACGTTGGTATCATCAAACTTGTTGATCACCCGGGCGACGCTCTCGAGTACCGGCTCGAAGTTGCCCTGAATCTGGGATTTTGCGGTATCAAAGGTAACATTGCCGGGCATATTCAAGACGACCAGATCGCCCTTGCGCGTAACGCTTACGCCGGTTCCCTGCAGCTGCTGGCGAAGTTCGGCTTCCTGCTTATCCATATAGTTACCAAGGCCACCACCGACGGCAGCTCCGATGGCGGCTCCGGCGAGGCGAGCATTTTGGCGAGAGTTTTTGTTGCCTTTAACCTGATTGCCAAGCACCACGCCAGCTACAGCTCCAGAGACGGCGCCGATGGTCGATCCAGAGACTTCTTTTTTACCTTCGTAGGCGTCATTCGTCGTACAAGCACCGAGAGCGAGGAGGGTCGTCAGAGCCAAAAAGACTTTACGCATCGTTCATCTCCAAAAGATTCGACTGTTACAAGAAGGCGAAAGCTAAGCACTTGGGAAGAGTTAGTCTTGACCCACTCCCATAAACTCTCCCATAAGGCAGTCAGAAGGAAAAAGCAAAACGTTTCGTAGGTTCTCCTTAAGTTCTGTCTTAAGAATTTATTAAGGCTGAGCTAGCAGTCAAATGAGGTGGTCCGATGAGCGAAAATTCAGTTCTTTCATGCTTAAGGAGCGGTCTCTATAATTACAGCAGTTCATCCGTTAGAATTTTTGGCTAGCCTTTCAGCGCTCATTCAAGCCTTTGCCTTCAAGAATGCGGGGCATGCATTTTTCTATCCGTGACGATCGAGTTGCCGCTTGCTTGGCACTGGAAAAGTGCAGAATATAGGCTCTTTGCCGACCAGTCGTGAGGGCTTCGAAGGCTTTTTTCCACGAGGGCTTTTTTTTGAAAAACTCTTTGAGCTCTTCTGGCAAAGGTTCAGGGTTCTTTTTGAACTCGACCTTTTGCCCCGACTCCTCGATGGCGATCGCCTCTTTTATATAAGCTTTGATCGTCGAGTTGAGTTTATTGATTTCGGCTGAAGATGTGAATGTTCGGCCTATCTTTGCGATAGCTCTGTCAGCAGATGATCGAGACAGATAACCCTACCACGCGAGGCAGAACCTAGGAGTAAAAACCGTCCAGGACGCCGATTATCGTCGATGAGGGACCGAAGCAATTGAAAAAGTTCAGGGCGCCTTTGCACTTCATCGAGGCAAACCAGCTTATTTCTGTGAAGCTGAAGGTAGGATTCTGCGTCGTCTAACTTTGCTAGGTCGGAAGGCCTTTCCAGGTCGAGGTAAACCCAATCGCTTCCTGCACCTATTTGCTTTGCCAGAGTGGTCTTCCCAGCTTAACCTGGCCCCAGGATAGCCACAGCTGGATAGTAAGATAAGCTTTCTATAATATTAGACTTTTCTTGACGCTCAAGGAAGTTCATGAAAATTGAAAACTCCATTTACAATTTTCGTATCAAGTGAGTAAGCTAATTTTCACGCCAAAAAACCACATTCGGCTGCTCTCCAAGTCTTTCAGGCCGCTTCCTCGGGAAGTACAAGTTCCACAGGCAATACCTTAGATGCCGTTAGGGAAGGGGTTGAAGGTGGGCTACGGTGAATGCTGTTGAAACGACCGAAGCCGAGTCTGCCTAGCTCAAGTGACTAAACTTTCTTAAATGAACGATCATTGAATAGTTTCAAGTTTAGGCCTATACCTCAGGCTAAAGATTTAAGGGCCTCGCCTATGGCGTCGGCCACTGGTCAATTAAACTTAGCCTTTGACATTGGCTTGGCCTTCGCCTTTGGGGTGATCGTGATCCTAGCCCAA
>JBGSTX010000181.1:0-9641 GCA_041736305.1 Oligoflexus sp. | reverse complement strand
GAGCGTCATGGTATTGATTGTAAACCCGCAGAGGGCCATCAGAATGAAAGCACCGAGCAAAGAGTTGGGGAGAGCCAGTCCCGTGATGATAGTAGATCGACCGTTCGAAAGGAAAAGATAGACCACGAGAATCGTGAGTATGATACCGATGATAATAGCTTCCTGAACGTCATCGACGTTGGCTCGGATCAGCCTAGAGCCGTCCCGGACGACCTTCATCTGCGGATGCCCGGCCAATTTCTGGCCGTCGACCTCTAGCTGAAGTTTCTCCAGCGCTTTAAGCACGCTATCCGTTACGGCTATGGTATTGGCACCCGACTGCCGGTACACATTGATAAATACCGAGCGCCGCCCATTGACGAAGACGCGTGTGGTCTCATCTTTCATCCCTTCTTCGACGCGAGCAATGTCATTGATGCGAACCGGCACTTCGTTGCCGAGGAAGTTGACGACAGTTTTCCCGATTTCTTGGAGCGAAGCGAACTCACCCAAGGTTCGATAAATCGTCTCCTTCTCTCCATCTGCGACCTTTCCAGCAGGTATATTCATGCCTGCTGCACTGAGTTTCTGGGCCACGGAATTCACGGAAAGTTCGCGCGCTTTCAACTTCTCTCTATCGAGAACGACATGAACCTCGCGCTTTCGACCACCAGCTAGTTCGACCAGACCTACCTGAGGAATTTGCTCGAACCTAGGTCGAATCTTCAGATTGGCGAAGTCATAGAGTTCGGTCGGAGGGAGGTCGGCTTCGACAGAAATCACGGCTACCGGTTGCTCACTAGGCTCGATCCGGCGGATAATAGGCTCTTCAATTTCCTTAGGCAGCTTGCGCTTGGCGGCGGAGACCTTGTCCTTGATCTGCTGCTCGGCATACTTAACATCGGTTTCGAGGGTGAATTCCGCGATAACTACGCTCAGGCCCTCACGGCTTATTGAACGAATCCATTTAATACCTGGAGTCGAACTCACCTGCTCTTCTATGACCTTGGAGACCAAGGTTTCAATTTCCTTGGGGCCAGCTCCCGCATACGAGGTATAGACGGTGACGACCGGAAAAGTGATATTAGGAAAGAGGTCGACGCCGAGACGGCGAAAGGCCAAATAGCCTACTGTAAGCATGGCGATGACGATACAGGTGATGAAAACCGGTCTTTGTATAGAGAGCCGAGCAATATTCATAGGGCGTCTCCAAAGATCTTGGTCTTGGCTAAAAAGCCTAGCACGTCGGCCTTGGCTTTTATCGTCGCTAGCTGAGCACTCGAATAATCTTGCTCAAAAAGCAAAATTTGATAGGTGGTCGTTCGGCCGCGTTCGAAGCGATCTTTTTCATATTCGAGCTTCAGCTTTTGGGATTTTTCTATCTCGTTAGCGAGCTGCAGACGAGTTTTGGCATCACTGAGCTGCTGCAGGAGTTCATCCCATTCCTGACGGACATTGAATTCCCGGCTTTCACGTTCGAGGCGGCTCGCTTCGCTAGCCTTGGCGAGCCCATTGCGCTCTTTATTGATCAAGTCTCTATCCAGCACAGTTGAAAACTTAAGACCAACGATTATCGTCGGCTTTTGGGCCGAAAATGCCCCGGTCGCTGCCTTGGCGATTTCATCCTCTTGATTCGAGTTCAGAGCTAAAGTCCCAAAGAGATCAAGCTGAGGACGAAAGCGCTCGCGCTGCTGATCAATCTCGATAGCCGCGACCTTCTCCTGCTGACGCGCGATTTCAATGTCCAGGCGTTTGGGAGCAGCGGCTTGTGGAGCTTCGGCAAGGCGAGCCCCTATCGGCATCAGTTCACCCTCGACAGCGTCTCCCGCAGTGCCACGCAGCGAGTTAAAACTCCGTCTAAGACTAGCCTTGTCGCGCAGAGCCAGTTCGAGCTCAAAGCGCCTGACTTTAACCCCTGCTTCCGCTTGCAGCAGATCGGCTTTGTCGGTGAGAGACATCTCTACGCGACGGGCAACCCAATCGCGGATTTTTTGAAATCTTTGCAATCCAGTTTCTTGGGTTCGAACGGCCTCTTGAGCGAGAGCTGTTTGCCAATAGACGAACTCGGCTTGGGCGAGCAGCGAGCGCATTTTGTATTGCTCGCTCTGCCTTAGAATACTCAAGCGAGCTTCTCCTAGAGAACGCGTCAGGAGCAATTCCTTCCCCGCCCAGTTTTTCAAAAGCGGTTGGGCAAGATCTAAGCGGGTCGTGGCTTCGTTATAGCTCTGACTGCCGCCGAGGGCAGCCAGCGGGTTGGGAATCCCTGGGGCGATTTCCCGGGGTACATCGTCGCGCTCGATTGAAACATCGTTCAGCTGGTAACTCAGCTGCGATTGCAGGCCGAATTGCCATAACTTATGCACACCGAGGGATAGGCTACTTACTTCGGTCTTCTTACCCGCTAAGGCGCTGGCCTGAGGCTTTTCATCAGACTGGCGAAGGACTTGGCTCGAGAACTGCGGAGCGAACGGCTGGTCGAGGCTGTCCTCGCGCAAGCGAGTGCTCTCGATTTGCGCGCTAGACCCACGGATTGTCTGATTATTCTTTTTAACTTGGTTCAGATACTCATCGAGTGTCACCGTCCGCGCCTGAGCGACAATGGCTCCGAGGAGACTCATCGCTGCCGCGAGCCACATGATCAGTCGAGAATATAGCAACATGTCCAGCCTCGAGAAAAAATTGTATCTCTAAGTTCGTAACGGCAGAGGTGGAACCTGACTTGAGGCCTGCTTTCCGCCAAATTTCTGACGCTTCCAGCCGCCGGGACGTGGCAGAACTTGGCGAACTGGAAAAATTTCGATAGCTCGCGTATAGTCAGGCTCACTTCAGGAGAATGACCACCATGGAGCATAGTGCAGGCTTTTTGAAATTGGTCGAATCGGCGAAAAAGCTCGTTAAGGAGCTGCCCGCAGAAGACGTCAAGGCGCAGCTTGGTCAAAAGTCCAAATTTGTACTGATCGATGTGCGCGAAGATTCTGAATGGGCTAAGGGACACCTACCTCAGGCAGTCCATCTGTCCAAGGGCGTGATCGAACGAGACATAGAAAATCTAATTCCGGACCGCTCCACCCCCCTGATCCTCTACTGTGGGGGTGGTTACCGGTCAATTCTGGCAGCTCAAAACTTACAGAATATGGGCTACAGCAATGTCAGGAGTATGATAGGTGGTTATCGGGCTTGGATTGAGAAGGAACTCCCCGTCGAAAACGATTGAAAACGGGAGTAAAAAAGTGCTCTTACTAGGCAACTAAGGAGAAAACTGATGAGTGTCCTTAGAGCTCAGAGACGACCTATCGTCGTCGGAATCGACTACAGAAACATTGATGAAAAATTCATCGCCTCCTGTGCAACTCTCGCCCAAAAACTCAATTCTCCTCTAGAGTTGGTGCACGCGGTGGAGTCGAGCTTCGACTTCATGGTTCCCGCAGACGTTATCGTCAATCCCTTTTATGCTTATGAAAAAGCTCTCGCAGAAATGGAAGAGTCAGAGGCTCGCGAAAAGCTCGAATCAATAAAGAAGCAGCTGCCAGCATCCCTGATCTCCCATGTACATATTATCCGCGGGCTACCCGCTGAAGCCCTCTTGACCGTCGGGCAAGAGACTAAAGCCGGCCTCATCGTTTGTGGGGCCCAGTCGAAATCAGCCAGGAACATTTTCCGTGGCGTCTCCACAGCTTTTTCATTGGCAACCCATGCCGACATTCCCCTCCTCCTGCTGCCCATGGGCGAGTCGATCAACTTTCAAGATCCCTTGAAAATGCTGATCGCCGATAATCTTGAGATCGAGGGCCGCTTTTCGCTCGAGAACGCACTGCGACTCGCTGAGGACTTAGGTTCTTCCGCGATATATCACGTCCATATTCATCCGCGCAGTGCGGCCCAAATAACCGCCTTTGCGAGTCAGCTGAGCCCTTCTATGGAGGAGGCCAATCCCCTCTTTAACGGACCACGCTACCTGGAGATGATACAGCAGCGCATCATCGACGATCTGCTCTATCGCTTTCACAATAGTGAAGGTGCCCAGCAGCTGGTAGCTAGATATGAAGCGAGAATTGTTTTTGGAGAGGATTCAGGTGAGCTGCAGAGAGCCTGCAAAGAGACGGGCGCCCGCATCCTAGTCTTCGGGCGCCACCATCTCATTCATCGAAAAAGTTTTTCACTGGGGAAATTACCCTGTGGAGCTCTGCTGGACGAACAAGCAGCTATTGTAATAGTGCCCGACGCGAGTCGCTATCCGCCAGGTGGTCGAAGCTATCCATTCGATCCTTCGACCCGCATACAAAGACGAGGCTAGCGCCTCGTCCATCCCTTACTCACAGGCCCAGCCCATACCCTTCAGCTTTTCGACAAAACCTTGGGCTTTAGCCTGGCAGAAACCGGCTTCCTGCTGCGCGTTCCAGAGCACCTTTTCCGCGCCGCCTGGTTCTTCTGTCTCTTTTAGGTAAGAGACTTTGCAGCTGGACTGCCCTTCTATTCCGACTTTCACACGCCGTACCATCGGACCGTTTTTACAAACGGTTTCACTGGACCCGGCTGCAGGAGCAGAAGCAGAAGCTGAAGTAGCTTCTGCCGCTGTACCTTCATGACCTTCATGAGCATAAACCGATCCGGCTCCTAGGCACACGAAACTCAGGATCAGACTTCCAAGATGAGCTCTCATTCATTTCCTCCAAGGCAGATTAAGCAACTTGGCTACTAAGCAAGTGCTAGCAAACGCTTCGGCGGCAAGGGGCAGAGAAATGAGGACTCAGTGAACTATTTTGTGAAATTTCGAATTAATTATTTTTGTAGAGGCTTAAGTAGGGGATAAATTGATCAAAACAAACTTACTAATTTATGACTTAAGTCAGGCAGGTCCTAGGGACCTACCTCACAATTGACTGGTTAAGCTTTGTTGCCTTGAAGGTCAATATCGAACTGAACCTGATCATCGATCATTTTATCGCCCAGCTGCTTCACGTCGAAAAATTTTCCGGAATTATAACGGATGTCCCAGTCCAAACGATTTATTTTAAAGCTGCTCTTAACGCTGGCTTTGCCATCTTTCTCGACGATGGTTGCCGGCATTTCTACAGGCTTGGTAATACCTTTGATCGTGAGATCGCCTTTGGCGGTATACTGCGTCTTATCGTTGGGATTAGGCTTCAAGTCTTTGAGGACCAGCGTCGCCTGGGGGAATTTTTCAACATTGAAGAAGTCAGCAGATTTTAGATGGTCTTCGAGCTTCTTCTTATACTCAGCCTGAGCTTTCAGGTCGATATTTTCGATGCTGCTCATGTCGATAACGAAGCGGCCTTTCTCGCCCTTGGACTCAAGGTCGAGGGTCCCTTCTTTGAGTTTCACCTGACCATCGTGCGCGCCAGCAACCTTTTTTCCAAGCCACTTGATCGTGCTCCCACTTTCAGAGAATTTGTACGTGACGGCCAGGGCCTGCGAAGCGCTGAAGGCAAGAGGAGCGAGAGTTAGGAATAAACCGTATGCGAATCCACGTTTCATCTGAAATCTCTTTTGCTAGGGGTGTAGCCAAGGAACTAAATCATGAACCGCACTTCGTGCGGGTCGAAAACCGAAAATCAAATTCCCGGAATGATCGCAGGTCAGTTCGAATTTGGCAAATATAAGTTCATTCTCATCAGGCCCCTTCACGCCAGCTTCGCTTGAAGCGGCTGGCTCCTGGAGCTATGTGGATTTGTCCCGGGGCTTCGGGCTGGCCGAACTCAGGCTCATCTCTCTCGTTCCAATGAAATCTTTGCAGATTGACCTGACGCCGCCAGCCGGAACCTTGCTCCTGGGCACTGTGGTAGACAATCCAGTGTTCCGTGCCGTCCAGCGAGCGCGTGAATGAAGCGTGACCGGGGCCAAAGACTTCTTTGGTACGCGAGAAGACGGGTCCTACTTTACGCCAAGCCCCGGCGTCGAGAGGATCGCTTCCCTCGAGACTGAGCCGGGCTAAAGTATAGTCGTCGGTCCAGCTGCCGCTCGCGGAGTAAATCAGATGCAACGAAGAAGAAGAAGCTGGAGCAAGGTCAGAAACAGAGCGTGGGTCCGCGCGGAGAATCTGCGGTCCTTCATTTATGAAAGGCGGGCCGCCTCGTTTTTCCCAGATTTGAGTCGGACTAGAAATAAGGATACGATCGGCGCCATAAGGACTCAGAGTGATCCCTCGAATCGAGGCATCCAACAGAGCTGCCTTAAGACTTATCTCGTGCTTACCTTTTTTCAGAAAGATTTTCTTCTGCGCACTCTGCCAGTTCTTTAGCCCTGCAGGAGGCAGTAGAACGCTTACGCCAAGTTCATAGCCGACAGTGAGGAGAAGACTCGCCGACAAGGCGTGCCCATGAGCATAATGAACTTCTAGACAATAAGTATCATCTTTTTCGAGTTCCAGCTCAAACTTGAGGCTCGCTGCACCTACGGTCAGCTGGAAGCTGTCGGACAGCTTCTTCTTGGACGTGGGAGGATAGATCTTCGCCCGCGTAAGATCAAAATGCTGCACAGCTTCAGGCTGCTGCGCCAGAGCCCAGGGGTTTTTCATTTTGGCAATATAGAGGTTTTGTTGCGTGTTCTCCACGTTGTCCCAGCCCGACCAGATGAAATAACGCCTATCATGACCCAAATCGAGCACGGTTCCATCGATCGCCCATCGATCGCTAGACGCGCTTATAGGCCCCTTAAAGCGATAGGGACCGAAGGGGTGTGGGCTGATACTCTCGAGAACATAGAGACGATGATTTTTCGTAGCTGAGTGGCCATCAGAGGCAGCGAAATAGATGTACCAGCGCCCGTCGAGCTGGTGCAGTTCGGGTGCCCAGGTCTCAGCCGAGTAGGAAGAGTCAGCGGGACCTTGCCAAACACAGAGGGCTTTGGCTTCGCCGATGGCCTCGAGGCGTTCCGAGCGAGCGATGTAGATCGACCTTTTATGGTCTGAAAAGCAATACCAATAGTATCCGTCTTTGAAAATCACCCAAGGGTCTGCCCCTTGAGCAACTATCGGATTTCGAAAAGTTCCCGGACTATTTGTCATAAGGCCAGCTCCTCGCGCTCTAGCTGTACCTTACTAGCCTAACAAAGCCTTGTGAGTTCGGGGAGGGCCCCCGTTTTCTTGCCGATGATCTCGTTCCTATTTTTTGTTCGGGCTGCTTAACTTCGACCAGAGGTAGGCGTACTGCAGGGCATATCTTTCAGCCATCTGCTGCAGGTCGGCGCTGGCGCTGTGTCCGCCTTCGATATTCTCATAGTAGAGAAAAGGCTTCTTCATATCAGCCATGCGTGCCGCCATCTTCCGGGCATGTGCGGGATGGACGCGATCATCCTTGGTTGAAGTTACGAAGAAGACTTCGGGATAAGCCTTCTTTTCCTGCAGGTTCTGAAAGGGTGAATACTTTTTAATGACAGACGCCATCTTCGGATCATCAGGATTACCGTATTCAGCCATCCAGCTCGCGCCTGCCAGCAGCTTATGGTAACGCATCATATCGAGGAGAGGCACCTGACAGACGACCGCGCTGAAGAGCTCAGGGCGCTGGGTAAAGGTCGCTCCCATCAAGAGACCACCATTGCTCCCCCCCTGTATGCCCAGGTGGGTGGGACTCGTAATCTTGCTCTTGATGAGGTCTTCTGCCACCGCTGCGAAATCGTCGAAGGCTTTTTGCCGATTTTCCTTCAAAGCCGCTTGGTGCCAGCGCGGCCCGAACTCGCCACCACCGCGGATATTGGCCAGCACATAGACCCCACCGCGTTCTAGCCAGAGTTTACCGGTAACTGAAGCATAGCTCGGTTGCATAGAGACTTCGAATCCGCCGTAGCCGTAAAGCAGCGTAGGATTGCTTCCATCGAGCTTCAAGCCGCGACGGTGCACGAGAAAATAGGGGATTTTTGTGCCATCTTTGCCATTCGCGAATTCCTGATGGATCTGTAGGCCGTCGGCATTGAAGCGCGGCGGGGCTTGCATGACGAGAGTTTTGGTGAGTTTTTTACCATCGACGGCGTAGAGGCTGGATGGCACCAGAAAGTCTTCGTAGCTGAGCAACATTCGATTGCTGAACTCGTCCACTGAATTGAGACCGATCGTACCCTTGTCGTCCAAGGGCAGGCTTTCGCTGACCCAGGAAGCGGCTCCACCGACCGTCTGCCGTTCGAAGCGAAGGACCTTATTGCGAACCTGATCTAGAATTGCGACATAGAGATAATCGAGGCCGCGGGACGTACCGTCGAGGGCCTGCTGCGCGCTTGGTGTGAAGACCAGTTCGAAAGCTGGCGTCTTCTGGCTGGAGAGCAGCAGTTCGAAGGGGACAGCCAGGAGTGAGCCCGGCTTATGAATGCCGAGTTGCGAACGATTACTCAAGAGAAACTGGCCCTTAAAAAGTCCCTTGAATTCGACATCGAGCGGCAAGGGCAACTCGACGAGCTGCTCTCCCTTGAGATAGTAAATCTTCGAAGTGTAAAAGCTCAAAGCCCGCGTCACGAAGCGATGTTCGCGATCTTCGTCATGTACGACAAAACTACAGACGGAGACGTCGCTTTTTTCGCCTTTGAAAACTTCCTTCGCTTCAGTGAGAGCTGTGCCACGCTTCCAGATCCGCGCCTCGATAGGATAGCCCGAGCTGGTTTGCGTCACAGGGGTCAACGCATTGTCGAAAAACACGTGCTCGCGGTCGATCCAGCTGAGACTCGACTTGGAAGCTGGAAGTATAAAACCGTCTTTCACAAAACTTTTGGACTTGATATCGAATTCACGCACAATGCCGGCATCGCTGCCGCCTTCCGAGATGCGGACGAGACAGCGCTCGTAATCAGGTTTCAGGCATTCGGCGCCGCCGAAAACGTAGCTCTTACCCTCTTTGGCTCCGAGCTCGTCCATATTGAGCAGCACATCCCACTTGGGTTTGCCGGCTTGATAATCGGTCCAGGTCGATCGACGCCAGATGCCTCGCAGATGATCTGCATCCTGCCAGAAATTGTAGACATAGTCGCCGAGGATACGCCCGTAAGGAATTTTATCCTTGGCTTCCAAAATTTTAAGCGCTTCTTCTTTGAAGGTCCCGTAGTCTTTATAAGCTCTCAGCTGCTCAAGTGAGCGCTTGTTCTGCTCGCGCACCCAGCCAAGGGATTTTTCGCCCTCGAGGTCTTCAAGCCAGTTATAGTCACTATCCTTCTTACCCGTCGCGGCCATACCTTGCGGTCCTCCCAGCATGGGCACGATCAATAAAAGGCCCAAGTACCACGTTTTTGTCCTCACCATAATTTCGCTTTGCCCTCGTCTGAAAGCTTTCCACAGCCTTGAAAGGAGCCTAAGATACGAATTGTCGCCCAGGCTGTAAAGCATATTAGAAGGCTGTCTCAAAAAGGCGATTTCTGACTTCCGGTGGAGAAACTATGTCCGCTATCTTGCTATTTTTTCAAAGGGACGCTTTCTAAATGCCAAACGTCGCGGCTGTACTCCTGTACCGTCCGATCAGACGAGAACCAGCCGATGCGCGCCAGGTTGAGCAGAGCCCGACGATGCCATTCGAGAGGCTTGCTGAAGAGAACATCGGCTTTTGCATTGGCCTCGATGTAGCTGGAAAAGTCAGCCAGGTGGAAGAAGCGGTCACCGTAGGACAGTAGGCTATCCCAAATCGGTCGAAAGTGGTCTCTATCGTGCTTGGCATAATAGCCGCGCC
>JBGSTX010000001.1:0-15285 GCA_041736305.1 Oligoflexus sp. | reverse complement strand
CCCGAAGCGGGCGCTGTGCCTGAGTGGGCCGTATCCGTCTTGGCCGTTTTGCTGGGAATTATCGGCCTCGGCATAGGTCGCAGCCTCTTTCAGAAAAATTTTCGTCTGCCTTCTCTCGGCCTCAGCCGACTGCTCGAAGGCAAATATTTTATCGACGAATTTTACAATCTTTTGTTCGTTAAACCACTACATCGAGCCGGACATTGGTTAGCGAAAGCCCTCGAGGCGCGCGTGTTCCTCAGTTTTGGGACTTGGATGGGCGGCGGGTCGCTGTGGTCTGGTGATCGGCTGAAGGCTCTGCAGAACGGCGATATTCAATTCTTCGCTTTGGCGCTTTGCGGTGGCGTAGTAGCTCTGGTCTGTTTCCTTCTCTTATGGACGCGCGTATGAATCATCTGATTAACTGGATCATATTTTTTCCTGCTATTGCTGCCTGCGTGATCTTGATCGTTCCGCGCTCCCTTGCCGGCTGGTCGCGACCTGTGGCTCTGCTCTCTAGCTCTCTGGTGGCCGTCCTTGCCTTGGTAGCCTGGTCTCGCTTCGGTACGGCGGCTTCTGCAGGACTTTCGCAGCAGACTCCCTGGCTGCCGCTGATGGGCGCTAGCTACTCGGTCGCTCTCGATGGACTGAATCTGCCTCTGGTCTTGCTAACGACTATTCTCACGCCGCTGATCATTCTCGGTACTTGGACGATGATCGATGGTTCAAGCGCTCGGCAGAAGACTATGAGCGCTATGGTTCTCCTGATGGAAACCGGCGCTTTGGGGACATTTTTGAGTCAGGATTTGCTGCTTTTCTACGTCTTCTGGGAAATTATCCTGGTACCAGCCTATTTGCTCGTCGGCATGTACGGTGGCGAAGGTCGCGCTCGAGCTACTCTGCAGTTCTTTCTCTACACCTTTGCTGGATCTCTGCTCATGCTGCTCGGTATCGCATGGTTGATTTATCAGCAGCAGCTCAACGGCGGAGCGCCGTCGGCGGCGATGGCCGATCTCGCCAAACTAAGTTTGCCCTTCGATCGCAGCGCTGGCGGCGGGCTCTTCTCCACGCAGGGCCTGCTTTTCCTGGCCTTCGGTGCAGCCTTCTTTGTTAAATCACCCTTGGTGCCATTGCACGGCTGGCTGCCTTCGACCTATACCCAGGCACCGCCTATCGTCACCATCTACCTGGCGGCGATACTCTCGAAAATGGGTACCTATGGAATTATGAAAATCATGCTGCCGCTCTTTCCCGACGCGATGCAGGCTTTTTCGTCGGTCCTCATGTGGATGGCCGCTATCGGCATCGTTTATGGTGCTCTTCTAGCTTTGGCGCAGACTAACCTCAAGACGGCGATCGCTTACTCATCGCTGTCCCACGTCAGCTACATTCTGCTGGGTTTGTTTTCGATGCAAGGCCCTGGCATCAGCGGCGCTCTCATGCAGATGGCCAATCATGGGATCATCATTGCGGGCCTCTTTCTCATCGCCGCTTGGCTGGAGCAGAGGCGGGGCAGTCAAGAGCTGCAGGCTTTCGGCGGCTGGGCTCGCACAGCGCCGGTCCTGGCCGTATTCTTCATGATCTTTTCTCTCTCGTCGGTGGCCTTGCCAGGAACGAATGGATTCGTAGGCGAATTCATGGTTTTGATGGCCAGCTTCCGCACCCACGTCTGGCCCACAGTCTTGGCGACTACGGGTATGGTGCTGGGCGCGATGTACATGCTCAACATTTACCAGAAGACTATGTTCGGCGTAGACAAGAAGCGAGGCCATGAAGACGCAAAAGCCAGTCGGCTCGACCTTGGATTTAGCGAAGGGCTCGTCGCGACGGTATTGGCGACCTTCATTGTCGGTCTTGGCCTTTGGCCGCAGACCTTGCTCCAGAGTTCGAGTCTCGCGGTCGAGGGCGTAGTCAAGCGTTTTGCCAAAGAGGCTAAGCTTGAGCAGTCTCAGTCTTCGTCTGAACCTGGTCCGATGCGCGCTGCGGCTCAGCCTTAGGTGCTAAGTAGAAAAAAAGTATCTCCTCTGTTGCTTAAGGAGCTCCTGTGTCGTTTCAAGAACTATTTCCCATTCAGCCTTTGACGGGTGAGCAATGGCAGGCACTGATTCCAATGCTGCTCATGGCCATCAGCTCCGTAGTAGCTTTGGTCCTCTCGCCGCTGAAAGCCGGGCGCTTCTTTGCGTTTACTTGCCTAGTAAGCGGTTCCGTTCTCTCTCTGCTAGCTTTGACGTTCATGGGCGACACCTCGATTACGATCATGGGTGGGACACTGGTCATCGATCGTATTGCGCAGGTTTTCAGTTTTATCGTGATCGCCGCCGGTCTGGGTTCGGCGCTCATGTCCTTGGGCTTTGACAAGCGGGAGCAGTTTAAAGCTGAATACTTTGCTCTAATAGGCTTGGCTGTCGTCGGGATGATGATACTCGTCAGTACGCGCGATCTCGTCTTACTTTTCGTCGGCCTCGAACTTCTCTCTCTCGCCGTCTACGTCCTGGTATCCATGCGCAGAACTTCGGCTCATGGTGCCGAAGCCGGGCTTAAGTACTTTCTCCTCGGGGGCACAGCCAGCGCGATCCTGCTCTACGGAGTTACGCTGATATACGGGACTACGGGAAGCGTCAACTATACGGGCTTGGCAGAAGCCTACCGCAATCTCTGGCAGCCAGACCTACCATTGCTTCCCGCCGTGGGCTTAGGTCTCATCACTATTGGATTTCTTTTCAAAATCGGTGCCGTTCCTTTTCATATGTGGGTGCCCGATGTTTACATGGGTGCTTCGACGCCGGTGACGGGCTTTATGATTTCTGCAGTCAAGGCAGCTGCTGTCGGCGCTCTTTTGCGCTTCTGTACCGAAGTTTTCTCTCTCCCTGGATTGCTGTCCGACAACGGTGCTTTCGCGACTGTGCTGTGGGTGATCATCGCTGCGACTCTCATCCTGGGCTCTTTTGTTGGTTTGCGTCAGCAAAACCTCAAGCGACTCTTGGCCTATTCAACTATTGCTCACACCGGCTATCTGCTCCTCGGATTTCTGGCTCTTACGGTCGGCCAGAAACCTGAAGCAGCCGAAGCTATCGTTTCCTACACTCTCTTCTATGCGGTGATGAATCTCGGCGGCTTCGCGGTCCTCACGCAGCTGAGTCCTAGTGATGATGACGAACTGGATTTAAAGGATCTGACCGGTCTCGGCCAAAGACGACCTTTCATGGCTTTTGCTCTGAGCATTTTTCTACTTAGTATGGCTGGAATTCCACCCACGGCTGGATTCTTTGGTAAATACTACCTCTTCATCAGCGCTATTTCGGCCGGCCAAATAGCCCTCACAATCATCGCAGCCATGGCCAGCGTAGTCTCGGTGGTCTACTATTTGCGCCCTCTATATTATATGTATATGCAGGAGGATAAGGCTGCCTCTGCAGCCGCTGCGACGCGCTGGTGGGGGACCACGGCTGTAGTAAGTTTAGCGGTCCTTTTGACTATATTTATGGGCCTGGTTCCCGCCTGGTTTTCGGGTTTGATGCAGTAATTTGAGCCTTAATGGTCCTCGGACTTTTCATTCATCACTTTCTCATCCATAATTGCTTGCTTCGCATCGAGAGCGAAGCAATTGAAGCGGGACGACTGAAAGGGAAAAGTATGGAAGGTCTGCTGACTACTGAAAATCTGCTGAGTCTCATAACCCTCACATCTATGGAAATAGTTCTGGGGATCGATAATATCATCTTCATATCTATTCTCTGCAGTCGCCTTCCTCCTGAACAGCAAGATATGGGTCGCAAATTCGGTCTGCTCGGAGCTTTGGTCACGCGCCTTATGCTCCTAGCGAGCATCACGTGGATAGTCGGCCTCGTCGACCCGCTGTTCACTGTCATGGGTCGTGAAATCAGTGGTAAAGCGTTGATTCTCTTCGGTGGTGGTCTTTTCCTCATGTGGAAAGCGACGCGAGAAATTCACGATAAAGTCGAGGGTGACAGCCACGAAGAAATGGCGGCAAAGACCGGCAAGGCGACTCTTGGGAGCGTGCTCGTTCAGGTAGCTCTGCTCGATATCGTCTTCTCACTCGATTCTGTGATCACAGCCGTGGGTATGAGCAACAACATCTGGATTATGGTCATAGCCAACATTCTGGCTCTAGGCGTTATGGTCCTTACCAGTAAGTCGATCGGTGACTTCGTCCACCGCCATCCGACAGTGAAAATGCTGGCTCTCAGCTTTTTGATCATGATTGGTCTGGTCTTGGTAGCGGACGCAGCAGGTTTCCATATTCCCAAAGGTTACATTTACTTTGCCATGGGCTTCAGCGTTGCCGTTGAAGTGTTGAATCTCAGAGTCAAATCAAAGACAAAAGCGGCATCAAGTACCACAGTTCATTGACGAGCTTCGCGCTCAACCGGGCCAGCGCGCGATAAAGTGAACGTATCGCGCGATGTCTCGATAAGGAGAAAGCTTTCTATATCGACGCTCGAGGAGGAGCATATCGTCGAGCGTTCGTTCAGCTTTCTCTTTCGCTGGTAGAATATCGTAGAAGCACCTGAGACCAGCCTGCAACTCGATCGTAAATCCAAGCTGGATCAGTTCAGCGGCGATGCGCTCGGGTACGATAGGTTGCGTGGGCGTTAGACCCTTTTGCCCACTATAATCGCCAAGCCTGATCTTGCGGAAGCTGCCATTCACGAGGCTGTTGAAGACCGCGCGATGGAGATTGTAGATAGTGAGTGAGAGATAGCCACCTGCTTTGAGCTGGGGGGAAATGAGGGGAAGAACAGCATATGGTTCCGCCAGCCATTCAAGCACAGAATGTATGCAGATGAGATCGTAAGCGCCGAAGCTTTCGGGAGACTTTTCGCCCAGAGCTGCCTGCAGTGATCCCTGCTCAGTCCGAATCAAATGCGAGAGCTGAGCGCTCTCAGCGGCATTTTTCGTATGCTCAAGCATCTTGGCTGAAATGTCGACGGCCTTAATCTCGTGACCTTTGGCAGCCAGGTATATACTTAAATCCCCAAAACCGCAGCCGGCGTCCAGGACCTTCATCGGGCCCTTATTGATCCCCGGAAGAATCTCCTCGAGATCTTCCCGAATCAGTATGCTGCGTAGCTGACCTTTGGTCGAAGCCTTGATTTGGCGTTGGAAACGATCGAATAGATCATCAAAATTTCGGTCGACTCGCAAGTGCCTGTTCCTTAGAGATCAATTGAGGCGATAGCGCCTCAGTAGTGAGCCGGCATATTAGCTCGTCGATGGGGGAATTTCCAGAAGCTGTCAGAAAAATATCCGACATGATTGAGGCAGTAATACCTGTAAGGATGACGGGCTATCTAAATAGCGGTCTTCGTCATAAAAGACTAGAGCTGCTGGCCCGACTGCAGATTGGATTTTCTCTTTCTCCATTAAACGAGCTTTGCCATTGAGTATTTTACAATATCCCGGTTCTTATCTCCTGAGCGCCATAGTCATTCTAGTCTATATATTTGCCCTATTTCTGGCTAGTTATGCGATTTGGCGTGCAAGAACTCCTCAGGGCGCAGTTGCTTGGATAGTCGGTCTCCTGAGTCTGCCCTTCATTGTTATTCCTCTGTATCTCATATTTGGGAGAAACCGCTTCTTCGGCTACGTCAGGGATAGAAAGGAAATGGATGCCGAGACAGAAAAAGAGCTCAAAGAGCAGGACAGTCTCCCGGACTTGGAGGTCCCCCCCGAAGGGAAACTGCGCGAACTGGCTTCGATAGCCCAATGCTGTGGCCAAATCGGCTTTACTTCTTCTAATAAAACGCAGCTTTTGATCGATGGGCAAGAGACTTTCCAGAGTATGAGGGAAGCTCTCGAAAGTGCTCAGCTCTACATTGTGTTTCAGTTCTATATCTTCCGCGACGATGATATCGGCCAAGCGATGGCCGCACTGCTCAAGAAGAAAGCCCTTGCAGGCGTGAAGGTCTACTTCCTCTTTGATGCTATAGGCACCCGCCTCAAGCGGAAATTTCTTGATAGCCTCGTCCACTGCGGTGTCGAAGTAGGGATCTTTCGCAGCACCAAACCCTGGAGCACGCACTTTCAAATCAATTTCAGAAACCATAGAAAGCTGATCATAGTCGATGGGCAAATCGCCTTTTTAGGGGGTCTCAACGTTGGAGACGATTACCTTGGCAAATGGGAGGCTATCGGCCCTTGGAGGGATACCCATGTGCGGCTCGAGGGGCCTGCTGCCATTGCCGCCCAGGTCTCCTTTCTCAGGGATTGGTACTGGATTACAGAGAGGGTTCCCGATTTTAACTGGACGGGATCATATCCTCGAGGTGAGGCGGATACTCTCGTGCTGCATAGCGGGCCAGCTGAAAAGCGTGATTCCTGTCTTCTGCTGCACACGGCCCTCATCAACATGGCAGTCGAGCGAATATGGATAGCAAATCCCTACTTTGTCCCACCCGAAACTCTTAGCCGGGCTTTAGAGTTAGCTCAGCTCAGAGGAGTTGATGTTCGCATCATCGTCCCGTCTTATAGTGACAATAAGTGGATTTTTTCGGCTTCAAAGACCTACCAGGAATCTGCCTTGAAGTCTGGCATAAAAATCTATGAGTATACGGCGGGCTTTCTGCATCAAAAAGTGCTGCTGATCGACCGAAGCGTTGCATGCGTGGGTTCAGCTAACCTCGATGAAAGATCCATGTTCCTCAACTTTGAGATCAGTTCCGTCATGCTTGGGAAAGAGATTGTTTCGGACGTCGAACGCATGCTTGAGCATGATTTTGAAAATTCAAAAAAACTAGAACTGCATGATCTGACCAGTCGATCTTTCCTCAAGCGATTTACTTCCCGAGCCCTCAGCCTTTTGTCACCAATTCTTTAGTCCCCACGTGGGCTCGCAATTGGCCGGCCTTTGCTGAAAGCGTTCGAGCAATTTAGTTTTCTTAAACAAGTGAAAGCGAATCATTCAAGAAGCTTAAGCCTGGCGCCGAACGTGTATGTGATCACCAAATAAATTCCTATCCTATAAACGAACGCGTACTCCCAGTGTATGGTGGCACATGAAAAATTCTTTAAGATCTTCCCTCTTGCTTGGCTCTGGATTAATGATTTTGCTGATCGCCGATATTGCAAGTGCCCAAGGCTCCTCTGCTAAAGCCCACTTTCAAAGAGCGATCAAGGCGCAAATAAAACTCAGCGAGAAAAATCACGACTAGCAGAATGTGCAGAAACTGAAAAGCCAAGAAATCAGAACCCGTCTCGACACACTCCAAAAGAAGCTCGATAAGCTGCAGCTGGGCCTAGATAAAAACACCAGGATCTTAGAAGAAATTGTCGTGCTCTTAAACACGCCTAACGGAAAACGTCCTGATTGGAGCGGAAAGTGAGACCGTAACGCCGGAGAATGACCTATACCCTGGCTCTTACAATGTAAGTGAAAGTCTCAAGGCATTCGTGCAAGCTTGTGCTAGTCCTTTGCCATTCTCGTTTGCGATCTCTCTCGCATTCATAAGATGATGAAGGACTAGAACCTATGCGACTCTTAAAATTGCTTGGGATAGCCTCTTGTTGGGCTGCGTTATCCCTACAGGCAGCTCCCTCAACAGAACACCCGTCGATCATGCGTGCAGGTAACCGCTACGGTGGTGCCACTGGAGATGCTTACCTCGATAAGATCCAACCGACGATCGGAGCTCGCTGCGCTGTATGTCACTCCTGTACTAACGGCCCTTGCCAGCTAAACATGACTTCCTACGATGCGCTTGCTCGGGGACTTAATCCCTTTAATCCCTATGATGTTCGACCGGGCGAGGGTTTCTCCACCCGCGTGAGCGATAAGCTCCCGCTCGCTGAATGGCGTGCCCTTGGCTTCACTTCTGTCCTACCGGGTGAAGGCGTTTCTCCCGAAAATTCCAGCTTCTTCCGTGCTCTGGAGCTCGGTAAGAAAAATTTACCTAGCGAGGTAGGTGAGGAAACTACGGAAGGTTTGAGCACGGGACGCATTCGCTCTATGGCCTTGGCTCATGAAGAGGCCGCAGGATTGGTTTGCCCTAAGCAAGGCGAAGACTACGATCGCGTCGAGGAGCGTTTTCCCCTCGGCGGTATGCCTTGGGGCTTGCCTGCTGTCGATTCATTCTCTCATATGCTCTTGAGCGATTGGGTTCGCGGTGGAGCTCGGGGACCTAGCCCAGCCGCAATGCAAGCTCTGGCTGAGCCGGAAAGGAGTTCCCAGACGCGGGGCAATCCCAAGGACTTGCTCGCCAAGTGGGAAAGCTTCCTCAACGGGCCTGGGCTCGAGAACCAACTGGTTGGTCGCTATATTTACGAGCATTCATTCCAAGCCGATTGGCATTTTGCTGAAAACCCGGGGGAATACTACCGCATCGTTCGCTCCCGCACCGCTCCCGGCCAAGCCATCTCGCAGATCTCTACCCCAATGCCGGTCGATAATCCAGGCGACGGCCGGGTTTACTACCGTCTGCAAAAAATCACGAATCTCATTGAAGGTAAGACTTTCGTCGTTTGGCGCCTGGCCCAGCGCGACCTCGAACGCTTTCAGGAACTTTTCTTTGGCACCGCTTGGAAGATCGAAAAGCTACCCGACTATCAGACCTACAATCCTTTCGAAAATTTTGCAGCTATTCCGAGTCTGGCGCGCGCTCGCTTTATGATCGAGAACAGCAAGATGATTGGCCAGTCCTTCGCACGCGGGCCCGTCTGTCTGGTTCAGAAAGCTTCCTATTCAGTCGAAGAGCACGCGTGGATCTGGTTTCTCGATCCAGCAGCCGATCCTTCGGTGCAGGATCCGCAGCTTGGTTTGGATAGCTACCGCAATTTCTTTGATAAAGACGGAACGATCGCTCCCCAGGCTAAGACCCGCAGCGAAATCTACGGCGAACCTAAGTATCGCGTCGCTTTCGAAGCGGGTTTAAGGCAGCTGCGGCCTGAAGGTCTCAGCATCAAAGACATTTGGGATGGTGATTCCGGCAAGAACCCGAATGCGTGGCTCTTGCTCCATCGCCACCAGGTTAGCACTGAGGTAAGCAACGGCGCCGAACGCCCTCTCAGCGGTATGCCGCGCAGTATCTGGCTCCTGAGCTATGCAAACTTCGAAAGAATGTATTACAACGGCGCCGCCACTTACCGATATTTTGGTGCAGCCAAACACCGTCTCGATACCTTTTCCTGGCAAATTATAACGCGCACAGAAGCCGAGGATCTCTATACTTCGCTCTTCGCTAAGCCCGATTTAAGGCAGAGCTTGAGGCTTAAGCACTCAAGCCCTAAAGCGATGGGTTATTATGGAATGATGACCGATTACTCGGTGGGTCGTCCGGCTCCCCAAGATTTCGCCAGTGAAGATGAGTTAGCCCAGGCTGTCCTTGGGCGCATGGGCAAAGTTTTAAGCTTCGAAGATAAACTCAACAATTGGCCCCTGACCCCTCGCTCTGCTTTTCTCCCGGAAAAAGTCGAGAGTCGCGAAGACTTTGAAACGGGTCTACGCGCGTTAACGGCAAAAGAGGCCGATTTTGCTCGCTTCGTCCCAAATGTGGTACATCTCCGTCTCGATGGTGAGCATCTTTACACCTTGCTCGCAGATCGCGCCTATACTCCGGACAAGATCTTCACCACCGAAAAAGAATCGCGAGCTCCCGAGCGGGACCGCATTCTAGCTGTAGAGGGCTTTGCTGCTTTCGAAGCACATCTCTTTATCGATATCAGCTCAGAGCAAGCGGCACCCTTCCTTCGCGATCTTTCGGCTGTTAAGAGTGCAAAAGACTTTGAGCAGGTTCGCGTGCGCTACGGTATCCCGCGTCAGAGTCCTCGTTTCTGGCCTTTCGTGGATTGGCTTCATAGCTGGATGGAAAAGAATACTCCAATCGACGCGGGCCTTATGGAAGTGAAGTACTACGATAAGGATGAAGTGCCCTTCTGATAAAAAGATCGGTCGCGTCGCCAGTTCATTCCAAAAAGAAGTTTAGCTCAGGCAATTTGCTTAGATTGCTTGAGGTTTTTAGTTTGCGTATTGTGGTTTTGATGACATAGTTACATCGCCCCCTCGCTGTTCGATCGTTTCTGAGGAATAGGCATTGCGCGAGAGGATTTTTTGAGGTGCTGTCGCTAAGAAAAATTTTTCGACTTTAGATAAAAATAGGAGTTTGCTCATGACAAATTCAGCGAGTTATTTGCTTCGGAGTCTCATGCTACTTAGCAGTTTTGCTTGGGTGGGATCTTCACCTGCTGAAGCTGACGGTGTGGCAACGCGAGTCACGGAGAATTTTTCTTTCGGCTATTGTAGCCACCATGCTCCTTCATACTCTGTAAGCGTGAACGAATCACAGCTGACTTGGCAATCCCTTTCCTTTTATCAGCGTACCCAAACTACGCTTACACTTGACCTGATCACGGGCAATCTTCACTCTGAATTTGTCGCAGACAAAGCTCTTGATGAGACTCCTGCCGTGCAAGACCTCGCTCCTACGGATGCCGAGTACAAAGCCAAAGTTCTACTGATCAAAGACGTCTTGGCCAACGTGGTCAAAGGTGAGGCTTGTTATTCACCGCGGCCAGAGGCTCAAAAATACGTCGACGTTGTTAGCAAATTAATTGCTGAGTAAGTTTTAAGGCTCTGGAAAGAGGCGAAGTCCTACTCAGCATCAGCTGGGTAGGACTTCGCATTTAGGTTTTCTTTTACTCTATATTAGGGTGCGCTTTGCGGAGCTAAGGAACGAACCCGGCGAGCCGTAGCTGAGATACAGCCGATCAGCACTGCAAAGGGAATAAATGCTAGAAAAACGAATCCTAAAGCTGCTGGTGCAAAAATTCTGCTAGCCAAATCCCAAACAGATGAAAAGATATACTGGATGACTGACAGGCTTAAATCCAACATAGGCCCCCTTCCCATAACTGATTTCTAAATAAGCGCAAAGTCTTATCGGCATATTGGCCAAATTCTTTAACCATTGACAAAAAGTAAATAATAACAATATTTTACAAATTGCCCGAAAAACGTAATTTTTTGACCTCTGAGGGCAAAGCTCAAGCGGGCATAGTGGTCTTATTTAAATTTCTGCGATTTTAGCTTCGTGATACTGGCAAGATGTTTGCAAGTCCTTATAGCCTGTAACACACGAGCAGGCGCCTTGAGGCAAGGCGCTTTTCTCGCGTCAAAAGGAGGAGAAAATAGAATGGAACAGAATACCGCTAGTGATCTCATTCAAACGACTAAAGATTCCGTTCAAAAAGGCGTTGAAACTATTCGCGATAATGCCGGGCACCTCAGCGATGACGCTCGTGTCTACTTGCAGGATCAAATCGAAAATCTTTCGGTTCGTTTAGAAGATCTGTCGCAGCAGGTCAAAGACCGCGCCGTTCAAGTCAATGACCATATCCGTACTAACCCTTACATGTACCTACTCAGTGCGCTGGGCTTGGGGTTTGTCATGGCAAAGATTACGCAGACTCGTCATTAATATCTTGACCCCTGCGCTGCGGGGCCCTCTAAAAAGGCCCTGAGGCTTTCGCCCTAATGAAGACAAAGACAATGAAAAAGAGCTAGTCCCTTTGGGGACTAGCTCTTTTCCTATTCGATCACAGTATATTTAAGCCTAGAGGAGAGAATTAGGACGAGTAATGCGATCGTCATCGAGGCGATCCCTGCTGCTGCCACGTGAGCTCGGGTCAGAGCTTAGAGTCGGATTGCTATCGAAGCTGCTGGCATTAACGTTCGAACCGCTCAAGCTCGAATCCATGCCGGTGCTGCGATGATGGGGCTTGTCAGTGGCAGTGCCATCGATGACGTTGTCCGACTCGCCGGTAGCGGCGACGCCTTCACCATTCTGCGCACTGAAAATATCTTTTGCCAGCTTGACCCAATTGCTGTCGTCACAGTGTACCGAAACTAGAATCCCGCCGTCTTTTACTAGGCCTTCGTAGCGTTTAGCTTCATATTCAGGAATTCCCATCCCTACCAAAGCACCGGTGATGCCGCCTAATGCTCCACCTACTCCTGCTCCTGCAAGAGTCGCCATGATGGGGCCCGCAGCGATCAGCGGACCAACTCCTGGGATCGCCAACGAACCGACGCCCACCAACCAGCCGAGAGTTCCGCCCAGAAGAGCACCAGTAGCTCCACCAGTAGTCGCACCTTCAGGGGCCTTGGTTTGTTTTTCATGAGCGAAATCTTTGGTACCAGAGCTATTCGGAAAGAGAACCGAGATATCGGTATTCCGGAAACCTGCGTTCTTCAAGGCATCAACTGCTAGTTCGACGCTGTTTCGATCACGGAAGATTGCAAAAACCGCTGTATTCTTAGCCATGAGATGTTCCTTTCAAAAATTGAATATAAGTATAGGTCTGGGCTGAGTTCGTTACTGCGCAGAGACCTCGATTTCACTCGTTACCTTTTCTGTACCAGCGACTTTGTTCGCTACCGCTTCAACTGTAGTCTTTTCCTTTTCACTCTTCACTGGACCTTTGAGCGTCACAGCACCGTTCATCGCTATGATTTTCACATTGTGGGCGTAGGTCGAAAGTGATTTGTCGCTGGTGATGGCCCGACGTATTTTCCTGGTGATCTCGACGTCGGTCTCATTGTTTTTTTGCTGGTCGGCTGTGACCGCATGTTCACCGTCGTGGGTTTTGTTGCGCTCCGTGTTGTCTGGAGCAGCAGTAGAACCTGTCTCATTCTCAGCACTGAATCCTGTGCCGCTAAGAATAACCCCTAAGGAAAGACTTAAAAGGCTTCCTCTCATCAATCGCAAGCAGCTTTGCATACAACCCTCCATGAACATTTTCCCCGATACTGCGTCAGCGTCTAAGGATAGCGCTTCGGCTCGTAGGCGCTTTAGCTAATGCATAAGACATGCCTGCTGCAGATATCCGGTATTGAAGTCGCACGCTAAGCGTCGCACTTGCCCTTCGTTAGTCTTCTTACTCGACGCTATTCTCAAAAATGAGACAGGGGGGGTGCATCACTGTTGAGACAGCCTCGCCTCTGACGCAGCTCGACCCGACGGTGTGCGAAAGGCTTAAGTATTCGTGGCAAAACCCAGCCTTCAACTTTATCCCTTCCGCCTCAAGAGGAGGGTAGGTATAAATAGAAATCACAGCTTCGTTATCTTTGCCGGCTTTTACATCAACCCTAAGAGAGCGACGGATTTAATGGCGTCTTCAACTCTACATATCATCAAGCACCCGCTCATTCAGGACAAGCTGACTCGATTACGCGATCAGGATACTGAGCATGGCGAGTTTCGGCGACATATGGCATCGATCGCCTACCTGCTCTTTTATGAAGCCGCATGGACCTTGGATCTCAAACTCAAAAGTATTGAAACACCCTTGCAGCCCCTCGAGGCACCGCGGATCAACTCGGCTATTGTTCTAGTAGCTGTTCTCCGCGCCGGACTTGGATTTCTCGATGGGATCCTGCCTGCCTGTCCCGAAGCAAAAGTCGGTTATATTGGCCTGTCACGGGATGCTCTTTCTTTGCAGGCCCATGCTTATTATAAGAACCTTCCTTTGATCGGTGCTGATGACGAGGTCTTTGTTCTTGACCCTATGCTGGCAACTGGGCATACAGCTGCGAGGGCGCTGCGCTACCTCCAAGATAGCGGGGCACGTCGGATCAAAATGCTAGTTCTCGTAGCAAGTCCAGCTGGCATTGATCTTCTGCAGCGCGAGTTTCCCGATGTGGAAATCTATACCGCCTCGGTGGACGAAGGACTGACTGCAAAAGGCTACATATTCCCTGGGCTAGGGGATGCAGGTGACCGACTTTATGGAACCCTGGGTCATGCATAGAGGGGAAGTCAGTGCTTATATTTTTCGGCGCTGCATGCTAACACCTTCTATCTTCTTTCTGCTTTTGTTTCGACTGACTCTATAAGTAGATGTGAACCGATCAACTTAAGAACTCGAAAGTGCATAACCATGCAGAATGTTTACCGAGGCCGCCTTCTTATCGTCGACGACGACAAGCAAACCTGCGCTTTCTGGAAGTTAGCTCTCAGCGAAGAGGGTTATCTTGTGGATTTGGCACACAGTCTTGACGAAATGAAGGACATCGTCTCTCGCTACTCGATTGACGCGGTTTTGCTCGACCTCAATCTCGGTGCAGAAAACGGTCTCGACGGGGTGCCCTTTCTAGTTTCGAAAACTCCGCTCTCCAAAGTATTTATTCTCACCGCTCACGCTTCATTAGAAACGGCGATCTGGGCTTTGCAGAACGGCGCTACTGGCTATATTACCAAAGACACAGAGCCGGCGGAAATCGCTCGTCAGATCTCTAAACATATACAGCTGCAGGATATGCGGGTCGATAACTTGCGCGTTGAAGAATTTGCCAAAATCGGCTTGATCGGTAGCAGCAAAGTCTTTCAAGAACTTTGTACGCGCCTCCAGCAGTTGAAAGATGTCGACTCCACGATTCTCCTTCTCGGCGAGTCCGGTACCGGTAAAGAGGTTATCGCCAGGACTTTGCACAAGATCTCGAATCGTTCCAACGAGCGCTTCGAAGCCATCAACTGCGCGGCGATTCCGGAGAACCTGCTAGAGTCGGAGCTCTTCGGTCATAAGCGAGGTGCGTTCACCGATGCTAAGGCGGATCGCAAAGGTATCTTCGAGCTCTGCTCGCGCGGTACGCTCCTGCTCGATGAAATCGGCGATATGCCGCTGTCCTTGCAAGCCAAGCTGCTCCGCGTACTCCAAGAGAGAATCGTGGTGCCGATCGGCTCGTCCACTTCGGTGAAAATCGACACGCGCGTGATCGCCGCCACTCACCGGGATTTGGTCGAAGAGATTCAAAGCGGTCGCTTCAGAGAGGACTTGTTTTATCGACTCTCGGTCGTTCCTCTCTATATTCCACCGCTTCGTCATCGGAAAGAAGATATCCCTCTTCTGGTAGATTCATTCATTAAAGAATTTAACGAGCGTTTCAATCGCAATATTCATACGCCGAACGACTCGGTTTTGAAGAGACTGGTCGCCTACGATTGGCCCGGTAACATTCGTGAACTGCGCAATGCCATTGAGAGAGCTGTGGTCTTGACTCAGGATGACAACCTGCGCATTGAAGACCTTTTCCAGCACCTTCATCCATCGTACAAAGCGGTTGATATCCCTCCTCACAGTGAGCAGGTCAAGGATACCAGCAGCAAGACCCCGAGCGGTCTTGACAAAGATCTTTTTCAGCTCCCTCTCACCGAGGCTAAGCAGGTTTTTGAGAAGATCTACCTCGAGTGGATGCTGAGTGAAACACATGGGAATATTTCTGAAACCTCAAAGCGTGCCGGCCGTTATCGCGCAGATATATATCGGCTGCTTGAGCGCTATGACTTGCAGATTGAC
>JBGSTX010000384.1:0-19226 GCA_041736305.1 Oligoflexus sp. | reverse complement strand
GATGATGATCGATTCAGGGTTCTGGCCTTCGCTTGGGATCAAAATAAGAAGGTGAAGTGGACCGATCAGGCTATCAGCTACCGAGCGCACATCAAGCAGTGGCTACAGCCCACCTGCACCACCTGCGGCCTCCACGTTTTTACCCGGTATCGCAGCGAAAATGATCTCTACGTCGCCTCGGTTCGCCAGGACGGTCTCGTGACAATCAAGAAGAAATTATGCGGACAGTACACAACTCTTGCCCAGAAACAGTTCGGGCCTATCAGTCTCAATACCTGGCATAAGCTAAAATTTTCGGCTGTCGGTACCCGCCTTGCGTTCTCGATCAATGAGCAGGAAGTCCTGCAAGTCACCGATGGAACGTTCAGCTGGGGAACTTCTGGGATCCGCACGGACTTCGTCTCTGTTTATCTCGACGACTGGACGGTAAGCGCTCTCTGAGCGAAAGCGCAGCGGCTGGCAGCCGACGGCCGGTCCTGGGTGCAACCGTATACAGTGCTGATCTTATGCCGCAGATGAGCCAGGTCTCAGGGCTCAACTTCACAGCAGCTTGTGCTACGGGTTACACGGCCACTGTCAATCCGCTAGGATGTGCTAAAATTGTCAGGAATAAGCCTGGACGCCGGAACAAATAATTGAACGTATGAAACCCAGCTCATCGGGAGAGCAGCGCTAGAATCTGCTCTCCCGATGAGCTGGGTTTCTACATGATCTGCCAAATAGCGGTCCGCCGCTATTTTCTATTTTTACCTCCATACTCCTACCTTGGCGCCTCTGGGAGAGTCGAGAGCAGTTGATACCAGGGCTGCTTGAGAAAACATTCCCAGTCTTCTAGAATGGCGAGAGCCCCTCGGACTCTGGTCAACATTATTTTTCAGGGATTACGCCTTATGCTGCATATATTTTTACTGGCCGCTGCTCTTACAGAACCGAATTCTCTTGCTGACCGCGCGGCCCTGCAAAAGGACCTAAATGCGATCACGGCGACATCTGATGGCAAGGTGGGCGTCTGTGCCTTAGAAAATGTGAAAGCCGAGCCCGTCTGCATTCGTGGCTCCGAGCGCTTCCCTTTGCAGAGCGTGATGAAATTCATAGTCGCAGCCGTCGCGCTGGACGAGGTGGATCAGAGCAGATTAAAACTCACCGACATCATCCGCGTGAAGCCCGAGGACAGCAGCCCCGGCCCGCAGGAATTCGCCGACCTCGTTCGAGCCAAGGGCGAGTATCCTGCCACGATCGAAGAACTGATGCGCCGCTCGATTGTGGATAGCGATAGCACTTCGGTCGACGTTCTTCTGCAGCGCCTCGGAGGATTGGGGAGGGTTCAGGATTTTCTGAAACAAAGAAAAGTCGAGGGCCTAAGAATTGATCGCAATGAACGCGATCTGCAGGCGGAATTCTCCGGCCTGAGCTGGCAGCCGTCCTATGCCGCGTCGGGGAAGTTCGAAGCGGCAGTGAATGCGGCTCCGGCAGCAAAAAAGGATCAGGCGCTCGAAGCCTATCTGAAGGATCCGCGGGATACTTCAACCCCCGAGGCCATGGTTAAGTTTCTCAAACGACTGGCCGCAGGTGAGCTCCTTTCCGTAGCCTCAACTCAAAAGCTACTTTCCATTATGGAAGGGACAGTGACCGGCAAGGACAGACTGCGGGCAGGGCTCCCACAATCCTGGAAAATTGCGCACAAAACCGGGACCAGTGCCAGCTGGCGCGGACGTGCGGCGACTACCAATGATGTCGGCATCATGACAGCACCTGATGGAACCACTGTCGCGATTGCGGTTTTCATCTCGGATTCCCGACAGAGCGGTAGCGAACGCGGCGCGATAATCGCCAAGGCGGCGCGAGCGGTTACTGGGGCTGTCCTCCCCTTATCAAAACAGAAATCCTAATGCAGTCTTTCTTTATTTGACGCCATGGAGCATCGGGATAAATCAGAGATTCTGCCCGTTTTTCTATCTGTCCTAGCTAGGTGAAGCTGCAGGATATCAATCGAGTGCAGTATTTTTAGTCAAACTGAGAAACCTATCTCTTGGAGTCTTAGATGAAGAAGTCGCTATTATTTTTTCTTACGAGCATTTTTCTTGTCACTTGAGGAGAGGGGCAGAACCCTGCCCAAAATTCGAGTGAATTAAGTCAATTAAATCCTGCTATTAGCAGAATAGAAATCAAGCCTCTCAACCCCACTATTGCAAAAGCACTGTGTCTCATCGCCTTGCCTGCAGAAATCACACAAGCTGAACAGCGTATTCTCCAAATCACAAATGCGACCCGCCAAAGGAACGGCCTTCAAGTGCTTGCGCTAGATCGATGTGCTTCTAATGTCGCTCGGGCCCATTCTCAGATGATGGCCACCCGCAATAATATGAATCACAATATCGATGGCCTGGGTCCCATCGAGCGGATGAGGAACGGAGGCGTCTCTTTCTCGGCAGTCTATGAAAATATCCATCACTATGCTGAATATGCCAACAATCAACCTTTTTATAATTTCGGAGCTTAAAAATGCATCCAGCAACGTTTCATCGAGCATAGCATCCATTCCCTTAACATCATCAACAGACGCACTTGCTCTTTTTTCGACTGTGGCACGTTTCGGCTTATTGCCCGTCTGAAAGACATCTCCGAAATTATTATTACAGGCCATCTGAAAGTTGCTGGGCGAGCTTGGGATCTTTCTCGGCAGCGGGGTCTTCGAAAGGCCAGTTGCCAAACACCTAAACAGGATGAGCATTTATCTAACTCTTTATGGGAGGTGACTTGAGCAGGCGAGTGGCTGCTTCATAGTCATCGTCGTCGACGACAACACTAACTCCGAGCGACAAAGCCAGCGCTGGATTCAGCCCGCCTTCATCATCTTGCCGCGTCATGGCTGGGATTCCATAGGCCTCAAGCTTACCGCGGACGATATCGGCTTCTACGCGGCTATTGGCGATAAATACTACTTTCATAAACTTCTGCTCCTTAATAGGGCTCAAGCTCTCCGGTGAGCACATCGATCTTATCGCTTTCTTCGGGACCTATTGCGCAGGCAGTATAGGTGGGCTGCCCATGGAACTCAGTGCGACCACTATCTTGGATAAGGTGGCTTCTGAGACCCTCACGTCTTGCCAGATTGTGGTAATGCAAGAGGTCTTCCTCCGAAGCGACCCGCAGGCAAACCTTTGCCATTCCTTCCCGAAGCCAAATCCGTTCTTCCGCACTGAGCTGAATCGTAAGAGGACCTTCCGCAGCGGCACTGAGCTGAGGCCGTAGGGAGCTCACGATAAAGTCCATTGAGGCATGGGATCCCTGAGCGATTTCTTTGCCTCTCCGCATTTTGAGATCTTTTCGGATCAGAATGACCTGCTTGATGCGCCGCATTTTGGATCCTCGTAAGTCGTGGTCACAAGCGCAGATAATTTGCGCCCTCTATTGATATAGCTTATCGCCGCAGAGACCCAGCTCTAAGTCCAATTTAGTCCGGGGAACTTGTTAAGACACAAGGGAAAAACAGAAAATCGCTGGTTTAATAGATTTGCCTCATTGCCCGCTCAAGCGATTCTATGGCCCCGACAGATGTCACTGCCAAAACCAAAGCACATCGCGCAATCTCCCATAACCAAGAATGGGAGCAGCGATGACTTTCTACTTCACTGATTAAAGAGGCCAACAAGCAGCGGTAAGTTGGGTCAGTCAAGTAAATGACCTACCAGACACGCTGAAGTAGCGCGACCATCCAGTCTTTCAAGTGCATCAGGGATTGTTCAAGCGTGCTCAACTCGATCGGTACGTTCGCTGAGTATTATCCAAGATTCGAGCAAAAACTATCATGGCAAGTAAAGGATACAAATTTGGCAAAATATCCAGAGCGAAGAAAATTCAAATTCGAGCGGCTCAAAATAGTCGGATTCTTGAGAAAAAACCAAGTACGTCTGCAAGCTCTATGTCCTACCGAAGTATTAAAATCGTTTGTGCCTCTGGACGAGAACTTAAGGACCAGACTCACACAGAGCCTCTTAAGCACCGGCTGGCTTAGGAAAGACCTAGATGGTTCTTTAGTCTTTATCGATGCTGATATTAGGGAGACACTTGCAGTAAGCGAACACACAAGCAAGTTTAACAGTAGCTGCCCAGTCTGCCAGAAAAATTACAGTAAGAAAGACAGAATCAGTCAAAACCCGTTCGCAACAATCTTTGGAATCTGCAAGCTGTGCTTCACAAACACCTCGCTAGAAACTATGAATAGCTATTCCGAGGCATTAGCGAAAATCCTGGTTGATGCATCCACCAAGGGAATCCTCACTCATGGTAGAAACACGCTCATCAGTATGAACAATGATTGTGACGCATCGTTGCTAAATGGCATTTGTCTGTTGGCTGATCATTTCGCACAACGTTCCGATATGGTATCCGCAAAGGAAATCAGGGATTGCGCCATATCACGGCTAGATGCCTTCCAAGAGAAAGAGAAACAAAAGGAGCAAAAAAGGCAAGAGCGCTTCATCGTTCTCTTCGATGAGATAAACGCTCTGATGATTGATCGCGAATACGAAATCCGGGACTGGGCCCTCTACGGCCGCGCTTATGTCATTAAAATATGGGTCGAAGGCTACGGGACATCATTCTTTGAAGGCAGTAAGCTAGAAATTATCAGAACACTTTCAAATCTTGTGGACTTGATAAGCGAGTCACGCTTTCAATGCCCAGCATGTAAGCGAGAATATACGCTGGACGGTACCTTAAGGGACCTCAATTTCTGCTTCTGCGAAACAGATCTTAGATTCGCCCGCCTACATTCATCCAGCTACGAGGGTGCGAATCCTTATGCTGCTTTCGACCCTTGGGACTGGCTAATTTCTGAAATCAAGGCGAGATCTCCCCAAGTGGACGAGCTTGATACCTACCTCAGAGCTCTCTACTCAGGGGTTGCTGTGGAAGAACTCTTTGAAGGCTCGTACGTCGTAGACGTCCCTCTGTCAAATTTCCCTTGCTTCGCAATCTCCAGGATCGTTAGGCCGACCCCATTTGCAGATCTGTCGCCTGAAGCGCGCTACCATGTCGCTCTCTCCAGTTTGACAAGTAACATCCGCTGCCAGATTTGGCGGAATTATGGGACGGAGCACCGCGCTATTACCTACAGGCTAAACGGAAATGATGCTTATGTCGATTCCACTGACTGCATGGTCGGGATATGCGTGATCGGAATGTATGACGAAGAAGTTATTGACTGGCTCGATAGGAGATTTGCCGAGATTGAACGGGACGATCTAGCCGATTGGTATCATGATGGTCAATGGAGCCTGGAAGAACCCAAGGGAGGGCTTACCACCTTCGATAGAATGTCTAACGGTCAATACGAGGAAGGATGGGGGGTTTTCATAGAATCAGCAACTATTGATTCCATCGATACTTTGAGAGAGAAGGTCACACAAGCTATGGCAACGCTTCCAGACAAACTACACGCGCTATTAAATTCCTTGTCCCAACAGGTCAGAGAAATAGAAATTGGCCGGGGCTGAATAGATGGTCTACTTTTTTTCTGTTTTGTGCCAGGCATGTAGCCGCGTCCGGCTCCCTTTCTGAAATGACCCAACTGCCATTACTTGTAGACGATTCTCGGTCGCGGCCCTAAATCTTGCGCAAAACAGTTGGTCAGAATCTCTCACTTCGGCATTAGCAAGCGGATCCTAACGCTTCGGCCTTCACAGCATTCGAATCGGCAAGCTAGAAATGACACTTCTTGATATGCTCCAGGGGGCAATTGAAATGCACAATCCTGGAAAAATTCAGTTACAGGTAGAGTTCATCCTCTACCACAAGGCAAAGGAGAGCCTCAATGACACAACAGCTATGGATTGAACCAATAGGTGGCATCATTGTCGCCCGAGTCCGCGGAGTGCCGACGGAGGAAATTTTGCGTGAGGCGCATGAACGCATAGCCAAGCTTGTCCGCGAGACAGGATTTAAAAACGTTCTATACGATGGCCTTGAGTTAGAAGCACCACCTGTAGAGGTTCCCATTTCACAGTGGAAGCTGGACAAGGCTATCGAACCTGTGAACCAGCGGCGTGCCATTGTCGTGCCTAATACTCGGCTTGCTTATCTTGCGAGAATTGCCTTTGACGAGGACCAATCTCGGGTGTTTTATAACGATCTGACAGCGGCTATAAAGTGGCTCGAATCCCACGAAAAACTTTAATAGCCCATTTCATCAGGACCACTGCTTGAAGCTATCAGATTACGAGAAGACGGCATTCTCCAAACTTGGGATAATCAATCTTGAACAGGCGGCCGACCAAAGGACAACCAAGCGCTCGAGAGAGTGGGTCCTTTCCGAGCTAGACCGTTTGCAGATAGTTTCACGAAAAAGCGCCAACCTGCGCTCCCTCCCGGTCTTTCAGCTGACGACCCGGCTTGGCGAGATGGTTAAAATGAACAGTTCGATGAGCGAGCTTTTTTCCAACGACCTTTTGGCTCGAATCGAAGCCTTGTTAAGTAGGCATGGCAACTCGGTACGCAAGCTAGAGCCCTTCGATTGTTTGTGTGAGATAAGTGTAGATTCAAGTAGCAAAGAGCTTTTTGCTATCGATTTAGGTACGGAGGTGGACTAGTGATTCTGCGCGTAGACGACAATAACCTTTCCCGATCCTCTGAACACAGCAATATCGATCGATATCACAAGCTCCCCTGCTCTCCGACATTTGTATTTTATGATGGAGACTGTGCGACTTGCCATTTCATTGTAAAGTTCCTTTTGAAACGACGAAACAATCAAAGGTTTCGATTCGTGGCACTTCAGGCTACGGCGGGAACGGATTTAGAACTAAAAATCAGAGAATATCTCGATCTAGATCTGACAAGCAGTCTTGTTGTCTGGAAAAACGGAGAGCTTTGGGGTCAGGCTTCAGCTGTCTTTGCGATTATTTCGGAGCTCGGATGGGCTTGGAAAGGCTTGCTCCTTTTCCGACTCTTTCCCCTAGTGCTGCTCAATGCTCTATACAATCAATATGCCACAAGACGTTACCAAATTGCGGGGCGTGCTCGCACTCCGAATATCTGCGACGTCCTAAGTCCTTCGCAGCGTACTCTCTTCCCTAATGAATGGCCTGAGGTCTCTCTTACTTTTCCGCCACGCCGTGAGGTCTTTCTTTCAGCGCAATGGCGAGAACTGATTTTACTTAATTTCGAAGTCCCATCGCTTATTTTACAAGACTACTTGCCTGCTGGCGTCGAGGTGGATAACTGGAATGGGCAGACTCTAGTTTCCCTGGTGGGTTTCTCCTTCGCTGGGACCAGCATTTTAGGTATGTCACTTCCATGGGCTTCGGACTTTGAAGAGGTTAACCTGCGCTTTTATGTAAAGCGGACTGTGGTAGAAAACGGGATCTCAACTCAGAGGCGCGGAGTAGTCTTTATCCGTGAGATTGTACCTTTTTCATCCATAGCAACCACAGCTAATTTATTTTATGGCGAACGCTATACTAGATTGCCGATGAAGCATGAAACAAAGATTAGCGGCCAAAGCAAAGAGGTCAGCTATCAATGGAACGACAAGGGGGGCGTTTGCGCAATCAGAGCCTCATTTGAGGGAGATCCATACCCTCTGGAAAAAGGTTCACTAGCCGAGTTTATCACTGAGCACTACTACGGCTACGCAAAGAAAAGTAGTTTAACTTCTACGGAATATGAAGTTGAACATCCACCTTGGAGAGTATGGCCCGATTCCAACATAAGAGTTGAAGGAGACTATGGAAGGTTTTATCCTGAGGTCTTCCGCCCATATCTTAAAAAGCCACACTCTATGTTTATTGCGGAAGGGTCACCTATTCGAGTCATGCGGGGTAATAACCTGTCAGTGAATAAATGACCCCTGCCTGAAATCACCGACGAGCGTTTAGTTGGCGAGGACGTCACGAAGCTATGGTTCGTCGACCTCAAAAGAGCCTTTCAAGACCACCTAGAGCTTCATCGCGACCGAGTAAAGTCTCCAATAGACAAGTGCTTCTTTCACTATCATGATAGGCCCGCATTCGCGCCCTACAGTGGCAGCTTTTATCCTTTAATCTAGATTATCTTCAGGAGAATCTACTATGCGAACTCGTGTCATCCTTGCGCTTTTTCTCGGACTCAGCGGATCAATGGGCATCCAGACGGCAATGGGGCAAGCGTCGCCTGAACCAGTTGCTGGGCAAGTCAACCTCGGTGTTGATGTCACAACCCTGGACTGGATTGCCGTAGGGTATCGAGCTTCGAAGATTTTAAAATCGAATGTCTACAATGAGCAGGATAAAAAAATTGGTGATGTTGCCGATCTCATCATCAAACCTGACGGATCGATCAGCGTGGCTGTCCTCGAGGTGGGAGGTTTTCTGGGGATGGGCAAACACCATGTAGCCATTCCGATCGGACGTTTCACCAACGTTAGCTCCAAACTTGTCTTAGCAGGCGCTACCAAAGAATCACTCAAAGCCCTGCCTCAGTTTCAATTCGCCAAATCATCGACCTGAAGCACTAGCAGATGGTAGTTTGAGAATTCCTTCGGCGCCCCCAGCTTTTGGATAGCAAGTTGATCACAAGGACGGGAACCCAAGATGGCCTCAGGAAACGAACGAACAGAAACTCTTGCCACTTATGTTGAAAGGTGGATCGCGAAGGGCTCGCGGCGCTCACTGCAGACTCTATCCCGAGACACACACATACCTTACCCAACTCTGCGTCGTATCATGCAGAAAGAAGGCGAGCCAAATCTCGATACAGCTTTGACTTTGCTGAATTTGGTGGCAACACTCGAAGAAATGATGGACTACCTCAAGGACAACAAGGCAGTCCAACAGTTCTATGGAAAAATATCGAGCAAAACCACTCTGGCTAAAGCTGAAGTTTTGGAACGCTTTAGTGGGAAAGATGCCTTCTGGATCATTTGCCTGGGACTCACTTTGGGCGCTACCCGCGCGAGAGTTCAAAATCTGCTCGGCCTAACGGGTCTCGCGACTTTGGACGAAATGGTGGCTGAAGGTATTCTCAAAGAAACGGAATTTGAAACCTACCGAACCGATGCTGAATCTTCGACCCTCTTCTTTCACTCCGACAAGGCAGGCAAGGAAACAGTTGGCCATGTGAACGATATGCCACCTAGCGGCCGCTTCTTTGAACAGGTCATCGTCTGCAATGTCAATGAAAAGGGTCTGGAAATTCTCATGGACAGCCTCAAGGAAGCCTTCGAAAAAGGGGCGGAAGCTGCCAAGCAGCAGGAAGGTGATATTTTCGTCAGCTTTGCTTACGTTGGTAAAGAGCTGATGCACCTTAACGGAAAGGGAGAACCTCGATGAGAAAGCTGATATTTCTAACGCTGTGCTGCTTATCCTTTGGTTCAGCTCCGGCCTTTTCCGGTGGCGTGATTGGCGGGGGAGGAAGCGGCATCGCCGAAGAGAAGCAAGAAGGCAAATTTCCTACTTCTGATCTCGATCGCCTATCGCCTAGCGAAAGCGAGGACGCTGCAGCTGCACACGGTTTCCTCTTGCGGTGGATGGGATTGAGGACTCTGAATGAAGTAAAAAAAGACAAAGAGAGTACTCCGCAAAAACCGTCGTTATAAGCTACTTTTGGCTGCCCTGTTCGTGTAGTGGACAGATTCTCCTTAGCATAGTAAATACTTACCTGCGTCGAGCTTCTCTCTGCCAAAGGAATGGTAAGAAGCTCGTAAACGCCAAATCGGCTTGCACGAGGTAAGCAGTGGCTGCCCATGATTCACTCAGGCACGAGGGAAGTAGAGCGCGGCAATTCCTTTGGGACCGTCCTGAACCTACCCGACCCTTTCTCATTTTACGCAAACGTCGAAGAGGCTATTTGCCGGAGCGTACTCCCGCGCTAAAGGGCCAGGTTTATGTGGCTAGTTGCGATGGCCTTGAGTCTGGCGTTTTCAAAATTGGCAAATCTACCGATCACTTCAGTAAGCGCTCGCAGGCTCTCTCGCAACCGACCGGCGTTCCCGGCTTCTATTTTCCGGTTTATCGTCTTGAGACGGATGGCTTCGATGAGCTCGAAAAAAAGGCTCTGCATCACTTGCGGGCTTTCCGCCTACACAGGCGAAAAGAATTTCTGGCCTGTCCACTGGAAGATATCGTTGAGAAACTTCAAAGTCTGCAGCGAGACATCGCCCCTCTTCAGCCCTTTTCCGAACATTTCTACTTCGCGATAGAAGACTTTGAAGAGGAACTTCTCAGACTTTACGAAAGCCTGCTACTGCGCCCTGGCCCGGAATCGTGGCCCAAGATCTGTATTTTCCTCAGCCTGACCTCGGGCCTGTCTCCGCGTGAAGTCCTGGTCTCTCTCCAGTTTCATTCAAGTGGCCTTCCTTCGGCCTTTAGCGGTTTGCGACCCGACTTCCACACAGCGTGGCTCGCAGAATATCTCCGAGGCCTCATGTCTTTTGAAAAGCTGCCTTTCGGCCGTGAACTAGCTAGCCTGCAGCTTTGCAGCTCCTATCAGACCGAAGAGTTGGGCGAAGAATGTGAGCGATGGGACTGGTTTTTCCGGCAATGGGAAGATTGTCTCTGGGAAGGTATCGAATCGCTCAGCCTGCTACGCAGAATTCAGTCCTGCCTCATGCTGGACTCTCCAAGTCTGCTTTGCGCCCTCGTCTATCGCAGGGCTAGAGAATACGTGCTCGGCAGTTCAGCTAGGAGGGAAGATGTTCCTTGCGGCAGTCTGTTTAAGCGCGCGTTCCACTTTATCTGAAACACCGCCTCCGCTAGCTTTGCACGATTTAAGGTCTGTTCAATTGAAGTGCTTGAATGTGCAAGTGCTCTTCAATTTCCTAGATTTGAGATCGAAGCGACTGGAGCATTCAAGATTGCTCACTTCCCATTTTCTTCCCTGAGCATCCGGACGAGCTACGACTTCGTTCCTTCTCAGCAACTGGATGAGAGCATCTGCATCGTCTTGATCCGCACGTACGAACAAGCCACCGCCAACCGCAAACTGGCAAAATTTGGCAGCTTTGCCTCTGATACAAAAAGCTTCTTCACTGGTGATAAAGCTCGACTCAATAGCCGACTGAACCGGGAGGCCGGAACGCTCCATGATGGCTAGAAAGAGCTCAGCGTCTTGCCCGCGCACGGTTTTCTGAACGGGTGGTGCAAGAGTTAAAGACGATGTCGAAAGGCTGCTGCCAGGCTGGATAGCGGCTAGGTTCGATGAACCTTGGTCTTGTCCACAGGCAGCTAAGGTAAGGGTCGCGAAGAGGGCAAAGATAGAAGTTCTCATGGTTTTTTCCTTCGAAAAGACGTTTGTTTATCGGACAAACTTCTTTTACGACTGAAAACTCCGGAGAACTACTCTTTGAGTCTGACGCCTACTGAGGTGATTTGATGCGATCTGCCAGTCAAGGACTTCATGGACAGATATCACGCACTTCCTGGAAATTATTATCATTCCGCGTATTCTGCGTGACTATCGCGAGCTGGGTGGTACAACCGAGCTCGAGGCGGAAGTTATTGATAACCTTAGCCTTCATATTGAGACAGTACCAGCCCTTCTCATTTTTTAGAGCAAAGATTCCCTGATTTCCTACGTTCACATCGAAGTTGATCAGGTAAAGAGTGGGTTTAGCCGTAGTTACCGTATCGCTATAAAGAAGGGCATTGTTAGCAACATCGGAATTTATATCTACCACTTTGGGCTTGGCCAGTTCTTCGCTCGTGAAAGGATGCTTGACCCATTTCTTAGCGCACTCACTCAGCACAGGATCGTTGGTCACAGCAGGATTCTGAGGCGCTGACGGATCCATAACCTCTGGATTGTTCGCCTGCATCTCAGGCGAGCCTTCGCCTGGATCTTCAGAATGACCTTCTTGCCCTACAGGCGTGTTGGGACCTTCAATCGTCGACTGTTCGAGCGACTTGGTCGAGTTTCTCTCCTTAAAGTTCACGCCATCAGCACAAGCCGTCAAGAGCACTAGAATGGCACCGATCGCTAATCCTTCAACCTTTACAGACGTCCTAAGCATATGACCCCTTCCTCTTCGGTAAACGCTTTCGATCGATATCGGCTTCGCGTTCTTTGAATATTAAAAGGTGGCAATAAACTTGAGAGTTCTTTGACTTAGGAGACCTCTTAAACTTTTCCCGCGAAAAAACCTGCACACATAGGGGAGCCCGAAAGTTTACAGCTATTTCGTATGACGTTTCAACCAGCCGGAGTACTTCTCAAACTGCTTGGTATTTTTTACCTGGGAATAGCTTAATGCGCAGGCAACGTATTGAATAAAGAATTGCTTCGCCTCGTTCGCGAAAATGAGATACTCGCCTTCTCGGAATGGATCTTGGCATTCGCTTGAAGTTCGAACGAGGACTGAAGTCGGAATCTCACCCTTGAACACGCGACTAACCTCAAAGGAAACATCGAACTGCTCAGGAAATTGAGTCGCAGTCTTTGTGCCATCTGTGTTTTCGACCACTACCAAACCACCTGCGCCAAGCTTTCGGTCTTTGACTCTACCTGAAAATATGTACGGATAGGTGGCTAGAGCTTCTTGCAAAGTTTTTGGCAAACCTTCGCAAGAGCAAGCTGAAGCCGATGTAGAAGCAAAAAAACCGCCAAACGCCAAGAGACTCGCAGCAAAAACTTTGTAACGCACCTGAAACTCCATCCAGTAAGTACTTCCGAGAATATCTTTAGCAAAAATGTGGAGCGGCTTAAAGCCGCTAAGTTCGCGGCGAGTGAGAAAACTTACGAGGCTAAGAAGGTGCTGCGCGTATGATACAGCAGAATTTGTCGGGGTAGGGCTTCCTTGTGTTGCACGTAATTTTCACTACTGAGAAGACCCGATTGACAGGAGATTCTGAGACTGTGAGATGAAGCTAGCCCTTTTTGCTTGGACAGCTTTAACTTTTCATCTTCATCAGCAGATCCATAGAAAGGAATTGTCTATGCTACAGCAAAGCCAACTCTTGAGCTTGATTTGGCTCCTGACTCTGAACTTTTGCTTTAGTTTACAGTGTGCCCGTCGAGACTCCAGAGCAGACAAGGCGGAGCCGAAAAATGTCTTTAGCCACGATGATCGCGAACAGATCTCCTATCCCACTTACCCTTTTTCCGCCATCGGCCGCTTGGATAGTGGATGCACCGGCACCTTGATCTCGGATCAGCTCGTGCTCACGGCAGCTCACTGCGTGGTCGACAACGCCACGGGTCGACTCAAGCCCAACGTCTCTTACTTTCGTCCTAGTCTGAGTCCAGGTCATGTGGAACAGCGAGCTTGGATCCGTGATTTCTGGATAGGAAGCTACAGTCCTGAGTCCAATCGTCAATTCGATTACGCGGTGCTGCGACTCGCAAGCCCCCTGCGTGGATACAGTTTTATCACCATCTCGCCGCAAGACCTCGGCGGTCAGCTGCCCGACTACGTCGCCTTCGCAGGCTATTCCGTCGACAAGCTCGGCGGCAATGTCCTGAGTTTTCACCGCACCTGTCGCGTAAGATCTAAAAATGCTGTAGGGCTCGTCTTTCACGACTGCGATGCTACCTCAGGAGTCTCCGGGGGACCCCTTATGCAGTATAATGGGAGCCTCCAGAAATATGAAATCGTGGGAATTGGCGTCAGCGAGTATCGTCGCGGAGCTGCCGATTCAGTCTATCGCGACGACTACAGCCAGGAATATGCAAATGTTGGCATCGCTCTGAGTTCCTTCCGACCAGTTGTCGACCAAATTCTCAAAGCAGGCTCGCAACTATCTCCTGCGCAAGTTATCGATGGAGCTTTCTACATGTACAACAGCAATCAACAAGCGCCTGACAGTGGCAACGCTCTAAATGGAGTGCCAGCCTTTGGCTCGACTTGCCCTGGAGGAACCTTTTTTATCAACGCTGATGTCCTCTTCAATGAAACTGAGCAGCTTGAGCAAAACGCCTGTCTCCAGTCATCTTTGGCTCCATATTTTATCCAGCTTGTACTTTCAAGCTCGCATCGTACACTCTATGAATACGGACGCAGATTGAATACGAGTAGCGTGCTCTTGTGTAGTATCCTCCGAGACTTCAAATCGGGCCGAGTCGACTACACTTTCGCTTCGCAACAACTCGAGCCTCATCTGTGTTCGGTCTTGGCAGAAACAACGCATATAAGGCAATACGTCAGCAGACACTTTTCTGAACTTAGATCCATGGATGCCACCGTCGACTCACAAACCCGACAGGCCTATGAAAGTGCCGAACTTCTGGGTCGCTTGGTGCTCAATCAGTAAAAGGAGCGTATCGTGAAAAAGTCTCTATTCTATGCCGTAACAATGAGTGCGTTCATCCTAGGTCAGGGTGCACGCGCAGAACGGAGGCTACAACTACACCTATAGCTATCCGTCTATTACTACAACAACTGGAATAACCACTATCGCTACTACTACCCTCGCTACTGGTAGGTTAAAAAGATCTGTAGGGGCCAGTCTCCAGACTGGCCACAGCAGCTAAGAGAAGAACGGCCAGCAACTTAGGCTTGCTTATAGGCGGAGGTGTGGATATCGTTCAAAGGGCCAAATATTTTTATTCTTCTCTTGCTGGATCACAACATGCGTATTCTCTCATCCACTGTCCTGGCCCTAGGCCTCCTAAGCTGGCCTATGGGACACTCCCGTGCTGATGCCAAGCTAGCTGAAAAGACCCTCAGTATTCAGGGTGATCTCAAAAGCTATCAGTTTGAGCTACCCAACGGGCTAACTGTCGTTCTCACCCCAAATAAAGACGCTCCAACGACCTCCATATACCATTGGGTCAAAGTCGGCAGTCTTCAGGAAAAGCCTGGCATCACCGGCATTGCTCACCTCTTCGAACACATGATGTTTCGACCTCTCAGCAAGGACGCCCCCAATTTCGATACTTTGGTGCGTCCGCTAGGTGGGGATATCAATGCTAATACTCGCTATGGAGCCACAGTTTATACGACGACCATTTCTAATGGAAAACTTAAAGAAGCTCTGAAAATCGAGAGCGATCGCTTCAAAAGGCTCGTGGTTACGGACGATCTCCTGAAGATCGAGCGCGAAGCGGTACGCTCTGAATATTCTATGGGCATCGATTCGAAGCCGATGATGGACCTCTGGTTCACGCTCTATCAAAAGGGTTTCCCCAACCATCCTTACGGCTGGACCATCATGGGTGAACGCGCCGACCTCGACAAGATAAGCGCCAAAGACTGCAACGAATTCTTCCAAAAGTTCTACAAGCCGAACAACGTTGGACTCTTCGTAGCCGGAGATTTCAAGCTTGAAGATGCTAAGGCATGGGTCCTCGCCAACTACAGCGACTGGCAGCGAGGCGAAACTCCCCCGACGCCCCCTCCCATTGAGAATAAAGGTCTCGTTCGAGGCGAAGGCAAGCTCCCTTCCCAGTCCCGTAGTCTGCTTTTAGGTTATCGGCTCGAAGCTCTGAATGAGCAAAATTTTACGCTCTTTACCCTAGCCGACCATATTCTGGCTGAATCGAGCAATAGCCTCGCTAAAAAACGGCTGGTTTATGATGAAAAAATTGCGGCTGCAGTCGGTCCTTTCAATACGGAGTACGATTTCGGGCTCTCGCAGTTTCTCCTCGAACTCAAAGCGGAAACGAGCTTTGACACCGCCATTGCTCAGTTTTCGAAGCTAGCGGGCGACCTGCAAAGCTTGAGCGACGAAGAGTATACGGCCTATCTGGCAGAATATCGCTACCGGCTCGCCGAAAGCGTGCTGCGCAACGCCGATATGAACGCGAACCTAGCTCACTATTGGGGAAAGTACGGGAGCATCGAAGCTCTGGCTCGCAACCTCAACACGACGCCTGCTATTCCCAAGGCTGAGATGGTGGCCTACCTGAAAAAACTCCTCGACAAAGACAATCTTATAGCTGTCAACAATAAGCAGAAGAAGAGCTAAACATGCAAATATTTAAGAAGACTGGCTGGGTACTGACCCTTCTTATGAGCCTCTTCGCCAGCCTCGCGCAGGCGGCTGAGCTGAAGTTGAAGAACGGCACCGAATTATTGATAGAACAGGATCTTCGCTCACCCCGGAACTTCGTGATGATCAGCTTCCGTGGGGGCAATGGGCTCATCAAACCTAAAGAGCAGGGTGTAAGCCAGGTCCTTTCCCTCATGCTGAGCGAAGGGCCCGAAGGAATGTCCGGCAGTGAATATCGCAAAAAGCTCTTTCTTCTTGCAGGAGAAATCCATTACTCGGTCAGCTCGCGCTTGGCGACGGTTTCTGTGCTCGCACCGACGGATAAGCTCGACGAAGTACTGGCACTGGCCCTGGAGACTTTGAAAAAGCCGAAGTTCGATGACGCGACTTATCAGCTCGCTCGCTTGCGCGTCGAGGCTGGTTTAGCGCAGCGAGAAGACGATATGAGGTCCACCCTGCGCTATGTGGCTTTGCGCGATGCCTTTGCCTATCATCCGGATGTTCGCGATGGATCGCCATCGCGACTCTCTTTGAAAAACATCGATATTAAAACAGTCAAGGCAGCGAAGCCTATCCTCTTCGATCCTCGTTACCTTCTCGCAGCAGCGGTAGGGCCCGTGGATAGCACAGTCCTCCATAAGCTTATTGAAGATAAGCTGTCTTCGTCAGGTTTCCTGCTCAAAGATCTCGCCCAACGTAAGTTCGAATCACCACGCGCCAATCAGAAGCCGAAGGGCCCGGAGAAAATTGTTCTCGTCGACCGCCCAGGGGCCACTGATAATCAAGTGCTCTACATCGTAAGGCGCAAGATTCCACTCGACAACCAAGAAATGATAGCCCTTGAACTGGCCAATACCCTCCTGGGTGGTGGGATGCAAGGATCGCTCTTCAAAGTCCTCAGAGAAGAAAGGGGCCTCACCTACGGGGCTGGCTCGTCGGTGCGTGAGGATCTTGGTTACTGGGGCGTTTCTTCCTTTGCTTCTACTGATAAGCTCGGTGCTCTGATGTCAGGCGTCGAAGAAGTTGTGAAGGCGCAGGCGAAGCTAGTCGTCGATCAGCCAACGACGGAGCTGGTTAAAGTCGATCTGCTCACTCAGTGGAAAGCTGGGCGCGAGTTGCCCTCCGATCGACTGACCGATACCCTTTCTTCAAAAATTTATGGCCGTGATCTGAAATTTCTTGAGACCATGGACGAATGGATAGCTAAAACCCCGGCTAGTGAAGTGACCAAAATGGGCAAGGAATACTTCGACCTCGGCCAGGCTTACGTCTATGTTATGGGCGACAAGCAAAAATTGGCTCCCGTCTTCAAATCCCTAGGCTACAAAGATAAAGACGTGCGAACAGTCGAGGCCGCTTCCTTTCTCTGATCATGCCTGGCCGCTCACAGACCGCTTGCAGATCGGCAGGGGCGGCCCTTTTTCTTAAGTCCCAAATATTTCGCCAATCACTTGCCGTCGATAGGTGAAAATCTGCTTAATATCCCGGCGTACAAGGGGCAGCGCGACCGCTTCGCCCAGCATTCCCATAGGCAGTTTATAGCGAACGACATCCGTCATGAGCGTACCACCTGGCACCGCAAAAAACTCATGGGTATGATGCCAAATGCGATAGGGTCCAGCCTCTTGGATGTCAACAAAACGGCGATTGGCTTTCCACTCAGAGATTCTTGTTCGCCACCCTAGCGGCACACCTCGCACCCGCAGGCGATAGTTGATGATCGTTCCCTCGTGGACGTCCTGGCTACTGATGTTCTTGATATTGAAGCGCAGCAGCGGCGGCGTAATCTTTTCGAGATTCTTGGGGTCACAGAAAAAGTCGAACACATCTTCCAAAGGCCGGGCGATGAACTGCACTGCGCTCAGGCGCATGCAAGGCAAAGGATGACCTCTACTGGTCACCACGTTGCAGGCTTCGACCAGGGCCTGTTCAAGTTCGGGATAGGTATACTTGAAGCCTAGAGCTTCGAGTCGCGCTGGACGCACCGACTGACTCTCAAGCACGAGTCCAGCCATATCACCGAGTGCAAGCCGCAAGGCAGGAGTGGGAACCGGGAGAGCTGTCGGTCTTCGCAGCACCTTGCCCAGGGTCGTAACAAACTCACGGTGGCGAACAGGATGCGGCGCTACGCAGTTGATAGGGCCTTCGTAGCGCTTATCCTCGAGCGCCCGCAAAATGATCGATACCAGATCATCCCGATGAATCCAGCTCATCATCTGCTCACCGCTGCCGAGAACACCTCCAACCCCATATTTAAAGGGCGTTACCATCTTCTGCAGGGCTCCGCCTTCAGCGCCGAGCACCACGCCTATGCGCAAGACAGTGCTTCGTTCGACATTTTTTCCAGACAGGACGGCTGCCTCCCAGTCCTGACATACCTTGGCTAAAAAGCCTGTGCCCGGCGCGTGCGACTCATCGAAGCTTTCGCGACTGTCGCCAGGATAGTAGCCGATAGCCGAAGCGGAGATGAGACAGGGGAGCGGCTTACGCCTTTTTTCGATCGCTTGAATCAGATTCCGACTGGCCAATACTCTCGAGTCATAGATGGCTTTCTTGCGTTCCTCGGTCCAACGTCCAGAGGCGACTGATTCGCCCATCAGATGCACAACGGCATCATAGTCTTCCAGATCAAGAGGACAGACTTCATAGGCCGGATTCCAGACAACCGCTTCCATCGGCAGTTCCCAGTCACCTTCTTTCAGTCGCCGAGGATCGCGTGTTACGGCCGTAAGCTGATGTCCCAGCTTGCTGAGCTCAAGACTGAGAGCTCTCCCTACAAATCCCGTCGCGCCTGTGATCAGTATTTTCAAAATATGCCTCCTTCTCGTGCTGCCTCATCATCGGCTCATTTCTTGGATTTTGGAACAGCTAATCTCCAAACAAGTGAGAGTATCTGCTGACAGGGAACCAGGACGTGCTATAAACTTCTCGAAATAAATCAGAAAGGAGGAGCGACCTGATGTTTCAGTTTTCTTCGATCAAAAATCTTTTTAACCCTGCGGAAATGAACCTTGTCAAATCAAGCTGGGATCGCTTACACCGTCTCCCAGGCGGCAAGCGCGTATTCAGCAAGGGGGTCGGCCGGGTTGCACCCTACACGGGCTCCATTCCGGCTTCGATAGAAGAATTGCGAGCCGGTTACGCTCGAGTGACTCTCGAAGATATCCCTAAGGTCAGGAACCACCTGCAAAGCATTCATGCTGTAGCTCTGGCAAATCTTGCCGAATTGACCGGCAATATTGCTCTCTCGTACAGTATGCCAGCCGACGCGCGCTTTATAGTTACCCAGCTCAAGATGGAATATTTGAAGAAGGCCCGCGGCAA
>JBGSTX010000349.1:0-9998 GCA_041736305.1 Oligoflexus sp. | reverse complement strand
GCGATGAGAAGATTCTGCTTTTGTTTTGGCTGTTTTTGCCCAAACTTCAGCAGAAATTGACACCGAGAGCAGCATGCTGAAGGCCAGTGTTCCTAGTGTTGCAGCTTGAATAGTAAATCTCTTTGCGCAGGCACGAACTTGTGAATTTGGCATAGTTCTTCCTCACTCAAATACTCATTTTACAAGCTTAGACATAATACGGGTCTTCAATCATGAATGCTAGATGAGACAGACGGCTAGATCCGGTTTCTGCCCTGCAATACTGCCTTTGCAGGTCACCTTTAAGCGAAAAAAAGATCCGCTCGCATTCGTGATAACACGCGAGGACATTACCTGCTCTCTCAGGTAAGTTCCCTAGAAGATCAAACTCCGTGAGTGGGGATGGATTCAACGATATTGAATTCTTAGCATTCGATGATTTCGCGAAAGGCTCTAGGCTACTTAGCGCGGCGCTTGTAGTGTTTTAGACTCAAGCTTTCTAAAATAACTCTCCGCATCTGAGCTAAATCACGTACAAAACACGCTGCCCCTCTGTCTACCGCTTCTTGGGCATTCCGTATACAACTGAAGACGTTTCATCTTGAGCCATTGTGAAGGCGCCGTCAGCCTTCAAGGCTTCGAGCCCACTTGCTCCCATCGCACGAGATGAATAAGAGCATCCATGAGGCGTTCTGCGACCGTCCGATCCAATTCGGCTTGGTCTCCAGAGCTTACAATCTGAACCTTTTTATGGAGGTCTCCGGCAACATCATGGGCGGTCCGTTCAAACGTTGAAACAGGTGGGTAAGAGCTTGCATGCGTAGGCTGAACGCCGCATCTTGCAGGTCCCGGATCATTGTGTCCAAGAGGTTTATCGAACCAGTGATTCTTTCGAATCTCCCAACTCTCTCCAAAACTAGCTCTGGCTCTCTGCACAGGATTTGCATTAGAAAAAGAAAGTAGCAAACAAGAAATCGCTCGAGGAGAGTTGAAGATGGCATTTCGCAGCGAAACAGACAGCATGGGCGCAGTTGAGATAGCTGCAGATCGCTACTGGGGCGCACAGACCCAGCGCTCGCTAGAGAACTTCAAAATCGGTGGGCAACGCTTCAGTCCACCTGTAATCAAGGCTTTCGGATTGGTTAAGAAAGCTGCTGCTATGGCGAACTCCCAGCTCGGGCTTTTACCAGCGCCGCGCGCTGAGTTAATCTGTAGAGCTTGCGACGAGGTGATCGCTGGACGTTGGGATGAGCATTTTCCATTAGTCGTTTGGCAGACCGGGAGCGGCACTCAAACAAACATGAACGCCAACGAAGTGATTGCGAACCGCGCTATCGAACTGAGCGGTGGTACCATCGGTACAAAGAAACCCGTCCACCCAAACGATGACGTCAACAAATCGCAGTCGTCAAACGACGTCTTTCCCACCGTAATGCACGTCGTCGCTGTCGATCAAATCCAGAGCCGCCTCCTCCCGGCCCTTAAAGATTTTCGCACAGCCTTCGAGCGAAAAGCTGAAGAGTACAAAGACCTCGTAAAAATTGGCCGCACCCACTTGATGGACGCAACGCCTCTCACTTTCGGACAGGAGCTCAGCGGCTACGCAGCGCAGCTCGCCTTCAACGAAGAGCGCTTGCGCGAGGGTCTCGAGCCTCTTTATGAACTTGCTCTCGGTGGCAGCGCGGTGGGAACGGGTCTCAACACGCATCCTCAGTATGCAGCGACCGTAGCGAAGATCATCGCCAGCTTGAGCGGACATTCCTTCCGGACGGCAGACAATAAATTTGCAGCTCTCGCTGCCCACGAAGCTTTACTGCACATCAGTGGCATTCTGCGCACTCTTGCAAGCAGTTGTTTCAAGATAGCTAACGACATTCGCCTGCTCGGCTCCGGGCCTCGCTGCGGGCTGGGCGAAGTTCACCTCCCTGAGAACGAGCCAGGAAGTTCTATTATGCCTGGCAAAGTAAATCCCACCCAAGCTGAAGCCCTGACGATGGTCGCCGTGCGCGTGATGGGCAACGATGTGACGATAGGTTTGGCGGGTAGCCAAGGACATTTCGAGCTGAATGTATTTAAACCGGTGATTATTCACAGCCTGCTCGAGTCGATCCAACTCCTGAGCGATGCGATGGTGAGCTTTCGAGAGAATTGCCTCGAAGGCCTCGAGGCTCAAGGTGAAGTCATGCAGCGCAACGTAAGTCGCTCACTCATGCTAGTCACCGCACTCAATCCCATCATCGGCTATGATCAAGCGGCGAAGGTAGCCAAGCTTGCTCATGAACGCGATATAAGTCTGAAAGAAGCCGTCTTAGAACTGAAGCTCATGAGCGCCGACGACTTCGATAAAAAAGTACGCCCTGAAACTATGGTGGGGCCCGGCCTCACACTCTCATAAAACCTCAGCCCGGCTGCGCCTCCTGCGAAAAACCAAAAGTCTCTAAAACCTTCTGACTGTCGCGTAAGTCCCCTATGATCCGTATCACCGGAAGGGGATCGCTCTTGATCAGGGTCGGTATGGCAATAACTCTATCGATCTCAGCTCGGTTCGGTTGCGCGTATACGTCGATAATTTCAACATCGCAAATGTTGAGTCCGAGCTGATGGCAAATCTTGCCGAGATTTTTAATCGCTTGATCCGCCGTACTATTTTCTCTGGACACGTAGAGGCGAAAACGGAAGCGCTTCAGGCTAAGATCTCCGCTTTCACTCATACCAAGACGAGCTTGCGTCTCATGTTCCACTCTTAACCTCTATCCATTAGGAGTCAGTTTGATTTCTTGCGCCTAGGTCGCCGAAGAGCGAATCGATCCGGTTAATTTCTTGACCAGCATTCACGAGAGAAGGATTTCCTGCCAAGATTCCACTCAAATTCTTAAAAGGTCGGCCGATGTGCATGCCCTGGCTGTCGATCGTAAACTCACGTATCTCCTTGTTATGGGCAGAACCACGCATTTTCAAAACAGTCAGTCCGCGTCGCATCTCGCCTAGGATCTCAACATAGCGCAAAAGTATGATGCTGTCGGTGATAGTTGAGATATTCGCTTCAGTAATCGTACTACCACCCGTCAACGCCGGCGTTGTCGAAGTGTAGAGACCCGCCACACCCAAATCTTTAAAGTGGCACGTTAGCGAAATAACGAGTTCCCTGAAAGCCTTGTGGCTCATAACCCGCTCGAGAGCCGAGAGACTATCGATAGCAACTCGAGTCGGTTTGTAGGCTTCCATATGGTCTTTGATGTTCAAGAAATGTTCATCTCGGCTGGTAACTTCCGGATAATCGCAGACGACTTTCAAAAAACCTTTCTTTTCCAAATCTTCAAAGTCATATCCCCAAGAACTCGCATTGCGGAAGATTTGTTCCTTACTTTCTTCAAACGCGAACAAGAGGCAACGTTCGCCTAAACGGGCTCCTCCCCCCAGAAACTGCGTGACTGTAAGCGTCTTCCCAGTCCCAGTAGCACCTGAGATAAGCACGATGGAATCGGCAAAGAGTCCACCTCCACACATGTTATCCAGAGCCAAATTACCGCTGGTAATGCGCTTCGCCGAAGAGCTTTGCTGTAACTTGATACTCGACATAGGGATGATGACGACGCCCTTCTTGTCGACTATCGTAAAGGGAAATTCCCCTTTTTGATGCCGCGTACCGCGAAACTTAAGTATCTCGACCGACCGATGCCGCTTGTCAATTTCGCGGGTATTGCGCAAGATAATAACGTTGTCAGCAACAAACTCCTCGACGCCATAGCGCATGATTGCCGAATCGTCAGAATCGCGCTCGGCAGTCAGAATCGTCGTAACGCCGAGATTGACCAAAGCTGATGCCACGCGAAAGAGTTCGGTGCGAAGCCGCTCAGGATCCATGACTTGATGAAACATGGTACCGAGCGAGTCCATGACTACGCGTTTGGCGCCGACCTTCTGAATAGCGTAGCCGATGCGGGCGATCAGACCTTCGAGGCTAAATTCTCCAGTCGTGACCTGCGCGCCGTCCGTATAGGGCGAAGCATCGACGAAGGCCCAATTATTTTCTTCTTCGAATTTGGCAATTTCCCAGCCGAGGCTGGTCATGTGGGAGCGAATGCGAGCCGGCCGTTCTTCGAAGGTTACAAAAATTCCAGCTTGACCAAACTGCCTAATTCCTTCGACGAGAAACTGGGTAGCAAAAACCGTCTTACAGCTACCCGCTGTACCCGAAAGCAGAGTCATTCCCCCCTCTGGCATACCCCCTTCAGATATGAGGTCAAAGCCAGGAATACCAGTGCTTATTTTGCGTATTCCGGGAGTTACATTGCTCGCTTGCTTTTGCTCGACCATGGATTCCTCTTCCTGAACAGCTCTTATCTTGGCTTTTATAGCCTCCTCTCGAGATATTTGCATAGGGCTTCTAATCTTGTCGCGACCTTTGTTTTACGAACTGGATGGAGCCCTATAATATTCGATGATGTAACCCATTAATTCGAGCAGCAGAAGCCTCCCCTCTTCGATATAGGCCTGATGCTTGAGGGTTTGACCTTCCTGTTCTGTGCGTTTCTGCAAAGCGCGGCTGTGCAGTTTCACAAGGTCTTTTGGACTAGCGCGCTGGTGGCCCAGCTCATGAGCCAATTTCTTCAGTCTTTCTGTGAAGTTGACACTCTTGTCGCTGTATATCCGTCTTTCAAGCGCCATTTCAAGGAGCTCACCGTAGGAGGCCACTAGATTGGCAAAGTATGCAGGTACTGTATCGAAAAGGGGGCGTGGAGCCTGCGTAGAGGACGAAGTGCTGTTGGTCATTTCTGCCAGGATACGCAGCTCGTGCTCGCGCGATTCGCGCTCGCGGGCCAGCAATTCCTGCTCACGGACCGATACCAATTCTTGAATAAGGGCGAAGCGCTCGCGCGCATAGCGAATTACCTTGCGGAGAATGGGAGCGTCGAAGCTACCCTTAACCATGAAGTCATAGGCTCCCCCTCGAACCATATGGGCACCTTCTTCTTCGTCGCCCAAGCCCGTCATGACCACGATAGGAGTTTTCGACTTTTGTGTACTATAGACCTGTTCGAAAGTCTCTAAACCCAGGCTATCAGGGAGATTCAAATCGAGCAAAATCACAGCGAATTTCCGCGTAGATAGGGCCGTGAGCGCTTCGTCCAGGGATGCCGCGCGCGTCACGATATAGTCGCTGCGAGTCGCAACCTGCAAAAATCGCTCGACCACCTCGGCATCACTCAGGCTGTCTTCAACTAAAAGAATTTTTTCCTGCAGCTCTTCTGCTGACATAATCCCCGCTTTGACTTAGAGTCTCTGAAGCTGTGTCAAAAGTTAAAATCTGCACCTTCGAGCCCACCGATGCACACCGCAAAAAGCCAGATTATGAGTCACCTACGCCAAGAAACTCAGGCTCTCCACGCCAAACTCGACTCACTCCCGCTTATGAAGAGATTGGTGAGTCCGGATATCACAAGCGATACTTACGGCCAAATTCTGAGCGCTTATTTAAGACTCTACGCTCCTCTCGAAACGCGGCTGCTGCGCTTTACAGCCGATTTTGCTCACTGGGACCTTGATATCGGAGCTCGCATCAAAGCACCAGCTCTGCATGAAGATCTTCGAAAACTTGACCTAGATCCTCAAGCTCTCGAAGCCTGGCAGCAGCTTCCTGAAATCGATAGCTTTGCTGCAGCCTGGGGAACTCTCTATGTTCTCGAGGGAGCCACGCTCGGCGCCCAAATGATCCGTCGCATTCTGCACAAAAGCAAGCTTCCTCTTGAGTCTCAAGCTTTCTTTGCACTATACGGCTCGCATACGCAGCTTAAGTGGCATTCATTTGCCGCAGCGATCGAGGCCTGGTCTGAACAAAGTAGTGAGAGCGAAAGCACTTTTACAGCAGCTCGCGCGACCTTTCAAGCATTCGTCAGCTGTATCACCCTTTCTGCCCACGATATGGGAGCCCCCCAGAATGAATGAGCAAGCGCGAGACGCCTGCGAACGCGAACCGATCCATATACCTGGGGCTATCCAAAGCCACGGTCTTTTTTTCGCCCTTCAAGAACCCGATCTCACCATCGCTCACATCAGCGCCAATACTCAGGAATTTTTAGGCGCTCCCGCTGCAAGCTTTCTTGGTCGCCCCCTGCAGGACATGCTGAGCCCTGAGAGCGCTAGAGTATTAGAGTCGGTCCTCAACTCAGGACGCCTCGAAGCTGCGAATCCGATGGCAATTAAGATCCAGACCGCTGAAAAGCAATTGGATTTCGAAGGGATAGTTCATCGCCTGCAGGGACTGCTCGTCCTTGAACTTGAGCCACGTCAGGGAGACGAAGACCTATCTTTCATCACCTTTTACCATGCGGTCCAGCATTCGATGTCGAGGCTGGAAAAAGCCAATACGGCTGAGCTTGCTCTGCAGATAAGCGCCGAAGAGGTGGCTCGTCTAACCAGCTTTGCTCGGGTCATGGTTTACCAATTTGACGAGGAATGGCATGGTAAAGTGGTGGCCGAGGCTCTGCATACTGGTATGGACAGCTACCTCGGGCTGCATTTCCCTTCCAGCGATATACCGGCGCAAGCGCGCCGCCTCTACAGCCTGAACAGTTTGCGCCTCATTGCAGATGTCGCCTATACGCCGGCTCCGATTATACCGAGTATACAGCAGCCGGGTGGAACGCCTCTCGATTTAAGTCATTCGACTCTGCGCAGCGTATCCCCAGTTCATCTCGAGTATCTCCGCAACATGGGTGTCTTCGCTTCGATGTCGATTTCCATCATGGAGGAAGATCGACTTTGGGGCTTGCTAGCGTGCCATCACAGTTCCCCCCACTTTGTCTCATTTCAAGCGCGATCAGCCTGCCGCTTTATTGGTCAGCTCGTCTCGCAACAGCTGCACACGATTCAAGCCCGTCAGCAGTCGCAGCAGAGGGCCATCCTACGCGAAAAACTTGCAAAAATTCGACTTCACTTTCAAGAACGCGGCCTCTTGAAGGCTTTGGAAATGCTGGGCAGCGATCTGCTAGATATAGTTGGAGCCGGCGGGGCAGCTTTCAACCTGCAGGGCAGCTGGCAACGCTTTGGAGAAGGACCAGAACCTCAGCAGCTCGATGCCTTGCAAACTTACTTGCAGCTGAGGGCTCCTGGCGATGTATTCAGCACAGATCATCTCGCCCGAGTTTACGGGCCGGCGGAGGACTATTTCGAAAAAGCCTCTGGGCTGCTCGCGGTACCATTGGCTAATAGCGGTGCTTATCTTCTCTGGTTCCGGCCAGAAATTGTTCGGACTGTCTACTGGGCGGGCGAGCCTGAAAAAGTCGAAGATCCGATTTCAAATAGACTGCACCCAAGGACTTCCTTCGCCAGTTGGAAAGAGGTGCAAAGGCAGCGTTCTGCACCCTGGGACAAGGGCGTGGTCGAAGCCGCAGCCGATCTGCGCATGTTAATAGTTTCAGAGGAGCTCGAGCGTCTCAATTCTGAGCTGAAACGCAGCAATGCCGAACTCGACGAATTCGCATCGATAGCGTCACACGATCTCAAAGAACCTCTACGGGGAATGCGGAATTACGCTCAGTTCGTAGCTATCGACGAGGGTCCTAAGCTTTCGATCGCATCCCAAGAGCGGCTGCAAACTATCCAAAAGCTGGGCGAGAAGACCGAACTTCTCATAGACGGCCTGTATCAGTATTCAAGGCTCGGCCGACTTGCTTTAGCCAGGCAGGAGACCGACTTGAACGAGCTGCTGAGCGATGTGATCCTGCGCCTGCAGGCTCTCTTCACTGAAAGAGGTGTGCGCTTGATAAAGGCAGAGCCTCTCCCGCGAGTGATCTGCGACCGGCACAAAGTCGGCGAGGTTTTCTACAACCTTCTGCTCAACGCAGCAAAATATAACGACAAGGAGGACAAGTGGGTCACGGTAGGCTGCCGTCAAGAAAAGTTCCGGAACAAAGAGAGTTTGGTGTTTTTCATCCAGGATAACGGCATAGGCATTCCCGCCAACCAGCAGAAACGTATCTTCTCTATATTTAAGCGAGGCCTGGGCAGCGAAAAATTCGGTAAGGGAACCGGGACCGGGCTCACCATTGCCCGCCGCATCGTCGAAACCCACGGCGGGCATTTGTGGTTAGAATCAGCTCCGGGAGAGGGAACTATTTTTTTCTGGACCCTGAGCTCTTAAATAGTCCCTCGACAAAAGCGCGTCTAATGCGAAAGGCCCGAGCCTTCGTCAGTAGTTCCCAGACAGCTGAGTGAACCGGCGGGAAGCAGATTGATCAGCGCGGTTCCCACCTGGTGAAATTCCACCTTAAGCCTTTCTAGAAGCATCCGGCAGTCTTTCAGACTGTTCTTTTCCGCTCGGACTTCCATCATACTCGATAGACTCGCCATCGTATCGGCCCCGACGTTGCCGCAGCTGCCCTTCAACTTGTGGCAGGCGCTGCTCACCTTCCCGAAATCTCCAAGTTCTAAGGCCTCATCGATCGCCTGAAAGATTCTCGGCGTGGCCTGGATGAAGAGACCGACCAGTTCGGCGAGAAAGCTACCGTCGTCTATTTCTTTGAGGCCTTCAATAACCTCCAAATTAAGGATCGTGGAGGGCTGCTCAGAACAAGCCGCACGCATACTGCTATCGCCGAGACTTTCGTCATCGCCTTCGAGATGACGAGCCAGGGCCTTGTGCAGATCAGCGAGGCGTATGGGTTTGGGCAGATAATCGCTCATGCCTGCAGCGATGCAGCGCTCTCGATCGCCCTGCAGGGCATAGGCCGTCATCGCAATGATAGGAACGTGCCGCTGTCCAGTCGGGAGCGCCCTGATGCGACGCGTCGCCTCAAATCCGTCCATGTCAGGCATTTCGCAGTCCATGAAGACCAGAGTGTAACCCACCTGTTGAACAGCTGCCAGAGCCTCGCGGCCGTTGGCGGCGACATCGGCCTTAAACCCCAGTTTTTCCAGCATCTGCAACGCGACCTTCTGGTTGACCGAATTGTCTTCAGCGATCAAGATGCGAACATCAGAACGATGAAGGTTGGGCAGCGAGCCCGCGTTTTGTCGCTGAGGCACGGGAGTCCGCATGGAACTCGGCAGACAGGGAAGCGGCTGTTGATGTTTGTGATAAAGAGCTTCCGTCAAAGAGCGGTAAAGCAAAGATTGATGGAGACTGCCGAGGTGTATGGAGGAATAGGGGCAGTCGTCTCCTGTAGCATCGCGCGTGCCGAGCGGTAGAAAACAAATGCAAGGCTGACCATCGAGAGCTTCTCTAAGCTGCTGCAAAGCTGAAGGGCCGCTGCGTCCATCATAGAGCACAACCTGATATCCATTATGAGCGTCGAGGGCCACCTTCAGTTGCGCGGGATCCATCAGAGTCTGGCTAGGCATGCCGACAATCTGCAATTGCTCAACAAGGAGACGCCGAAAACGCAGATCAGGACTGACGATGAGCGCCTTTTTATCGTGCAGAAGATCATAAAACTGACTGAGGTACGCTCCGACTGAACTCGCAGCCTTGTTCATGCGCACCGTGAACCAAAAAGTGCTGCCTCGCCCGGGTTCGCTCTGCACTCCGATGTCACCGCCCATAAGATGAACGAGCAGACGACAGATCGCAAGGCCGAGACCCGTACCACCGTAACGCCGCGTCGTCGAAGTATCGGCCTGTGAGAAAGCAGCAAAGAGCTTTGGCTTAGTTTCACTGCTGATCCCAACTCCCGTATCGACTATTTCAAAACGCAAGAGTACGCCGTCGCTAGACTCTTCCTCCATGCGGGTGCGGACTACGACTGAGCCTTGATCGGTGAACTTTAGAGCATTGCTGATGAGGTTCGACAGGATTTGCCGCAGGCGACCCGAATCTCCGCAGAGAATTTCCGGAACTCCAGGGCTGAAGATATTGGTGAGGAGAACTCGCGATGAGGCGGCGCTTTCGCCAAAGAGATCGTTGACCTCTTCGATCACGGTCCGAATATCGAAGGGCGCCACCTCCAGATCGACTTTGCCGGCTTCTATCTTTGAAAAATCGAGGATATCGTTGATCACGCTCAAGAGCATCTCGCTCG
>JBGSTX010000325.1:0-29191 GCA_041736305.1 Oligoflexus sp. | reverse complement strand
GCTTAGCAGGTAAATCAAGGCCTAGTGGTCTCCATTAAGATGATCCCGTGAAATCTAAATCAAAAAAGGGCCTGCTTATCTTGAAAGCGGGCCCTTGCTTTTGGTTATTGCTTTTGGAGGAATCACCTGAAGTGCCAGAAGAACTTAAACCTGCTGGATACCAACGAGCTTCCAAGCTTCGCTTGGGTTGGAGCTCGAGCGTCCAAAAATCCACTCTTCTTCAAACTTAACGGGTTCAGTATCACTGCCTTCGAGGACCTTGGAACTCGATTCATCGACAGTGTAATCGAGTAGATTCGCCACAAAGCGGACGCGAGTCAAATCCTCACCGGCTTCCTGGGTAGATTCGCGAACATCAACCTGTCTGATCGAGATATTCTCGAGGCGATTGATCCGCTGATCACGCTTCAATACGCTTATGTCGTCGTCAAGGGTCCGCGAAATATCAGAGCCTAGCAAATGCCTTACCGAACCCAAATCACGCCTAGTCCAGGCGGCCTGGATGCGAAAAAAGATGTCGCTAGCTTCCTCACTCGTGATTGGGCTTGTCGGATTTAGGCTTTGCGCAAAGGCTCCGGTATTGTTGCCGTAGCCCGCTTGCGGAGCCCACTGCTTCTGCCATGTTGAGCCTCCAGCTCCTAAACCTGAACTAGGTGCTCCGCCAGCTGTTTGCAACTGACGATTCTTCCACATCCTATAGAGGAGATAGCCCAGTCCAGCTAAAAGAAGGATCTCGATGAGACCAATTCCGCCTCCTCCGCCAGATCCGCCAACACCGGCATGACCCAGAGAACTAAAAAGCATGCTGCCCAGAAAACCACCAGCTATGCCTCCTGCTAATCCCTTCATAAAGCCGCCTTTTTGCGGCTGAGATGGAGCTCCATTGTACTGCTGAGGTGGTGGCGCAGTCCGCTGCGAACTAGGCATTTGCCGTCCCATTGAACGCTTGGCTCCAGCCCGTGCGAAGGCTTCTTGTGAAACGTAAATTTCTGCAGCCATACCCAAAGTAAAGAAGACGAGCAAGGCACGTATCAATATTCTAATTCGGTTTTTCATTTAAATTAGGACCTCCTGAGCTGTTTCATTTATATAGACTAGCAGCTTCAGTCAGGGCCGCAATCTAGAGATCTTGACGTAAGAGGCAAGCTATCTAAACTATTGGAACTTCTGGTGTATAGATAATCTAGAGCAAGTAGTTCGCTAAAAGTAATGATCTTTGAAAAGCGTTTCTCGTCTCAAGATTTCCTCGTATTCCGCGTCGAAGCAGCTGTATTAAACTCCTTTAGGCATGTTGGTGGCTCGAATGCGACTTGCAGGTCTGCACATGCACTATCGAGTTTGATGCAAAATCAGTTCCATGCTTTAAAGATATTTAAGAATTTTCGCTCAGTGAGCCGGTGGAGAGCTAAGAGTCGAGGCTGAGGTTTCAGGTTCAAGACTTGGGTTGTCTCCATCAGTCTTGAGATCGAAAGTTCTAATCGAAGAAATGTCAGCGATGGCGACATCTTTGCGGAGAGCTTCGATAAGACCGGCAAATCGAGTCGAGCCAATTGCGATATTGGCGAACTGAGGAGAAAAAGTAGCGAGGTAGCTCACGGCTGCTGGAGTAACATGAGCAGCATTTATAGCTAGAATATAAGGTTTTCCAGCACTAAATCTGAGCAGAGGTCCTCCCGAAGATCCTGCATTCATGTCACAGTCGTGGCGAAAATAGGAGCCCCGACTATCGAAAGCGGTGAGACGACAATCAGAATGAATGATCGGTACCCCCCCGTCTCTATAGTCCGTTGCATAGGCGATAAAAGAGACCGAGCTCGAACTAAAGGGGAGGTCTTCCCAAAGTGGGGCAAAGTCGAGCCAACCATAGGTCTCACCGAAAGGCTGATCGATTTTAATCAGAGCCCAATCATGAGCCCGCTCTCGCGACGGGTGCAAAGTGCCCATCCAAACTTTGACAGCACGCGCCCCGACATCAGCTTTTTCCTTGCCAAAAGAAGGCCGAAACCACACGGTCTTGCTTGTGAGCTGCCCTGTTTCTCGATCTAGAAGGCAGTGGGAATTGGTGAGAACTAGATCACGGCTGACGAGCGTACCCGTGCAGATAGGGGTTCCCTTGGCATTCAGCCATGGGATGATGCCGGGGGCTTGGAGCTCGATTCTACCAATGGCTCCGAACGGAGTATGACTGAGTTCGAGTTCACGGCGGTCGTCGGTGCCGAAGACACTCTTCAGGGAGTCCAAGGGCTTTTTTGGAACTGGCAGTGTAAAAAAAACAGCTAGTACTAGCAAAGAGAGCAGACTAGGGAAGTATTTCTGAATAGAGAGGTCAAAAGCAAAGGAAAGGGGAGAGGAACGAAAGCTCTGCGCCATCCGTTGGCCTACTTAAGTCATGTTTACTTTTTATTTTTTATTTGTGCCTCCTTATCTTACCCTCGATCAGCTTCAGGTGCAATATGTCGCGCGCCTAATAAGCTGAGGTATTTTTCTAGCAATGTAATGACCTAGTAAAGCGTGAAACCTGCGTCGTGATCGTCGCTTTTTTGCAGTGATTCATAGAGGAGAGGTGCGCTTGACTCTTTGTGTAGGACGGGAAGCACGATCGTAAAACTTGCCCCTTCCCCGCGGCCACGGCTTTGGGCATGAACCTCGCCCCCGTGAGCTTCGACCAAGTGCCTGACAATAGAAAGACCAAGACCCAAGCCGCCGAAAGTGCGATTGAAGCCAGCCTCCTGCTGGCGAAATAAGTCGAATACAAAAGGCAGAAACTCATGCTCGATTCCCTTACCTGTATCGCTGATGGTAAGGCGTTGATGCTCGTCTTCCTCGCGGAGAGAAATCCAGATGTGGCCATGTTCTGGAGTGAATTTGATAGCGTTAGAAAACAGGTTCCATATGACCTGACGTAGCCTTGATGCGTCAGCCAAAAGAATGGATTTAGCTTCGTCGAGATCTACGTGCAGGCACAGACTCTTAGCTTTAGCCGCGCAGCGAAACCCTCTAATGACGTCATTGACGAGTTCTTTGATACAAACCGGCTCAACCCTCAGGCCGAGCTTGCCTGTAATGATGTTAGAAAGATCGAGGATGTCGTTGATCAACTGAGACTGAATGTGGGCATTGCGGTTGATCTGTTCAATTGCCTCGGAAAAAGCCGGTGAGTTCGGATCTTCTAGAGGCAGCAGTTCGGAGTATCCTACTATTGCATTGAGAGGTGTCTGCAGCTCGTGGGATAGGGTAGCGAGAAATTCATCTTTGATACGACTCGTCTGTTCCACGGTCTGTCGAATAGCACGCTCTCTTTCGATCAAGTTCCTGATCTCTAGTTGCTTTTTCCTTGCTGCTAAAGCTGTGCGCACGACGCTCAGCAAGGTTATGAAAGTTAAAGAACCTTCGAGTATGGTGACGTTATTCAAGGCTGTAAGTATTTGGCAAGGAGTCGGCTTCGTGGATTCCGAGGCAAAAATTTTGCGAGTAACAATGACGGGAATGTCTGACCAGGCAGCTTGATTTGCTAGTCTCACCCTGAGCTTTTTGAGCAGATCTTCATCGAGCACATTCTCTACAAAGAGCAAGACCCCGGGACTTGCTTCGAGAGCTTGCAGGAGATCTTCTGATTTTTCAAAAATCTGATAGGGTAAGGCGGCTTCACGTAGAATCTTGACGGCGTCTGTAGCAGTCTCCGTAGAAGACGCTAAAATCTGGACACTGAGCGCACTTGCACTTCCGGACCCCTGAGTCATTTCATTTTCCTTTTTCCTTCAAAGACCGAACCCGTTTTTTTCAGAGCTTTGACTCATAAATATTGACTGGGAAACTCTGGATCGGATACGAAGCAGGAAAAACGAGCGATGCAAAGGACAAAATTTTCACCGAAAGGCCGCAGTAACCTCTCCGCTTTGACGGTGAATATGAGCGACCCTTCTTCTGTTGTTTCATAGGATGTGGTGCTAATCAAGTTTCTGGCGAAGTCGCAGATTGCAAGTTCGGAAGTGGATCGGTATAACCTCAGCACTTTATGCCCTTTGATGATGAGGCTAGCGATGGATTTTTCTTCCGAAACCTTGGCGGGTAAACACGCTCTTATTTGCGGAGGTTCAAAGGGAATTGGTCGAGCCTGTGCTGAAGCTTTTGCTAAAACCGGTGCGCGATTGACACTTCTGGCTAGACCTAGTGCAGAGCTTCAGGAAACATGTGCAGGTCTCCCTGGCAGTAAAGGAAAGCACCGCGCGATAGCTTGCGACTTCAGTAAGCTAGATGAAGTTAAACATGTAATTGCTGACATAGGCGGCGATGTTGATATTCTGCTCTGCAACGGTGGAGGGCCGCCCCCTGGTCCTTTGTTAGATGCGGGCGTCGAAGAGCTGGAGACTGCTTTCCATCAGCATCTCCTTACCCCCACTTTGCTCGTCCAAGCTTTGGCACCGGGCATGAAAGAGCGTCGATTTGGACGTATCATTAATATCATTTCTACTTCCGTCAAAGTTCCCATACCCGGACTCGGAGTCTCCAATACAGTGAGAGGGGCTGTAGCAAATTGGGCCAAGACCCTAGCTTATGAATTAGGTCCCTATGGGATTACCGTAAATAATGTCTTGCCTGGCTTCACGGTCACGGATCGGCTCGAGCAAATTATCGGCAGGCAGATGAGCAGAACGCAAAAAACTCGAGAAGAGCTTGAGACGCTGATGAAAGCTGAAATCCCGGCTCGGCGCTTTGCAGAAGTTAGGGAACTAGCTTATGCCTGCACGTTTCTTTCGTCAGACATGGCCGCCTACATAAATGGAATAAACCTACCCATCGATGGTGGGCGCACGGGGAGCCTATGAACTTCGATGTCTTTTTTTCGATCTGCCAGACTGAGGTTGATGCCGTCATACCCAGCGAGAAAGAGATGTTCGAAAATTTTTTTGATCAGCTCCAACTCGCTGACCGACTTGGATTTGAAACCGCATGGGTCGCGGAGTCCCATCTTTCATGCGAAGTGCAGAAGCTCAACCCAGGGGCGGTCATTCCTCAGTTTAAGGGTGAAATCGGTCTCAACACCGACATTCTGCAGCTGGCCCACAAAATTTTTCAGAGGACCAAACGAATCCAGGTGGGTTCGGCAATCCGCAATATACTGTGTAACGGTGGCCCCTTAGCGCATGCAGAGGCACTCAAAACGTTTCTCACTTTGCAAAGTCTGGACGTTGCCGAGACTCGCAAGATTTTCTTGGGCTTCGCCGCAGGGCGTTTTCCTTTTTCCAACCAGCCTTATGGAATCAAACCCCGCAATCAGCTGGAAGAGCTTGCCTGGGGGCCGATCAAGGGGCTGATCTTTCAAAGTGCGACCGAAATATTTCTGCGTGCTCTCGGTTCAAAACCTTTTGGATCGGATGACATCGAAGCCATGATCCTGAAGAAAGAAGCGATTAGAGACGCGACTACATGGGAGACAATCGTCGCGGCCAATCAAAATGCAAAATATGCAAGGCAAGAGGAGTCCGAAGCGATAGTAATTCCCTCCTTCTGGACTTTCGACCGCTTAGGAGTCATTCCTTTCCAAGCCCCCCTTAAGCTTCTACAACTTGTTGCAGGATCGCATGATCCGGCCGTGCAGGAGCTGGCCAATCGCTATTTCCCGAGCTGGGTTTTCAATCTTTCCATCACGCCGAGCACAATTATAGAAGCCACCCACGAAAGAATGCGGCGCTGCTATCATCCCGACGGAGGGCCTTGGCATCGAAGCTATATGCCTCGCACCGCTTTGATTTTCATCAACGGCGACGAGCATCTGTCCCAGGAAGAGCAAAGGCTACACGCGAAAGCTGCCGCTAGGAAGGCGATCGAGAACTATTGGCACGCAGTGGAAGGCACCCTCGATCCGCGCAAAGTAAGTGAAGCCGTTGAGAATGCTGTTTATGGAAATCCAACGGATGTCGCTGAACAGCTTCGATCGAAGTACCATGCCGATGATCGACTCATGCTCTGGTTCGACTTTAACAATCACGACAATCGAGCTGTAAAAGCCAGTATGGAAGCTTTTTGGCGTAAAACCAGGCCTTTGCTGGCCTAGGATGTGGGATATGCATGAGAATTCCTGGGTGCCCCTCGTCGATTACCGGCGCAATGGTGTACCTGAAGTCACAGTATATGGGGCGATAGCTTGGTTTAAAGGCAAGAATCTCTACCATTCTTATGGTGGGAATGTCCTCTGCTATGGACGCTCCATGATGAAGCCGGTCCAGATCAAGGTTCTAGCCAAAGATCTCGATCCTCATCTCAGCCCAAGCTCCAAGGCCGTATCAATCGCGTCACACAACGCGGAACCTATACATATTGAAGCCGTGAAAGATATCCTGAAGCCATCCGAATACGGTCTACTTCAGACCCCCCATGCTCTACCTCTCATGCAATTCGGCAAGCAGCTGCGTCGTCCAAGGCGCTGGTACCATAGCTGTTCGGGGAAACACGCTGCCATCATCCGCGCCTGTGCCCTGAAGCATTGGCCGCGGGTGGGCTACACTCTACCCCAGCATCCATTTCACCAGCTCTATCTTGAAAAGGTAAATGAAATTTTAGGCGCTCCGCCGACTCATAATATCGTCGCTAAAGACGGCTGTGGTTTGCCAACGATAGGTATGACAGTCAATGAGTTAGCCGCGCTCTTTGCTGATCTGGCTGTACGAAAGGATGAAGATTGGATCTGGGAGTCGATGGTGCAGTATCCCGATCATATCGGTGGCTTCAATCGACTGGATTCGACCATTTTGAAATCTTGCGCGGGTAAGGTGATTGCTAAAGAAGGTGCCGACGGCTTGCTCGGACTGAGTCTTCTCCATCCTGATTATCCAGAAGGTCTCGGCGTGGTCATCAAGATCGCTCATGGTTGGGACCCCCGCGCGACCTGGTATGTTGCACGCTGGGTACTTGGAGTTTTAGGTTTTGAGCTTCGTAATCCTTATCCACTGGAAAGACAGAAAGCTTTTATCGTGAGCGAACTCATCCCGCCTTCGCTCAGACATCGCATGCAAGACATTCAAGCGTGGGACGAGTGGGATCCCGATCAGGATCGCTGGTACTATCAAGCTGACTCTTACGTGAAAGGCTGGCAGGATAATTATGGAAGCAATAGCCAACTTCATTGACGGTCGGATGTCTCCTCCATTGAATGGAAGATATCTCGATAATTACTGTCCTCGAGATGGAAAAGCCTATAGTCGTCTTCCCGACTCCACTGCGGAGGATGTCGAAGCGGCTGTGAAGGCAGCAGCTCGCGCATTCTGCAGTTGGAAGAATCTCAAACGCCAGGAACGGGCTGCGATACTACTGCGCTTGGCGGCTCTCATTGAAGAGCGCAGCGAAGCTTTTGCAGAAGCAGAAAGCCGCGACCAGGGTAAACCAATCGAGCTAGCTAGGATGGTCGATATCCCAAGGGCCATCGAAAATTTTCGCTTTTTCGCCGGCGCAATCCTGCATCAGGAAGAAGCTGCGTTTCAGACTTCGCCTGAAATCATCAACTATACAATGCGGCAGCCGCTTGGCGTGGCAGGCCTCATTTCTCCATGGAATTTGCCCCTCTATCTGCTCACGTGGAAGATAGCTCCTGCTCTGGCCACAGGGAACACTGTGGTCGCTAAACCATCTGAGCTAACTCCCATGACAGCCTTCATGCTGGCCGAGCTTTTCAATAGCGCAGGTATCCCGCCCGGTGTTTGCAATATCGTCTTTGGCCGAGGGGAAACTGCCGGTGATGCTTTGGTTGCGCACCCTCTCGTGCCTCTTATTTCTTTCACAGGTGGAACGGATACCGCAGCTCGCATCGGCAAGCGAGCTGCGCCCTTTTACAAAAAATTGAGTTTTGAATTAGGCGGCAAGAATCCAGGTCTTATTTTTGCGGACTGCGACTTGGAAGCTGCTCTGCGGGGCAGTCTTCGTTCAAGCTTCCTCAACCAGGGAGAGATCTGCCTCTGCACCTCGCGCCTTTTGGTTGAAGAGAGCCTTCTGCCTCGCTTTTCTGAAGCTTTCGTAGCTGCTGCCCAGAATCTCAAAGTGGGGGACCCCCAAAAATCGGCTACTTTCATGGGACCGCTTGTAAGCCAGGAGCATCTAGAGAAAGTGGAAGGATATATCTCGCGTGCTACGGCTGACGGACAGGGGAAGTTATTGACAGGAGGTAAGCGGCTTTCGTTGGAAGGGGAGCTCGAGGGAGGCTATTATTTTCAACCCACGGTTTTGCTGGTGAGCGATCAAAGCGCTGAAATCATCCAAGAAGAAGTCTTTGGTCCCGTAGTCACAGTCAGTAGTTTCCGGACCTACGAGGAAGCCATCCAGCTTGCCAATCAGACTCGTTACGGCCTTGCAACCAGTATCTGGACGCAAAATATCAATACCGCCCATCGGGCAGCCCGTGACATCGAAGCAGCTCAAGTTTGGGTCAACACCTGGATGAACCGCGACCTTCGGGTCCCCTTCGGAGGGATGAAGGCGTCTGGAATTGGTCGCGAAGGCGGTCGTCATTCGATTGAATTCTACACGGAAGAGAAGAATATTTGCTTGCAGATTTAAAGGGAGAAACCATGGCCAAAGGCGAAATCATCGCTGGCGTTTTAGCTCCGCATCCACCTCACTTGGTGTATGCCGACAATCCAGCGCAAAATGAAGCTCGCGCCGAGTGCGGTTGGGAAATGCTGCGCTGGGGTTACGAACGTTGCAGGAAGAATATCAAGGCTCTCGCACCCGACGTCTTGATTGTCCATTCACCCCACTGGCCGACTTATGTAGGACAGCATTTTCTGGGACTCCCTCGATTCCAGGGCCTCTCGGTAGATCCGATATTCCCGCATCTCTTTCGCTATCACTACGATGTAGCCGTGGATGTCGAGCTTTCGCTCGGTATCCGCGCTGCCTGCGAGCGAGCCGGCATGGCGACGAGCGTAGTCACAAACCCAGATTTTCGCTTGGACTATGGCAGTATCATCAGTCTGCATATGATTAACCCAGACTGGGATATACCCGTAGTCCTCCTGTCGGCAAATCAGGCGGCTTTTTACTTCTCAAATGAAATCGGAGGAGAGCTGGCCGCTTCCCTGGGACGGGCGACCGCTGCTGCTATAAGTGAATCAGGTAAGCGCTGCGTTCTACTGGCTTCTTCCTCATTATCCCACCGGCATTTTGTGCACGAACCTGATATCCCCGAAGACATGGCCTATGAGCGGATTCATCACCACGGCCAGTATCTGTGGGATATGAAAGTTCTGGACATGATGCGCAAGGGGCAGTGTCGGGAATTGCTCGACATCATGCCTGAGTTTATCGATATGGCCAGTTCCGAAACCAAAGCAGGAGGCCTAGCTTGGATGCTTGAAGCCTTGGGGGTCCCAACTTACAGAGCCGAAGTGCACGCTTATGGAACAGTGATCGGTACCGGTAATGCAGTTGTAGAGTGGAATCCGAGCTTAGGGGGCCAGCGTTGATGAACGAAGGACTAGTTACTCAGGCTTACATAGTCAGCGGTATGCCGCAAATTCTCCTGGCTCCTGAACGTTCGCCTACGTGGCAGCGGCTTCGAGATGCCTATACCGAAGTTCAAAAAGAGATCGAGTCAGCGTCCAAAGAAGCCGATCTCATCTTATATTTTTCGACTCAATGGCTTTCAATTCTCGGCTATATGTTTCAGGCTGATCCTGAGCCTTCCTGGGTTCACGTCGACCAGAACTGGCATGACTTAGGTTCCATTCCCTATCAGTTCAAATGTGATATTCCTTTTGCGGAGCAGTATGCCGATGAAGTCGCCCGTCTCTCCTACAAGACAAGGCTGATCAATTATCGGGGCTTCCCTATCGATACAGGTACCATCGTCGCGCAGAAGCTCCTCAATCCCAATAATGAGCTGCCGGCGGCTATAGTGTCGTGCAATATGTACAGTGAAAAGGAAGAGACGACGAGAATCGGTCAGGCTGCGGCTCGGGCCTTAGCTGCTTCAGGCAAGCGTGCGGTCGTAGTCTTGGTCTCGAATCTTTCAAACCGTTTCCACGTCCAAAAGATCGATCCTCGGGAAGATCGCCTCTCCTCGAAAAAAGACGACGAATGGAATCGCAAGATACTCGATATGCTGGCTATGGGTCACGTCGAAGACGTTTCCCAGTGTGCACGCGATTTTGCGAGGCAAGCCAACGGCGACATGAAGTTCAAAGGGATCTGGTGGCTGAATGGCCTGCTCGGTCAGTCGAACGATTTTGAAGGACGAGTCTATGGCTACGAAGCAGTCATGGGGAGCGGAGCGGCGGTGGTAGGTCTGAAACCCACTCGACCCATTTTTGCTCCGGATCCCGAGGCCTACGCTCGCTCGGAAGAAGGTAGCCAGGCTGAGCTTGTCGAAGAGTTAACTGATTTCGAAGGATTGAGCCGGCCAGCCACCCCTCGTTCGAGAGTGAGCCTGGAAAGCACAGCGCCTGCTATTAAAAGCATAGGCCCTCTGGACTATGAGATCGTCAGCACGAAAGCTGCAGAACCCGTAGGAGCCTACCCCCATGCCCGGCGTTATGGCGATTTACTCTTTCTCTCCGGCATCGGTCCCAGGCGACTAGGCAGCAAGGAGATTCCTGGGGCCGTCTTCGACCCAGATGGCAAGCTCCTCAGCTACGATATCCGCGAGCAAACGCGTTCAGTCATTGAAAACCTCCGCAAAGTCCTCGAGGAAGCTGGATCGAGTCTCGAAAAAATCATCGACATTCAGGTGTTTCTTACCGATATGCAGCACGACTTCGCCGCTTACAATGAAGTGTACAATGAAGTTTTTGCTTCGATTAGGCCGACCCGTACTACGGTCGAGGTCGGAGCGCTTCCCACACCAATAGCTGTGGAGTTCAAGGTATTAGCGAGGCCTTAGCAAAAATTGGAGAGCCATAATCATGAGCTATATTGATATTTCTCCCCCTATTCGCCCCGAGAGCCCTGTTTTCCCAGGGGACCAGGCGTTCGAGCGCCAAATCATGCTCGACTGGGACAAGGGAGCTCACCTCAGCCTCTCTTGGATAAAGTCGACTGTCCATATTGGAGCTCATGCTGATGCTCCCTATCACTATCATGCTGAGGGAGTGAGCATTGAGAAGCGATCGCTCGATTACTATATGGGCCCTTGTCAGGTGATCGATGTGAGCCATGTGGGCCCCCGGAGGCTACTGGCTTCGGACATTAATCTCAAAGCAGTCTCTGCACCAAGAGTTTTATTTCGAAGCCTGACTTTCGCTCACCAGGAACCTTTCCAAGAAAATTTTGCTTCCCTCTCTCCCGAACTAATTCATGAACTAGCCAGCCGCGATGTACGACTCATTGGTATCGATACGCCGTCGATCGATCCAGCGAGTGCGAAAGATCTCTTGTCGCATCATGCGATCTTTCATCATGATATGGCTATTTTAGAAGGAATAGATCTTACACTGGCCTCGCCAGGACTCTACGAACTTATCGCATTGCCGCTTGCGATCGAGGGAGCAGATGCCTCACCGGTGAGAGCCGTGCTTCGCTCTCTATAAGCCGCTAAGCGATCAGATAATTTGGGTACGTAAAGAGTTTTCGTCGAGAACTAGGCCTGGCCTTAAACAGAGTCTGATGCGATCTCCGCCTTGGAGGCCGCGCTTGATTGCGCTGTAGAGAATGCTGAGACGATCGAAGCAGGCTAAATTAATGAGAGCAGAACGTTCTCGGCGACTTGTGCTATAGGCTGGAGGGGCCTCGATAGGGCCGCTTTCCTCGCGAATGTTTATTACACCGTGATGGGACGAGACTCGGTATTTTGCCTTAGAATCGGCTGCGAATTCCCAGGTAATTTCGGCTTCCAGGAGTCTCAGCAGCCATCGCCCCCGATGAATTTGATAGCATAAGTGACCGAGGGTTTTATAGAGTATCGCGTGGAGATCTTCGGCGGTTAAGTCCTCATTTTCCCCTGCAAATTCTTCTTCTTCGGCCACAGACTCCCATTCGCTTGGCTTTTCATCGACTGAACGCGATCGTTCGGCTCTAACTTCTTTCCAGATGGCGGGCGCGAGCGTGAAGAGGTGTTGGGCTTTGTCTCCAAAATTGAGGAGGAGACTAGGTTCCGCCAGTCCATATTTACTGAGCCAATGTATAAGTGACTCATCCAGCCAGGAATCGGCGATTCCCTTCTTTCCCATTAAGCGTTCGAGTCGAGCGGCCCGTGAACCTGGGATGGATGAAGTCTCTAGGAAGGGCTGGAGACTGTGCCAGGTCCAAAGGGATGATAAGGGACCCCAGACCAAGTTATCCTTGCCGAAGATTTTCGCATTGAGCCAATGAACACCTCGAGACGCCTGGGTCAGGAGGATGTTGTAAGGTGGGTTGTGGCGCTTGATGGCATCGCTTTCTTCGAGGAGAGCTTCAAGTTCTGTCTGACAAATCTTAACGCGCAGATCCACAGCTCGCGTCAGCATTTCATTGAGGCGGCTGCCTTTGGTTTTTTTTCCACGGAAGTAAGAATTAACGCGCGCTTTGAGCTGCCGAGCCTTGCCAACGTAGAGAACTCGATCAGAACGATCGACAAAGAAATAGATGCCGGCTTCATTCGGGAGAGCTAGACGTTTAGTCCGTAGCTCCTCTGTGTGGAGATTGGGTTTGCTGCCCATGTCGACTGCTGGCCGATACTCGGCTAGGATTTCTGGCAGCTGAGTTAGCTCATACGCTTCGGCAAGATGGATACTATTTTCGAGATATCGCCATGCATAGGCGGTAGCTAGAAGATGGTCTTTGGTCCTCTTCTTCTCACCCAGAGAATAGTTCGCATACCCAGCGACCGCGCGCAAACTGTAAGACTTCAACTGAGGAACTAAGTTTTTTGCTAGCTGATAGGTGCAGATTACGCGTTTACTGACGGCGGATGTATCCAGGCCATGATCCTCGAGTAATCGAGTGAGAAAAGGCTGCTTGAAGCGGGCGTAATGAATCAGGATCGCTAGAGTGGGATGGCATTCAAGAAAAGTCCCCAGGGCTGCCCCTAGCTCAGCGTAAGTGAGAGAGTCTTCCTTCGCTTCACCTAAGAGTCCTGTCAGGTGCTGGATACGGGCTGGTAAGTGTACGCCGGGAGGTAGTTTGATCTGATGATTATACCAAACGGTATTTTCTGGCCGATCCTCAGCTCGATAGAGCCCCCAACCCGCTTCGATTATATAGCAGTCATCTGCATTCGTACCACTGGTCTGAAAGTCGAAAAGTATGAAAGATTCTTCCTTGAGATTCATTTTGAGACCACCTCAATTCACCTTCAAAAAATTTTTCATAACTTATTCAAGCGTGTAACTGTGCGAAATTGATGGCGTAAATAGAGACAATTTATCTCGGCCCGAATTGCACCGATCATACTGCATGCAACAAGAAGAGGCAAAATAATGCGAGCTTCGATTACCCCCTTAGTCATCTTGATCTTCGTCGCTTCATGCGGCTTCAAGAATCGTTTGAATGACTCCTTTCGGCAAGGTCAGAACCAGTCTGACAACGCGAGCAGTCCGGACGATTTTTTCGGCAGGGGTATTCCTGAGCATTCAGATATCTCTGGCGAAGAAGAAATGCCGAAAGTTGCCGATGAAAAAGTTCCCGAAGTGATCAACGAAAAAGATATAAGCTTCGAGCCCGTTGCAATAGGCGGAGCTTTCTTGACTTGTTCCCACCAGAATCCGCAAATACAAAACAAAACAGCAGCGTGGGTGCTGAACTGCAATCTCAATTCTGTTGAGGCGAAAAATGCCAAAGTCACCGCTAGCTTCGCTAAGTTGGATCTCAAGGGAATGCCCATGCCCCTAACAGTGTTGGCACAAAACACTAGCGCGGGCTTATCTTGGCAGATATCCGATGGTCCTAACACGATGTTCATGAACAAAATCGAACTCTCGGTAGGTTTTAACAATGCGCCCCCGGCAACTTTTGCAGCTCTAGCTGAAACCCCGTTTTCGCTTGTACTTAATAAAGATCATTGGCTTACTACCGAGCCAAATAACGTCCAGGGAAACGAAGATTGTGTCGCATTTGTAAACGAGGCTGAACGAGTCGACCACGCAGCTCGTAACGGTGTAGTACATTCTACATTCGCCCGCTTCAATGTCCAGGATTGTAATGCTCGAAAGCGATTCTTGTGCCGCCGGATCGACAGCAGTTTAGCCGCAAAATGGGCCCTCAGCGACGATGACGAGAGATTTATCGATGCCGCAATTAATTGCCCTCTTGGCTATAAATTTAGCTTCCCTATGAGCGACGCGGAAATTATAGAAGCCTCGTCTCTGGTGGACGCATTAGCAGGACGCGCGGAGGTTTGGGTGGCTCTTAGCGATTTGCGTCAAGAAGGTACTTTTGATGTTATTCTGAAATGAGGCCTCGTTTGGCATCTCCTTTAGCTTCCAGCCATCGAGAGAAATATTCGGTGCTGCGGAGACTCTGCTGCCAAAGGATTTCTCCCAGCATATTATCAAAGCGTCCTGATTCCACTTGCAAACTCTCTAAGCGGCCTAAGAGTCGAAGAATGGTCTCGTCCTGATTATAGAGCGTATCTATGATACGGAGACCCGATTGTACAGATTCTGCCCAAAGATTTGCATCCTCGTAAAGTGCAACAGCACCCTCCACCAGAGCATCCAAGCCGTCTCTGACAAGACCTCCGAAAGGCAGATCACCATGCATGCCTTCAGCTGCGACCGACGTAGCTAAAGCAGGCGTGCCAAAGGTCCATCCATCAGCGATTTTACCCTTGATGCCAGCTCCATAGCGAAGGGGAGCGAGGTTCACTCTGCTCCTCGCAAAAGCTTCTCCTAGATTGTCTAAGTGCCCTTTAACTTTCAGTCCGCTGGTGTGATCGCTTAAGGCAAGATGTCGAGGCTGGGCATGAGCGCCCCAAATCCTTACCTCAACGCCGGGAAGTTTGGCTCTTATGCGCGGCCAGAGCTGGTAGCGAAGGTATTGGAGGGAGTCCTCGTTGGGTGGATGCCGAAAGGTACCTAGCATCATAAATCCCTTGCGGCTTTCAAAAGGAGCCAAAGGCAAAGGCAAAGGCAAGGGCAAAGACGAGGAGTCTAGGCTTAGAGGCTTGGGGTACACGAGACGGCAGAGCTGAAAAAGAGAAGGAGCTACGCCGCAGTTCTCTGCGAGGAGCTTCATTTCAAAATCGGAGGTGAGGAGGCTGAGGTCGGAGCGATAGATAGAAGCTAGCTCCCGCAGCAGGATGTCCCCCGAGTATTCGCGCAGCTCAGACCAAGAGAGGGGCGATTCTTTCCCAGCACGCAGGGCTTTTTCACGCCCAAGACGAAGAAAATGCAAGTCAATGGTATCGAGTACGCGGATCGATTGGGGGCAGGCAGCCCGGACTCGCCAGCTGAATTTCTCTTCGGTCGTGAAGCGGTCAAATACCGTGATGGCGGGCGCCAGCTCAGCAACCCAGCTATCGAAAGCTTTATCGTTCGGAGCCATGCGCACGCAGGTGCAGCCGATCTCCCGGAGATATTGGGTGCCGTCGGTTTCACGGCCGTCGGCACTCACAGTCAGAGCATATCCTGCGTCCAAAAAACCTTTGATCAAACTCAGGGTTCGATTGCTTGCTGCAGAAGCTTTTCGTTCGGGCCAGATCTGGGCAAGGAGGAGAACGCGACGTTCAAGCTTCGACATGATCTAGGGCACCAATTTAGAGGTTTTTCTTGATCCACTGCAGATCGAGTTCGACATCACGAACAACGCGCGGTGACACGCTCAGTTCCTGGTCCTCGAGAAAGCTGAAGCTATGAAAATCAAATCTCTGGCTGTTAAGTTTGTGACAGGATGCGCAGCTCGTGTTGCGGATGAGTACTTTTTGCCTGTCCGTGATTAGGGGTTGCATATTCTCAGGTCTAGACGGATCCAGCAGGACCAAACTCTGGATTTCGAGCCAATCACTGCTGCTGAAGGACGACGCGTCGAAAGATTCGTCATCGGTCGACATCGTACTGTGTTGAGAAAGAGGGGCTGGGCCTATGGCGCGTCCATCCCGAGCAGAATGCAGAGGGATTCGCTGTTGTTGGATCCCGGACTCTGAGCCGCTGAAAGCTATAAAAACCCACTCGTCGAGTTGAGGAGGATCGCGTCCTTCGACGAGCGAAAAGCTAGTGAGAGTCTCCATATTGTTCGGACGAGCATAAAGGCTCAAGAATCCGCGTAGTCTCTTGAGGAAATCAGCTTGAGCTACCTTGCCGTCAAAAGCCTCGGGTCTCAAACCCATCGTCTGATAAGTACCGGGGTCTGAGTTAGGTGAGCGCAAGGCTAGGGTTGCGCTTAAAAGCTGCTTCACAAGCGGGCGTCTGAGCTGATCGAGAAGAGCAAGTTCTTCCTGAGTAAGAACTTCAAGAGGTGGCTTGGCCTTCGCACGAGCGCTTTCAGCTTTGGCGAGTAAGCGGCGAGCTTGAGCAGCTGCAGTCGGGCTAAGGCCGAGCTCGGGTGCTAGAGGATATCCGACATGAATGGCTCGGTCGTCGGCGAAGGCTTCGATTTGGCGACCGAAGCGCACAAAGTTCTTCAAGACGGGTTGCCAAACTAGCCTAAGTTCGGGCCAGCAGAGACGATCTATATCACGAGAGGCTATGACTCCGATCGGCTCACAGGGTGCCACGCGCAGGGTGACCAACTTCCAATCTGCAAAGCGATTCTCGCGCTGCAGGGCATCGCCAACTACAGTATCCGCATAGGCATCGAGGACAGCTTGGTACCAGGCTGCTGGAAAGAGTTGTTTCCCCTCATCGAGTGGAGTGGAGGCACCTAGGAGACCAGGCATGTTGTGTGGCATTGCGATAGCTAGATCTTTAGTCGCAGGCTGAGCCGAATCAGCTGCGCTTGCGGCATGAAATGGCCAGAAAATTCCGATTGAGATTGAGAGAATCAACGCTGAACGCAAATAAATAGCCAAGTGATAGCTCCTTCTCATATTGGTAATTTAGGAATGCAAGCACTCCTCTAAGATCACGCGTTTCTTGCTATGCCGTATTTGCCGCCTCAAGCGCAAGCATATTCGCTCGGCAGGTCGACTCTTGGCTTGACACACCCTCGGATTTCACAAATTGTTTGACGCAATTTCCCTCTCCACGCCAATGAATGAGGTGATTTATGAAAGTTCGAGCTGCCGTAGCATGGAAACCAAATTCTCCACTCTCGATCGAAGAAATCGATCTACAGGGACCTGCTGAAGGCGAGGTGCTCGTCAAGATGGTCGCAAGTGGAGTTTGCCACACCGACGCCTACACTCTTTCGGGCATCGACCCTGAAGGTATCTTTCCCGCAATATTAGGTCATGAAGGGGGAGGTATCGTTGTCGAACTTGGTAAAGGCGTCACGAGCCTCAAGGTCGGTGATCACGTAATCCCGCTTTACACCCCAGAATGTCGTACATGCAAGTTCTGTCTTTCTGGAAAAACTAACCTTTGCCAAAAAATCCGGCTCACCCAGGGCAAGGGTCTGATGCCAGATGGCAGTACTCGCTTTTCGAAAAACGGCCAGCCAATTTACCATTACATGGGTACATCAACCTTCGCTGATCACACGGTTGTCCCTGAGATTTCTTTAGCAAAGATTAATCCCCGGGCTCCCCTCGATAAAGTATGTCTACTCGGTTGCGGGGTAACTACCGGCATCGGTGCTGTAATCAAAACGGCGAAAGTCGAAGCTGGAGCAAGTGTGGCGGTCTTCGGACTTGGCGGCATCGGACTCTCTGTGATTCAGGGAGCAAAAATGGCAAAAGCTGGGCGCATCATTGGTATCGACACCAACGATGAAAAAGCGGCAATCGCGAAAAAGATGGGCGCAACAGATTTTGTAAACCCGAAGAAATTTTCAAAGCCTATCGAAGAGGTGATCGTAGAGATGACGGAGGGAGGCGTCGATTATTCTTTTGAATGCGTGGGTCATGTGAAGCTTATGCGCGCGGCCCTCGAGTGTTGTCATAAAGGTTGGGGCCAGTCGATTATCATCGGAGTGGCGGGAGCTGGGGAAGAGATTTCGACTCGCCCTTTTCAACTTGTCACAGGTCGCGTCTGGAAGGGCTCGGCTTTCGGTGGCGTTAAGGGTCGAAGCGAGCTTCCCTCTTTCGTGGATCAATATATGTCGGGGGCCATCAACATCGACGATCTAGTCACCTATACGATGCCGCTTGACGATATCAATAAGGCTTTCTCGCTCATGAAAGAAGGCAAAAGCATTCGCAGCGTCATCACTTTCTGAAGGGGTTTATGGCGTGAAAATTACGAAGTCGTACAAAAGTTTTGGTGGGACCAGTCAGTTTTGTGAGCACGAGTCTTCAGCAACAGCCAGCACTATGAAGTTTTCGCTCTTTGTGCCGCCAGGTCCTATCAAAGGCTGTCTCTTCTGGCTTTCAGGTTTGACCTGTACCGAAGAAAACTTTATGAGCAAGGCAGGAGCTCAGCGCTATTTGGCCGAAGCCCAAATTCTCCTGGTCTGTCCGGATACTTCTCCTCGCGGGCTCGGATTGCCGGGCGTACAGGATGCCTGGGACTTTGGCGAAGGGGCTGGCTTTTACGTCGATGCAGAGACCGCGGGCTTTAATAAGCACTATCGGATGTATAGTTATATTCTCGACGATTTGCTGCCCTTGGTAAAAAGCCAATATCCTTCGATAGAAGATCGCATTGGTATCTTTGGACACTCGATGGGTGGCCATGGGGCGCTGGTTCTTGGTCTACGGAATCCAAAGCTCTTTCGCTCCGTTTCCGCTTTCGCACCAATTGCCAACCCGCTACTTTCAGCTTGGGGCCAAAAAGCTTTCAGAGGCTATCTCGGTCCAGAATCCAAACTCTGGAACGCCTATGATGCGACGGATCTACTAGCTTCTGGCTATAAACACCCCTCGCCTTTACTGATCGACCAGGGTACCGAAGATCAGTTTCTTAAAGACCAGCAGCTCCTGCCGGAGAATCTTCTCGCCGCTGCACAGAAGTCCGGGCAGAAAATCGAATTTCACCTTCGCGAAGGCTACGACCACAGCTACTACTTTATCGCGAGTTTTGTCGCCGATCACATAGCATTTCATGCGAAACGCCTGGCATTGCAGTCCTAGTAAAGTCGGCAATTTTTTGATGTAGGTTTCTAAGTAACTGAAGTCCTTGATCTTGATTTTGCCGGCTCATTCTTTGCCTCAATCGCGCCGAAGCTCAACTATGAGAATTTAGCCAAGAAGGGTAAAGGATATGGGCAAGAAGCCAGCTCTGCTATTTGCGGGTCTTCTCAGCATTTTTGGCTGCAATGATTCATCTTTCTCAAGTAGAGAGGCAGCAGGTGACGCCATCGCCCAGGAGATCGATTCGGGGAATAGCTCGGGCAAACAGTCTGCTGAATCTAACCTACTCGATAGCTCACTGCCGATTGTAAGCGATAGCACGCAACTTTCCAGTGCGGTCGACCTCATCATCGCTCTTGATTCCAGCGGCAGTATGCTCGAAGAACGGGCTGCGATCGAAAATAATCTTAAGCAGCTTCTGCTGGCGATGCAGAAGGGTAATCTCGATCCTCGCATCCACTTCTTGCTGGGAACAGCTCCTGAGCCAAGCGGTAGCTTTTTCAATTTTCCGGCTGAAATGGACAGCTCTAAGATCGCGATAGTCAATCAAAGGGTAGGAAGCAACAATGCCCTAGGACAGGTTTCGAGACTCTTAAATGGCCTTTTTACGGATAGGTATTTCGATGTGAGAGGCGGAGTCTTGCCGACCCCTTTCTTGTTTCGGCCAGGCGCTCAGCTAGAAATTTTAGTGATCACGGACGACGATGGTTTAAATCCCCCGGGAACGCGAGATGCCTACAGTAACCTCGCCAAAGACTTTGATCCGGGCAATAAATGGAAGGCGACGGTCAGCGGCATCGTGGGTTTGCAAAGCTCGGTGCAGGCCGAGGGCGTTTGTGAGCTTGCCCGCGTCGGCCAAGAATATATAACCCTCGCCACTCGCACCGGAGGCACTCTCCTAGACATCTGTTCCCGCGACTGGTCCTCTCTATTGCGGCACTTCTCGCTTGATTTGCTGAGGAGGAGCGCCTCAATGCTTCTTAGCAAAAAGCCTCTTGATAGCACGCGTTTACTTGTCACGCTCGACGGTAAGGAACTGGCAAGGGATCTGTGGACTTTGCATGCCATTGAAAACAGGGTGTACTTATCGAGCTCAGTCCCTTTTAAAACAGGCATGGTCCTCAATGTGAGTTATAACATCGCGCCTTGATCAATCCTTTTTAAGTGAGAAACCCCAGAACTTCTCGGGTGGTTTCCTCCGGCTTTTCAAGCGGAAAAAAATGCCCAACACCCGAAAACTTCACCAGGCGAGACCCCTTAATCTTAGCCGCGATAATGTCCGAGTTTTCGGGATTGATGATGCGATCACCTGTACCAACCAGAATGAGGGTGGGGATCGCAATATGCTGGATTTCTTCTGAAAGGTCGTAGCCGCGAACAGCTGCACTCTGCAGGCGAAGTACTTTCAACTTACTTGGATTTTTTTTCGCATAGCTTTTGATGGGCTCGATAGCCTCTGGATGCTGGCGCAAATACTCTTTCGATATCATAGTCCCAATCGCAAAGGTGGGCCATATTTTAAAAAGAAAAAGACCCAGTAAAGCAGGGTTTTTCCTGATGAATTTTGATGCGCAAGTCGTAGCGCCCAAAACGAGTTTCTCGACGCGTTCGGGATAGCTCACAGCGACTTGCTGAGCAATCATTCCACCCATCGATATGCCGAAGATATGGGCTTTTTTAAATCCTAGCTTATCCATGAGACCGACGATATCGGTGGCGAAGTCTTTGATACTCACGGGGCCTTCGGGTCCTATACTCGCGCCCGTACCTCTGTTGTCGAGCACAATGACTTGAAAGTGCTTGCTCAGTGACTTTATGAAGGCTTCGCTCCACAGATCCATCGTAGCTCCAAAGCCCATAAGCATCATCACTGGAGGTCCATTGCCGGTAATTCGATAAGCTATCTTCACGCCTTGCCCTAGATCTACATGCATAAAAGGTCCTTTCATTCCCGGCTTGTCTAAGTTCCCGGGAGCGATGAATCACAAATCTTGCACGCTAGAATGTGTAGGTCAAGCTTTTGCCAAAACCGTCCGCGATCTCGCTGCAAAAATTGCCCCCCTGTAGACGGCTCCTGCCACGCGGTTTAGCCTTAAGAATGATGGTTCACAATACGCCTCAACACGACTGAAAAGCATCTGCCGGATGATTTGTTCGGGACGTTTTGCAAAAAGGGAGACTGTCCTTGAGTAGAATTAGAATTCTTCCCATCTGCCTAGCCGTGATATTGCCACTGTCTTGCCGCACGGGCGGTAAAAAACCAGGGGTCGATGCAGAGATCGCAGGTTCTGACCGAGGTTCGGTCATCACAGATGCAATGCTGGATGGACTTAACTTCAATTTTTGCCCAACGAAGCGTTCGATGAGCCTCGTCAACAATCTTTGGCTCACCTATTTTTCTATATTATCTTATTCGCATTTCAAGGTGATCGGTCCTAGATTAGAGAGCTTGGGTTTCGGCGATGCAGGTGAAGGAAAGGATTTCCTTCGTAAGTGGTATGTTCTGCGCCTAAAGCGGGTCAATGAAAAGATTATCGATACGGATGATAAGTGGAATTCAGAGGCTGAGCGAGAGCTTATTTACAAAAAGCTACTAGCTGAATACCAGGGAAAGTTCGGAATAAATTATAAAGATGACGGGCAGAAGGCTGTTGATTTCCAACAAGATCTAGTCAACGGCCAAGATACTAACAAAAAGATTATCTTTCTGAGCTCACTGAAGAAAAGAAACGATGGGAACCTAGACCAAAAATCCAGCCAAGCATTCTATGCTGAGAACTCTAAGCTCGACTTCAGTGTCATTGTGTTTCGAGGAACCGAAGTCGATCAAGTCCCCGATATCCAAAGTGATGCGTTGATAGCCCATAAAGAAATGAAGGGTATGGGCATGGTCCATACGGGTTTTTCCGATGGCTATGAACAGATTAGCGAGGGCTTGCTAAAAATTCTCGAAGAGAGATCAAAATTCCGACCGCTCCGACTCTGGATAAGTGGGCATAGCCTTGGGGCTGCCCTCGCAACGGTGATGACAGCTGACTTGATGCTGAGGAAAGAGCGAGGCGAATTCAAAAACGTCGAGCTGGTGGGAAACTATAACATGGGTTCTCCTCGGATCGGCGATAGCGTCTTCGCTCAAAACTTTGACAATTATGCTGAAAAACAAAAAATTAGCGTCGTGCGTTTTCGTAATCACGCAGATCTGGTAACAGGCCTTCCCACAGGCGCTCCAAATACCAATGGCTACTGGCATGTAGGGGCGCTTGGCTACTACGATGCTTCAGAGAAGCTCTTTTACGGAGACGGATGGGAAAATATTGAGACTAACAGTGATATATTCAATTCTTTTCCAAATCAAGCAGGTGATCACAGGCTTGTTGCCTATTTTGGGGTGGCTAAGAAAGCATTTATGGCAGGCGCAACAGATGATGCAGGGACCTGCGATGTAAAGCCTAATGACCGACCACTGCGCGGATATAAAGAAAACCCCAAACAGCGTGCTGGGTCTTAACGCCTTTGTCCTCTGAGGGCTATCAGAGGGCGTCTATGCTATTCACTATGATCGCCGGACGTCGAGAGATTTCAATGCCCGGCAGCTCGATATATTCGCCTCGCACTTCGAAAAGCTGGTCTTTCTTCTCGAGCCCTTGAATTTCTTCCAGCAGCTGGTTAGACAAGACCAACTCAAACTGCTTTCTGTCCAGGCCCTTCAGTAAGACTCCGGTAGTTTCTCCACCAATCGCCACAACATCTGTTCGAATCTCCCCTAGGGCCGAAATTCTAGGCGCGGAACCTTCTACACAATACCCAATGCGTTGATCGTAGTGAGTATCAAGTGGGCAGGAGCAGTTGCTGGCTTGACGCCAAGGGTTGAGATCCCTCGTGCAAATTTGATTTTCCGTCGGCACTACAACTGCGGAAAGAGCAAGAGTCGATCCAAAGATACCGGTGAAGAGAGCGCTGATAATAGTTTGAATTTTCACAGTGAGACTCCTTATCCTTAAGCTTTTATGGTTCTAGCTCAGCTTTGAGTGAAAGTTTAGATTTGGCCGGCCAACCACCTGCAAAAACAAGGGAAGTGTAGATTAGATAAACTTGAACTCGAGTTGCTAAGAATCCTCTAGAGATTTTTCTGTACGGCGATAAAAGCCGTACTATGGATCCTCCTACTCTTTTTTTCTCCTTCCTAAATTTTTTTAAATTGGGTTGAAAGCCATGATGCTCATTGACTTCAGGATGTGACTGCGGGCAATCTTCGGGCTCGGTAGATAGAGCTTAGAGGTGCAGGTGCCTCTCTCTTGCCATGCGACTAACATTCTTCGAGGGCCTAGGACACATGCAGGAAACTCTTAATAAAAAGTCTTTTTCACGACGTTTTTTCGTTGGCGCTATAGGGGGCGGAGCCGTATTGAGTACTACGCCAGCTTTTGGGTGGAAGGCGCCAGCAAAGGTTTTTCCTGATGTTCATAGAGACGTCATAATTATTGGGAGTGGTTTTGGTGGTGCTGTAACAGCACTCCGCTTGACCGAGAATGGCATCCCGGTTCTGATGATCGAGCAAGGTCGGCGTTGGGATCAGCCCCTTCCCCCCGGTGAGCGCCGTTTCTCTAAAAACCTTTATCCAGATGGAAGAGCCGCGTGGTTGAGCAATAAGACCGTGGTACCCCTCGGTCCCCCCTTACCTATACCCAAAACTACAGGTGTTCTTCAGGCTCGTGAACTAGCGGGAAAAACCGTCTTGAACGGAGCAGCCTTTGGCGGCGGTTCCATCACCTACGGTGGCATCCTCGTCAAACCAGAAAAGAAAATTTACGATCTGGTTTTCCCTCGTGAAATTCCCTATGAGGACTTGGAGCGTCATTACGAGACGGTGAGCAGTAAGCTCAAACGCTCGCCTATTCCCGCAGACGTTTTGGAAGCCGATTGCTTTAAGCATGTCAGGGTAGCTCAGGAGCAAGCTGATCGCGCCGGTATCGAATGGGAACACATCACGACTGGTACCGACTGGGATATCGTGCGCGATGAGATCGCCGGCAAGATTCCCCCCTCCATCACACAAGGTGAGGCTGTTTATGGCGTTAATAGTGGAGCGAAAGCGACTCTAGATAACTCTTACTTGAAAGAAGCTGAAGCAAGTGGGCTGCTGGAAGTGCGGACTCTACACCAGGTTCAAGATATCGGTGTCGACGCCGAAGGCAGCTACTGGATCCAAACCAACGAACTCGATGTTGACGGCGACGTAATTGCTAAGCGTCGCTATACCTGTAAAAAACTATTCCTTGCGGCCGGCACAGTCGGCACTAGCAGTCTGCTGGTGAAAGCTAAGGCCAAGGGTAACTTGCCTCGCTTGAACAGCGAAGTTGGTAAAGGCTGGGGTAACAACGGCAATGCTTATGCTCTGCGCCTGGCTGTAAACGCTTCGACCGGCCAGTGGCAAGGTGGTCCCCCTGCTCTCGTGCTCAATCAACTTGATCATCCTTTAACTCCCCTGAACGTCGAGCATCCTCAACTTCCGCTCGGTATCGATCTCTTCGGTCTGCTCTATTTTAGCGTCGGTATCACCGAGACACGGGGTGAATTCCGCTACGATACGGCAAAAGATGAAATCACTATCGAATGGCCGAAGGAAGATAAAGGGCAGGAACGCATCAATGAAGCGCTGCTCGACACGATGTCTAGACTCAATCAAGCCAACGGCGGGGTCACCACGTCGCTCCTGACTTACTTGAAAGATCGCGTCAAAGACGACATTAGCTACCATCCCCTCGGTGGCTGCGTCCTCGGTAAGGCGACGGACTTTTATGGTCGCGTCAAAGGGTACGAGGGTCTCTACGTCAATGATGGCGCTTTCATGCCTGGGTCTGCGGCCTGCACGAACCCTTCTTTGACTATCGCGGCTTTGGCAGAGCGGAATATGGAAGACATACTCGCGAAAGACTTTTAATTCCCGGCTAGCTGGGTCAAAAAATAAGGGCCGCTTGCTCAGAAGCGGCCTTTTTTTTACGTGGCTATGGTATGTAAAATCCTCAAAGCCTCAACGCGCGATGCGAACTCATCTTGAGGATTAGTCCAGGAGCCGGCCATGAGCGAAGTCAGAAGCGAAGCGACAAGCAATCCCTTTCTTTCCCCTCTTCTGAGGCGACTTCCACCTCCCGGAAGTCCTGTCGACCCGGGAGATTTGATCGCGCTATTTCTCGATTACGCTAAAGAAAGGGGGGTCGAGCTCTATCCAGCCCAGGAAGAAGCTATCCTCTCTCTCTATGACGGCTCAAACGTCATCCTCAACACGCCCACCGGATCAGGCAAATCTCTGGTCGCTACCGCTCTTCATTTTCTCTCGCTGGCCATGGGGCGGAAGTCGGTTTATACCTGCCCTATCAAAGCTCTCGTCAATGAAAAATTTCTGAGCCTCTGTCAGGATTTTGGTGCCGAGCAGGTGGGGATGATCACAGGCGACGCGACGGTCAATCGAGATGCTCCTATACTCTGTTGCACGGCAGAGATCTTGGCGAACATGGCTCTGAGTGAGGGGCGCTCTGCCCCTGTCGACGACGTAATCATGGACGAGTTCCACTACTATGCCGACCGAGATCGCGGTGTTGCTTGGCAAATTCCTCTCCTCACCATGGATAAAGCCCGCTTTCTCCTCATGTCAGCCACCTTCGGTGACACAAGCTTCTTTGAAGAAAGTTTGAATAAACTGACTAAACGAGCAACGGTTACCGTGAAATCTTCGGATCGACCAGTGCCTTTAAACTTTGTCTATCAGGAAACTCTCTTACACGAGACGATTAGAAAGCTGGTGGAAAGCGGTAAGGCCCCTATCTATCTCGTTAACTTCACGCAACGCGACTGCGCCGAAGAAGCCCAGAATCTCATGTCGATGGACTTTTCGAGTAAGGAAGAAAAGCAGGCAATCGGCCAGGCACTTATAGGAGTGAAGTTTTCTAGTCCCTATGGAAAAGAAATCCAAAGGTTGCTCAAGCATGGCATCGGTCTCCACCACGCGGGTCTCCTACCGAAGTACCGTCTTCTCGTTGAACAGCTGGCCCAGAAAAGTTTGCTAAAGATTATCAGTGGGACAGACACGCTAGGCGTGGGCGTGAATGTACCGATCCGGACGGTGCTCTTTACCAAACTTTGCAAGTACGATGGCAACAAGACCACCATCCTCAGCGTCCGCGACTTCCAGCAGATCAGCGGTCGGGCGGGGCGCAAAGGCTTTGACGATCAAGGTACCGTGGTGGTTCAGGCGCCTGAGCACATTACCGAAAATATGGCACTTGAAGCCAAGGCGGGAGGCGATCCCAAAAAACTTCGGAAAATAGTGCGCAAAAAACCACCAGAAAAAGGTTATGTCCACTGGGATAATAGCACTTTTCAAAAACTGATTACGTCCCCTCCAGAGTCCTTGGTCTCACGCTTTCAAGTCACGCACGGCATGCTGCTCAATATTCTAGGCCGTCCTCAGGATGGCTGTCGGGCGATGCGGAACCTCATCAAAGATAGTCATGAAACTCCGCAGGCGAAGCGTAGCTTGAACAAGACGGCGTTTCAAATGTTTCGCTCTCTCGTGAAGCGCGGAATCGTGCAATTTGAATACAGCCTTGAGAGTCGGCATAAGCAGCTGGTGATCGATAAAAATCTCCAGACTGATTTTTCCCTCAATCAATCTCTCTCGCTTTATCTGCTCGACACTCTGAAGCTCATGGACCCCTGGGCTGAGGATTTTGCGCTGGATCTACTTACTCTTGTAGAGTCTATTCTGGAGAATCCCGAGCTTATTCTCAGAAAGCAGCTCGATCGCATAAAGTCCATTAAAATGGCTGAAATGAAGGCCGAGGGCATCGAGTACGAAGAACGCCTGGCCGAGCTAGAGAAGCTGGAATACCCTAAGCCAAATCGTGAATTTATCTACGATACCTTCAATAGATTTGCTGCCGACCATCCCTGGATAGGCAACGAGAACATTCGGCCCAAGTCGATAGCTCGAGAGATGTATGAAAACTTTTTTAGCTTCGACGAATATATCCGCGACTACGAGCAGCAGCGTGCCGAAGGCCTCCTCCTGCGTTACCTAATGGAAGTGTATAAGGTACTGGTCCAAACGGTGCCAGAGTCTTACCGGAGTGAAGAAATTGAAGCCATGATTGACTACTTCGGCACTATGATCCGCAACATCGACTCCAGTCTCCTCGACGAGTGGGAAAAGTTGAGGCAGGGTGGCCTGGCTGAAGGAAGCGAGATCAGAGCGGCAACTGAAGCTGAGCTGGAAGCTGGGATCGCTCCCGATGTCACCCGTGATAGCAAAGCTTTCACGGTTCAAACGCGTAATGAGGTCTTTCGCTTCGTTCGCGCTTTAGCCGCGCGAGACTACGAAGCAGCCTTGGCTCTCTTGGGAGGGGATGTCCAAAGCGAAGGGGATGCCTCCCCACCAGCGCCGCAGGAACGCGTCTGGACCGTAAAATCTCTCAGCCAGGTGATGGAGCTTTACTTCGAGGATCATCCCCAGATTCTAAGCGACCGTCAGGCGAGGCATCCACAGTATTTCAGATTCACTCCCACAGCTGATAAAACTGGTTGGAGAATAGAGCAGACCCTTACCGATTCGCACGAGCACAATGATTGGCAAGCAGTTTTCACAGTAGATCGTGCGCGCTCCCGCGAAGCGGGGCACCCCGTGCTCCGCCTCATCTCGGTAGAGGCTGTCGATGCTTAATCTAAGCTTTCTGGGCTTCACGTCTCCGCAGCGCAAAGAGTAAAATAAGGCCGGACAATATGATGGCAGGGACGCTTATTATCAGAGCTTCGGCGAGCGCTTCCCCTGATGACCCTCCAGCCATCGATCTACGCCCGACGATCTCGGGGCTGATCGCATCGCCGAGCAAGTGGATCAGAAATATGTTCACAGCCATGGCACTGGCTCGGAGCGGGGCTGGAACGCAGCTCACAGTCAGCGCATTGACGGGAGAGGTGTTGATGAACAGAAGGAGCATCGCGATGGCCCACAGTGCATAGGCGACATTCATATTGCTTTCCCTAAGGCCTATCATCATGACCGGAGCTGCGGCTAGCATGGTCAAGGTCGAAAGCCAAAGGCCGATGTTGGGTATGCGATCCTGCCAACGGTCGGTAATATAACCGCCCAAAAGAGTCCCTATAATTCCGGTGACGACAGCGATCGCGCCGAAGAGGGTGCCGGCGCTGGCAGGAGTTTGCTGATAGAGACGTTGAAAGAGCGTCGGCGCCCAATGGGAAAGGGCACCCATAGCGAAAGTGTAAGCGATATAACTGCCGGTGCAGGCTAGCCAGATTCGATTTTTAAAGAGCAGCCCAATTTTTTGTAAATAGTTTCTGCCGTCGCTTAGTGCCAGAGGCTCACTATCCTGTGCCCCAAGTTTGGGTTCTTTCATGCGCCAGAACATGAAACTGAGAAAGATACCTGGCAGTCCAGCGACAAAAAAACTTGCTCGCCAACCCGCCAGCCCTTCGATCGCACCACCCAAGGTATATCCCAAGGCTGATCCCACCGGAATTGCCAGGTAGAACCAGGTAAAAATCCGAGCTCGCGATTTTTCTGGATAGAGATCGGCTAGAATCGCGGGACCTAAGGTCGCATAAGCGGCTTCACCTATTCCTACCAGGGCACGAGTTAAGAGTAGCGTCTTGAAGTCGACGGCAAACGCGGCAGCTGAGGTTGCAAGGCTCCAGAGTAGAATTCCGATGGCAACTAATTTGACGCGGGAATGTCGCTCAGCCAGATAGCTAAAGATTGGTGCTGAGATGAGGTAAACTGTCAGAAACATTAGAGCGAGGCGCCCTAACTCGGCATCGTTGAGACTCAAGTCTACGCCAATGGGATTTAAAACAGCTGCGAGGATATAGCGATCCAGGTAGTTGAGAAGATTGGCGGCTACAAAGAGAAGCAGAATCATTTTTTTGCCGTCTATGAGTCCCAATGGCTATTTCTCCCCACGAGTGAGCTACTGTTTTGGAATTCTCTATAGCTTATCTCTTCAATTCCATTTTGGTAAGTCGGCCCGCAGAGCAAAATCGGAATTTTCCGGAACCTCAATCGACAAAGGATAGCAAGATCCGACAATCGCCTTCTCCCATCTGGCCTGC
>JBGSTX010000287.1:0-23954 GCA_041736305.1 Oligoflexus sp. | reverse complement strand
CTAACGACCAACAGCCACCAGCCCATTACCGCGAAGTCGGGAGAGAGCGATCAAACTTTCGTCGTCTACAAGGTTGAAAGAGAGAACCTGACCGGAGCGTCCAACCTCTATCGTGGTAATAATAAGGTGATTCCGCAGAATTTTGATGAAGAGATTCCCATGCAGATTCTGGCGCGCAACATCAAATCGCTCAAGCTGATGGCCTGGAATGGCGATGCCTGGCGCGAGGACTGGAACAGCAATAAAACGGACTGGCGGAATATGATGCCACGCATGGTGCAGATCGAAATCGAAGCCTATACCCAAGACGAAGAAGAAGGCAAGGTACTGGACGAGAACAGCCAGACGGCTTTTCTGCGAACAGTAGTCTTTCTACCGCGCGCCGTGCAAAATCGCGAGCCACGCGAGCCTATGAAATCGATACGCTACTTCTGATGAGGAGCTGAAGTGAAGAGGCTACCCCGAACCATCTGCGGATTTCCAGTCGGTGAACCAGAAACTGGCCAAAAGCCGGAGGACAATGGGCGTCGCGGCATCGCGATGATCATTTCCCTGTTCATGATCGCGGTCATGGCACTTTTCATGGCTGATATGCAGGTTAGCGCCGTCGTCCAATCGGAAATGGCGATCGCTAACCGCGACAACGTCAAGGCTGAATACATCGCCAAGTCGGGAGCTAATCTTGCCACCTTCCTCCTCAGCGTCGACCTCGCGGTTGACCTGACGATGGCCGAGCTGGGCGGGCCGAACGCTCAGGTTTCCGACAGTACCAGTGATATCTGGGCCCAGCTGAACGGCCTCCCGATCGGTGGTGAGACTTTAGAAATGATGGGCGCCATGCAGGAAACTTTCGATCTCAGTAAGGTCGCCGATAGCAAGGTATTGGATCAGTTGAAGTTGTTTGAAGGCTCCTTTACGATCAACATCAGCGATGAAAGCTCGCGCATCAACCTCAATTTCTGCGGTGACAGAAATCGGAATCAGCGCAAGGTTTGCCAGATTTTTCTCAAGGCCATGATGAGTTGCCCCGCCGAAAAAAGCTATCTTGATGACAGAAAAGTCAATCCTGACGAGTTGGTCGGAAATCTAGAAGATTGGGTCGACGATAATCAGAATCCCAGCGAACTGGCCGGAAAGGGCAGTGAGAGCGACCCTTATGCGGAGCGTATACCCAAAGTTCAACCCAAAAATGCTCCTCTGGATACCATGGACGAACTCCACGCCGTAGCCGGCTGGGACGTCGACATTGCAACGATCTTCGCGCCCTATCTGACGGTCTACCCCATACCTTACAAGGAATTGCAAAAGTCGCAGTTCGCCATCAATTTCAATACGGCACCCCGCGAACTGCTGAATTGTTTGTTTCCAAAAGCTGTGACTGATTGCGCAGAAAAATCCGCGCTGTATATTGATAAACGCACGGAAGCCGAAGCCGCCACATCGTCCCAGGGTGTGCAGCAGATGCTCCAGGAGACCTTTTGTGCTGAAGGCGAAGCGAGCAAGAGTTTCACTTACCGCTCGGATACCTATCGGGTGACAGTCGAAGGTTCGTCGGGGGGACAGAATAAGCGCATGGAGATGGTAGTGGCCCGACGGCTACCTGATGACCAGGACACTAAGAACCAGTACAAGTCTGCCTACAAATACCTTTACTGGAAGATGTTGTAAAATAGATTGAGCAGGATCGTTGGCAGGTCGATTTTCGCTTGGTGGGCTGATAAAAAGCCGACCAGATCTCAAAAGTTGCTGACCACTAGGACGGAACGCCCATATGCAGAAAGTGATAGGCCTCGATATAGGCAGCTACTCCATCAAGGCAATCGAGATCGTGAACACCTTCAAATCTTATGAAGTGGTCAACTTCTATGAGACGGTGATTCCGAATCTTGAAGGGGTTCCCCTCGATGCAATCGTCCCGATTTGCATGGAGCAGCTTTTCTACGAGCACAACTTGACCGCTGATCGGATTATAACGGCCATGCCAGGCCAGTTTATCTCGTCGCGGGTTATCCCTTTTACCTTCAGCGATCCGCGCAAGGTCGCAGCTAGCATAGCCGTCGAGTTGGAGGAGTACGTACCCTTCAACATGGACGACATGGTCGTCGACCATCAAATTCTCGGTACGGCCAAGGGCAAGACCATGGCCCTTGCGGTCATGACGCGTAAGGCCTTTCTGAGAAACTTTCTCGATCTGCTCAGTCGGGTGAACATCGACCCCAAACTGGTCGACGTCGACAGTCTGGCTTTTTATAACCTCTGCCCGACTCTCACTCTGCCCGAAGATGAGTGCTACGCGCTAGTCGATATCGGCAACGAGAAAACCTCCGTGTGTATTATCAAGGGCGGTGTGCTCCGCATGTTCCGTTCGATCAACCTCGGTGGTCGCTACATCACCGACTTTCTCGCTCGCGATCTCGAATGCAGCTTTCACGAGGCGCAGAGAGCCAAGCATGCGGTCAGCCGCGTGATTCACAGCGGCTATCAAGGGGAAGAACTCGATCCTCTGCACCGCCGCGTTGCAGACGGTATGACCATGGCTGCCAACGCGATCGTTAAAGAGTTGGGCCGTACCTTCTATGCATTCAAGACTTGGGACAAGGAACCTATCGGCCGGGTAATCATCACCGGAGGAACCTCTAAAATATGGGGTTTCGAGCAGTTTCTGGGCGAGCAGCTCGAAATGAAAGTGGAGAAGTTCGATTTGGCGAAAACCAACGTCATCATCAGCGGTGCGTTGGCTGATCGCCAGGAAATTCTCCCGCAGAGTCTCGCGATCGGGCTGCGCGCTGTAACCAATCTCAAGAAGCACTCGCAAATCAATCTCAGACGAGACGAATTTGCTTACGTTCAAAACTACGAAAGCATCATGAAGGCGGTCGCCAAGTCCTTCAAGGTGATTTCGTTGGTCCTGGTGCTCCTGATGTTCACCTATATCGTGAAGTACTACTTTTATAATAAGCAGATCAATAAGGTGAAAGAGCAGTACATTCAGGAGTATACCTCGGCTTTCCCCGAGGCGAAGAAAAAGTACGCGGGCAAAGACGTGACCTTCAAGAAGGTGCGCACTGACGCTGAAAAACAGCTGAAACAGGGCATCAGGGATAAGAAGTTGGCCGTCTCAGAGTTCATGCTGGCGACGAGCGAGAGTGGAGCCCTCCGCGTGATGAAGGAAATCAGTGAGGCCATTCCTAAAAATGTCAAAATAGATGTCACCGAGTTTGACTTCAAATCGACCGATCCGGGGCAAGGAAAAATCGTCCTCAGAGCTGAGACTGACAACTTCGCCTCACAGTCGTCTATCATTGAAGCTCTAGGCAAGACCAAGAGCCTCCAGGGCGTGGAAGAAAAGAATTCCGGCACCAAGCCTGGATCCGACGGTAAAGTGATCGAATTCACCATTCAAGCCAACTACGTCCATCCTAACAGCGAGGCTACAGCCTTATGAGTGCGCTCCTGAATATCCGAGACCAAATCCAATCGAGTATCGCCCGGGCGGTCGAGCAGGTGCGTCGCAGCATCTTCGGCGTCAACAATGAGCGTATCGATTTCTTGATGGACAGCTTCTATAAGCTCACACCTCAGCACCAGACGGCGGCGATGGGCGGAGCTGCAGGCGTGCTGCTCATCTTTGTGCTAGGTGCTTTTATCGTCTATTTTTCCCGCATCAACGCTTTGGAAGACGAGCTTAACGCTAGCTTCGACGCTCTCCAGGAAGTGAGAAACCTCACCTCGACCTACGATCAGGAGCTTCGCCGTTACCAGGAGTTGAAAACGATCGTCGGTCGCAACGCCGCCGACTTCAAAGCCAAGCCTTTCTTCGAAAGCAAGGCCAATCAGGTCGGCGTGCAGATAGTCGACTTGCGTTCGCAGGATTCTGATATACCCGCGGAAAGTCCTCTTGCTCAGGACTTTCGCTACGTGTCGGTGGAGTTCAAACTGCCGAAGGTATCGCTGCCCCGCCTGCTGAAGTTTGTCGAAGAAGTCGAAAAGTCCAACGCAAACCTCAACATTCACAGTCTACAGGTGCGGACCCGCTACGGGGACCGGCTATTTTTCGAAACAAGCGCCAAAGTTGTAGGCTATAAGGTTGGGGGAGGCTGATCAGTGAGCGAACTTTTGGAAGAGCCGGCACAGGAACCACAGGAACGTAAGTTCGTGCACATAGCCTGGTATGCCCTCCTGTTTTTGCTTACTTTTCTCGTGTTCTTTTTCTTCACCTTTCCTTATGGGGTACTGAAAGAGGCGATTATTTCCGAGGTTTCCCAGGCGAGTGGTTTTACCATTCGCGTTCAGGAAATGGGTCCTTCGTTCTTGGTCGGAGCCGACGCATCCGGCATCAAAATATCCTCTCCAGACGGGGTCGCCCAGATGGAACTCGAGAGTATAGATGCCACGATCTCTATCCTGAACTTGCTTATAGGCCGGGCGACTGTCAATCTCGAGCTGATCAGCAAGAACCAAGGCAGCCTCGATGCGCAGGCCTCCTGGAGCATCTGGCAGCTCGCCTTCGACAAGAATTTCGTGCCGTCCCGCATCGAACTCGAAGCCAAAAACTTTGAGATTGGGGGGCTCGTGAATATGCTTATCTATAACGCTTCGCGCACGGCTAACGATATGGTCAAAGACCTCATGACCCAAATCGCTTTCCAGGGTAACCTTACCGGCCAAAGTAAAATCAAGTTGGCCATCGATGAACCCATCCAGTCGACTGGCAACGTCGAGCTGCAGCTGCAGAAGGCGACTCTAGATCTGACCAACCCCAATTTGGTCGTGGCCCGACAAACCTTTAAAAAGGCTTTGATCAAGGCCGACTTGCAAGGCGGTAAGCTCTCCATCGATAATAAGTCGGGTCTGGAAAGCCAGGAGATGAAGATCGACCTCAAAGGCTCTAGCGTCCTCCGCAACCCGATCGCCAGCTCCTTGCTCGATCTAGGGCTCGCTCTGACTCTAGAGGGTTCGTTGAAGGATAATTTTGGATTTATCCTCAGCGTCGTCGGTGGATCCGAGGGCCAGCTGAAATATCAGATCAACGGCACGATGGATAAACCGAATTTCCAAGGTGGCTGAAACGAGCGCCCACGGCGGTTTTCCATCGAAAACCGTCGGATCCTATCCAAGCAATCGAGCGTCAAATTGCCGTCAACGTTGACACTTAAAGAAACACTCACTTAAAATAAGAGTACACACGGCTTGGGAGCTCGCATGGATCAGCAGTTCCTGCGACAGGAGCAAATGCTCAAAGCATATATCGCGCGCGGACTTAGGGCCTTAAAGGCTCTCGAGACTAGCGACTGGGATGGCTTTGATAAGGCCATGCGCTGGAAAAAAGCAGCGTTCCATCATTTTCGAGCTATGGACCATAAGCTCGAACAGCTCCGGCCGGGCTACCTGCACGCTAAAACCTGGCAGGACCTGTGGCAAGAAGCGGAGACTGCAGACCGTGCGCTGGAAGAGGGTATTGAGCTGCATAAGGACAAGCTGCAGAAGCAACTCGTTCGTATTCGGAATCATAAAGCGACTCTCAATAAGTTTCATTCAGGTGGGCAAAATCCGACAGGCTTCGTAGAGACTGTTTGAATCTTGCATTACAAGGCCGGAGGTAAGGTTCGATGGGTGAGGAAAAGAAGAAGGTAGCCTTTGTCCTGGGAAGTTTGCCCAGCGTCGAGGAAGTCGATCAATTTCGCCTTCTTGCAGACCAATGCGAAGTGCAGGTGATCAGTTCGGAATCGATTTGCGGCTACCTTACGCAGAACAGCTACTTTCAAGGGCTGACCTGCATCCTCCTCAAGGATCACGACGAGAACCCGACCTTCTTGCCGAGTCTCGAGCGAGTTCTCGAAGGCTTTGACATCGTCATCGTCAAAGAGCGTCTCGGCCTCTATTCTTATCAAGCTCTCAAAGCCAAGTGGCGACACAAGTTCCGCCTGATCCTCTGGATCGATAACCTCGTGCCCTTTCCGGCCAATGACATCGATCAGATGCGGACCATCCGGACCGAGCTTACTAATGCAGCAGACGCTTTTATTGTCCAGTCTAAAGCTGCTGCGCTCACGCTGCAGATGGAAGGCGTCGAATCTGAGCGCATCTACCAACTGACCCCCTGGGTAGAAGCTCGCACCGATCGCAGCCCTAAGGCCCGCTCCGCAGCGCGTGCGGCCCTCGGACTGCAGGACGGCGATTTTGTGATCGCTTACTTGGGACAGATCGAGTGGGAAGAAAGCCTAGCCGACCTCGCTTCGGCCGCCAAGCTCATGCTCATGCGCGATGCTGGACTCAAGAGCAAACTTCGCCTGATCTTCTGCGGCGTTGGTTCATACTCGACCGAACTACGCGATCTTTTTGTGAATATGGGAATCGACTCCGTTTCCCACTATTACGCTCCAACTCGCGACGCAACGCTCATGATCCAGCAGGCGTGTGATGCTCTTTACTGTGCACCGATAGCCTCCCATGATCGTATCGAAGGCGATCCTTATCGCCTCGTCAGCGCCATGATCAATGGCATTCCCATCGTCGCGGCGCGGCACGCGCTGGTTGAAGAATACTGCGGCAAACATCGCATCGACTTCTGCCCCTCTTCACCACTCAGCCTCGCTAAGGCGCTCCAGAAAATGCGCGGGGCGCCCAGCTTAGTCCAGGACATCGTCGAAAAGAATAAGATCGAGGCTCAGAAGCGCTTCACGTCTGAACGAGCGCTTGCGAGCATGATAAGCATCATCGAAAATTTTGCCAGCTCGAACAGCAGCGAAGATCAGAGCAGCCTCGACCATCGCGTGCTGGAAATCGAAGCCAAAGTGCGCAGCAAGCAGTACCTTGAAGCGGTCGATCTTATTGAATCCGTCTTCCGGATGGAGAAGGTTCCTGTCCACCACCGCGCGAACCTCTATCGTCTGGTAGGCGACTGCTTTGCCAAGCTCGGCGATATCGAAGCCTCCAAAGACGCCTATATGCAAGCTGCTGAACTTGATCCTTATCTGGCCAAGGTGTACATCGGCCTCGGGACCCTTGGATTGATGAAGAGCGGTTTCGATATTGGGGTCCTTCACTTCCAAAAAGCGGTCAGTCTCGCTCCCGATGACGAAATGGCTAACTTCGGACTCGGCCTCGCCTTCCAGGGCATGAATGAGTACAAAGAAGCTTCGCGTTGGATCATCAAGGCTCTGGGCATCAATCCCGAGAATCAAGCGGCTCTGTATTCCATGGTTCGCCTCGCCTATGAGGCCGGACTCTACAGCGAAGCTGAGCGGGTTATCCGCCGTTACCTCGAGATCCATCCGAACGACTATAACTTCATCTTCACTCTGGGTGGGATACAGTACAAGCGCGGTTTCTACGCTGAATGCTTGAAGCTGATGCTCCGCATCCTCGAAGCTGACCCCAAAGACAAACGCGCTGCTGCACTCGCCAAGCAAGCTAAAGGCGAGCTCGAGCAGACGAATAAAGCTACTACATCCAACGGTTGATGGATTCACCCATCGGCAATAGTGAAGGGTCCCTCTGGGGCCCTTTTTTCCATGGGTACAGGAAAGAGGCCTATGCTTAAAAAGTTCTTGCTCAATGGCAAACGAATACCGGTACCTATTCCGGTAAAAACTCTGCCAGATGCAATCGCCTGGATCGAGAAGCATCTGCTCCGGCCAGACTGCAGCATCACCCGCATCGAGCTGGACGGTCAGGATCTTGATACGCAGGTCGATCAAAACGGGCGCTTGCCAGCATTTGTTTTGAATGAGCAAAGCGATCTACGCGTGCAGATGGATTCTCCGCTCGAGATCTGTCTCCAAACTATCGACGCACTCAGAAATCTTAGCAGCGTAATCGGCCGCAACATGAAACCCGTTGCTGTTCAGCTTTGGGAGCATAAAGGCCCGAAGTTGCCGGTCGAAGCTAAGAGCATTTTCGAGGATCTGCAGCTGACGCTGGAACTTTTTGATCATGTCTTGGTCTTGGTCGACAAGCGGGTCGAGTTGAGTCAGGCTTTTGGCCTACAGCAGCAGATTATCAAAGGGGTTGCAGCGCTTGGTCTGGCTCGGCAGCATGCAGACTGGCGAGGCGTTGCTAGGGTCTTGCTGAATCAGATTGAAACACCGGTCGTCGATCTAGCTGCTGAACTTACCAGTCTTGAGAAGTCGGTTTTTGAGATACAGGCCGATCGCAATCTGGAGCGTCGGGCTCAGCTGCAAGGTCGATAATTCTTAGAGAAGCAAGCCGATAGCGAGAGCCAAGAGGCTCTCGCTACGACGCAAGAATCGCTGCGATCTCGCGATCGAGAGCGTCTGCAAAATCGTTCATTTCTGCCGCGAAACGACTCTTCCTCACGCGCCTTTCAACCCCTCCTACTTCTTCTGGGATATCAGGCTTACTTGCTTCAACTGCCTTTACCAGGCGGAGACTCGTCGATTTTGGTTTGGGGTCCATCCTGGACTCTCCTTTTCCTAAATGCGCTTATAATACCTCATAGAACTCCTATCGGCAGCGCGATGGAGAACTTCACTGGGCAAAAAAAGACCCCTCCAAAGAGGGGTCTCGCGGCATCGCTATTTTTTTGTAAGCTAAACTTATTCGTCGTCTTTCTTGTTGCCCTTGGCTTGCTCTTCGCGGAACTTCTTGACCAGCTGCTCTTGGATCGAAGAGGGAACTGGACGGTAGCAGGCGAACTCCATGGAGAACGTCGCTTTGCCCTGAGTCTTCGAACGAAGGTCAGTCGAGTAACCAAACATTTCCGAGAGAGGCACCTCGGCAAGAATTACCGCATACTCATCGCGCATGTCCGAACCAAGCAGCATACCGCGGCGAGACGAGAGGTCACCCTGTACAGTACCCTGGAATTCGACCGGGGTTTCTGCTTCGACGCGCATGATCGGCTCGAGAATGACCGGTTTGGACTCGAGGAATGCCTGCTTGAACGCCATACGAGCAGCGATCTTAAAAGCCATTTCAGAGGAGTCGACTGGGTGGAAGGTACCGTCTTTCAGCTCGACCTTGGTATTGATAACCTGGTAGCCGGCCAGAGGACCTTTAACGATAGATTCTTTGAAGCCCTTTTCAACGCCCGGGATGTATTCCCGAGGAACCGATCCACCGACCGTAGCGTTGACGAACTCGAAAGATTCTTCTTCGCTCTTCGCTCCTTCGAGCGGATAGAGAGTTCCGACGACGTGTGCGTACTGGCCTGAACCACCGGTCTGCTTTTTGTGCTTGTAATCGTAATGCGAGAGGGTAGTCGGCGCTTCACGATAGTTCACTTTCGGCTGACCGACGATAACGTTGGCCTTATATTCACGCTTCATCCGTTCAACGTAGATCTCAAGGTGCAACTCGCCCATACCAGCGATACGGGTTTCGTTCGATTCCTTGTCGACGTGAACGCGGAATGTAGGGTCTTCCTTCATAAAGCGGTTGAGCGCTTTCGACATCTTCACCAAATCTTCTTGTTTGGCTGGCTTGATCGCCAGCTCAATAACTGGATCTGGGACGAACATGTTTTCCATGGTCACGTTAATGTTTTCATCGCAGTAGGTGTCGCCTGATGCGCACTCGACGCCCACCATTGCGATAATGTCACCAGCTTCTGCAAAATCCACGTCTTCGCGATCGTTAGCATGCATACGAACCAGGCGACCGACGCGCTGTGTCTTGCCAATACGCGGATTCAGATAGGCCTGACCCTTGCGCAGAGTTCCCTGATAAATACGGGTATAAGTCAGCTGACCGAAAGTCTCATCGGCGATCTTGAAAGCCATTGCGCACAAAGGCTTCTTGGGATCGGGGTAGACTTCGATTTTCAGGCCTTTGTCGTTGTCGTTACCCCAGTACTGACGGTCGGTCGGTGCTGGCAGATATTCGAGTACGGAGTCGAGAAGAGTCTGAACGCCTTTGTTTTTGAACGCAGTACCCATGAAGACTGGCGTCAGAACGCGAGCGTGTACGGCCTTCTTCACCGTCGCGCGAATGAGAGCTTCTGGAATCTCTTTTTCTTCCAGCAGCATTTCAGTCATCGTGTCATCGAACATCGAGATCTTGTCGAGCATTTCTGCGCGCAGAGCATCGACGTCGTCGACGAGGTGAGCAGGACATTCGTCGATGCGGATCTTGTCGCCTTTTTCCCCATCGTAATAAATCGCTTTGCGGGTGATCAAATCCACGACGCCTTCGAAGTCGCCTTCGGCACCGATAGGATGTTGCATCATTACCGCGTTGTGACCAAGCTTCTCGCGCAGCATGCTTGTTACACGGAAAGGGTTGGCACCCGAGCGGTCGAGCTTATTGATAAAGGCCAGAGCGGGTACGTTGTAACGCTTCATTTGACGATCGACAGTAATCGACTGCGATTGAACGCCAGCAACACCGCAGAGAACGAGAACGGCACCGTCGAGGACGCGGAGCGAGCGCTCAACTTCCACAGTGAAGTCCACGTGTCCCGGAGTGTCGATGAGGTTGATCATGTGATCTTCCCAATAAACAGTCGTGGAAGCCGAAGTAATCGTGATCCCACGTTCTTTCTCGAGCTCCATGTGGTCCATGGTCGCGCCGTCACCACCCCCGCGAACCTCTTCGATCTTGTGAATCTTACCGGCGTAAAACAGAATCCGCTCGGACAAGGTGGTCTTCCCGGAGTCAATGTGAGCGGATATACCTATGTTCCTGAGCTTTTCAAGTTTCATGGTCTAAGAACCTTTGTGGCAGAAGATAATTGAACGTCACGCCTAAGCGCACGGGGAGGATGTTAACTACCATAGAATCCTCAAAATTCAAGGCAATTTTATACGCAATTCCAGCACGAAAGCCAACTTGAACTTGAAGATAGCTCCGAATAATTCATAGCTCCAATCGGCAAGAGTAAAACCCTAAGTCAGCTATACTGGCTCCCTAATCTGCCATTTTTCGATGAAGAACCAAGCCTCAAGCTCAAGATTTAGACCGGTCCTGACGACATACTAAGGAGAGATTCTTACCGCGAGGACAGTATGAAGGACGCGATCAAATCGATCAGTCTAGATGACATTGGTGATATGCGCAGTTCGCGCACCCCCGAAGAAGACCGCAGCGCCGATACCAAACAAGGTACCGTAACTCAAGCAACGTCCGAGGCTGTTTTAAAGAAGCAGCTCAACTATACGCCTCAGTACGCAAGCTCCACTAGTCAGCAAAGTGGCCTTTCTAATAAGTACAGCTCCTTTGGATTCAGTTCGATGACTGCACTTGGATCGCAAAGCAGTCGATTCTCAGGGCTTTCAACCCGATTTTCAGACGCCTTTGGAAGTCTCAAGAGTGCTTCCGAGAAACGACGCCTGTATCTCATTGGAGGTGGTCTCATTTTGGCTCTAGGCGCTGGCCTCGTCATTATCGATAATTTCAATGCTTCCCAAGACGATGCCACTGAAGCCAGTGCGCCCCCCATCGCTACAGCCGTGACTCAAGCACCGGAAACGGTGACGGAGGTCAGCGAAAAAGCCGCGACGCCTGCTCCCGAAGCTTCGGTCTCTCCCTACGACAATCTCCCCAACTCAATCGATCTTCCGCCTGCCGAGGGGGCTATCCTCTCAAGCGAACAAGACGATCGCTGGCGGCGGGGGCTTGAGCATAGCTTCAGCTATCAACGATTTAAAGCGGTGCAAGATGCTCGGCAGTCAAAAACTAAAGGGTCTGAAGCTATTCTGAACGATGCTCTCGCTCAGCCTAAGTTTTGGACTCGGATGGAAGGGTTACTAGGACTCGCTGAACTCGGCCAAGAGATTGGTGCCGAAGACTTCCGGAGGGCCATCGGTGATGCCCGTCCCTCGCTCGTAGCGAACTATGTTCGGCGTTTCAATAGCCGCAGCGACGAAGCAGGGTTTCATGTGCTGCGGGGCGCCATGCATGCGGCTCCATCGGAGGCAAAGCTCGTCATTCTGAATAAGCTTGCACAGCATAGGGGCCCAATTAATGACCTCTATCTTATCGCGGGAACGCAAGACCCGATCGCAGAAGTGAAGGCGCTAGCTGATTCTGTCTTGCAAAAGCAGGCCGCATCTGAAGAACTCATGGCTCGCTTTCAAAGATTGGCGAGTGGCGAGGAAAAGCCACCGCAGAAGAGTGCAGCACAGGAGCCGAAGGCTGCTCCAACCGAAACTGCGGTGGGCGATGCGGGCAAACTTTCGCCGTTGAAAGCGGCGGATATGAAAGTAGAGGAAATCAAAAGTTCTGATGAGAACGTCGAAGACGTCTTCTATACAGGTGACGAAGCTGCTAAAGCGGCTGGCGCTGAAAAACCGAAGTAATTATTTCCGGAGTCCGTTCCAATTGAGCTCTTCGCTGTCGGGGAGGCTGTACTCATTGAGCTCCTCATCGATATCGGACCTATGTTCCCGGATAATTTTATTGTCTTGCTGAATTTCGTCACGGACTGCCTGGTCGCCTTCCTGCTGCCTTTCTTTCTGCTTAGATTTCTCTAGTGCTTCAGATTTTTGAGTCGCTTCGCGCAAAGCTTTCAACTCACGTTCGGCAATTTCAGAAGGAATCGGCTTGTCCTTGTCGCGATTTTCGAGCTCGCGGGAATTTTCGAGTAACTCAAATTCATCGGGGTCAGAGGATTCAATAACAGGTGCAAACCCTTGGCCTTTGACAGTGGTCTTTTGAGTCGGAGACTTAGCTTTCCTAGATTTGGACTGCGGACTAGCTGTCGCTAGCAGATCAGTGCGTTCCCTCGCCGCATACAGATTATAGTGGAGAGCCGCCTCAAAGCCTTCACGCGGTATTCCGAATAAAGCTTCTTGACTCGCTACGATGATGCTCGCAGAGACGTCGAAGCCACCGAGCTGCGAAGCAATACCGGCTTTCCAGAGATTGCCCTCTTGCTGGCACTGATCCTGATTTTTATATTTCACGACCAATTGCCGAGCGGTCCCTTCGCCAAAGGCATGCAGCCACGAGGCACCCACGGTCAGTTTCCCGCCGAAGCTGAGTTCGTCGCCGAGCCGCCAATCGCCAAAATATTCGGGACCACGCCAGCTCTTGGCGAAATAGAGGGCTGTATGCAGCCCCGAAAAAACACTGTATTCCTGACTGGCAAAGAGGCTGCGGCGCGGATCGCCCACCTGATGAAAACTGCCGTCTTTTTTAAGTCCAGGCTCGAACTGCCCGCCGATAGAAGTGCGAAACCCAGCGCCTTCCCATAGATGCAGGCGCAGCCAGGCGGCGCTGCTAAGCGGCAGTTTGAGCTCCTTTTGGGCGATGCGTTCCTCTCTCGCATGGAGAGCGAGCCCACCTTCAAGATTCCAAGGCAGGCGAAGGGCAAAAGAAGCTGCTAGCTCACTGGCTTCGTTATCAAAATTCTTAGTATCAAAATCGTAGCCTGAGGACTTCTCAAGCTGGAGCCCTAGACTCAAATCGCCAGCGGATTTTTTCCAAAGGAAAGGACGCGCGAGATCGTGCTCCAGACCTCCAATTTGGGCAATACCCACATCGGCTGCTTCAGCAAGGGTAGATGTTAATAAGATGAGAAGGGCGAGCTGTAGCATAGAATATCCTCTGGGCAAAAATCCTTACTCGCAGAAAAGAATGCAAGCTGTATACCCCCGTCACCTGGTGACATTAAGTCTGTGATTTTTGCGGCTAAGAACTGCTAGCGATGTTGGGTGTCATGTAATCCGTGCAACATGTCGTGCCTTTAGACAGGAAAAAGGGAGCGGCATTATGTGTTTTCAAGGGGTTTGACCATCATTAATCTTGGCCTTCCCCTTGCATTATAAGAGATGTTGCAGACTCCTTTAGGGTGAGAAGACGAGGGCTTTGGCGCACTTGCTAGAGACGAGAATCTATCAGGTTTTCCTGAGAGATTCGAAGCATGAAAGTGCACATTAAAGCAGCCCTCCTCTTCTCATCGATATTTTTGCCACATTCTCGCAAGATATCCCCCGATTCCCCAGCAAAACCTGCTTGCAAGCGCGATCTTCTTTCTGTAACTCTCTAGGCTTAGACCCTTGAGTTGCCGAGGAAGTAGTTATGACATTCAGCACAGTCCCAGTCGAAAACCTCAGTGGAATAGTCGGAAACACTCCGCTTCTCCGCATCCCATCTCTCAGCGCTCTCACCGGCTCCGAGATCTATGTAAAATGTGAATTTCTCAACCCCGGAGGTTCCATTAAAGATCGGACCGCGCTGCACATGGTTCGCGAAGCGATCGCAGAGGGTAAGCTGAAGCCAGGTATGACTATAGTCGAGGGTACGGCAGGCAACACAGGGATCGGTCTCGCGATTGCGGGTAAAGTTCTCGGACACAAGGTTCGCGTCGTCATGCCTCGCGGTCAGACGCCGGAAAAAGAGCGACTTATAGAACTCTACGGAGCTGAATTGCAGCTGGTCGATCCCTGTCCCTTCAAAGATCCCAAGCACTTCTATCACACAGCTGGCCGCATCGCCGCAGAAGACCCTACTCATTACTGGTGGGCGAACCAGTTCGAGAATCTATCTAATTTCCGAGCTCATCGCGATACAACAGGCCCCGAAATATTTAGCCAAATGGGAGGCAAGCTCGATGCCTTGGTCGCTGCCGCTGGTACGGGCGGAACCATAGCGGGTTGCTCAGTGGCTTTGAAAGCGAAGCTGCCGCAGCTGAAAGTCGTCTTAGCCGATCCTGCGGGTTCAGGGCTCTACCATTATTTCAAGGAAGGTAGTTTCAAGAGCGAGGGCAGCTCAATGACCGAAGGAATAGGTATTATGCGCCTGGTCGCAAACTTCGCTCAAGCTAAGGTCGACGAGGCCGTCCAGGTCACTGATCGGGAACTTGTGACTATCTCCCGTTATGTTCGCGACAATGATGCGCTTGTCCTGGGAAGCAGTTCAGCTCTCAATCTTGCTGCGGCTTTGCGCACCGCCATTAAACTGGGACCAGGCAAGCGAATCGTGACCTTCGCCTGTGATCAGGGTGAGCGCTCCTATTCGAAACTCTATAATCCCACTTATCTCGAGCAGCAGGGCATAGACCCAGAGCAGCTGTCGATCGAAGATTTAGTTCGCACCTATCAGACGTCCTAAGTTATTCGATCAGCAGATCTTTCATTTCCACAGAGAAGCTTGCGGCTGTGTTGTCACCATCTGCCATCAACCAGAGGCCGACGACGTCTTCGGGCTTGGCGGCTTCGTAGCTAGCCAGCTGCCAAGCATCTTTGCCGGGAGTGGATGCGAGAGACTCTTGCTGAATGCTATCGGAGTAGGGACTTGGCCAGCGCTGACCGGGAGCATGTTGTGCACCCACCACGAGGTAGAGCATACGATCAGACGGTAGAGTCAGGATATCTCGGACCGCCTTGATCCATGCCGGTGCGAAAAAGGGAATGGTAGGGGCGGGACCAGCTAGCACCAGACCTACCTTGAGGAGGGAGTCATCGCCTGCTTTGCTTTTTTCGCTTTCAACCCCCTCCACCCGCGGACGCCCTTCATGTTTCCAGGCGAAGCTCACTTTCTTTACCTTCATGGCCGTGCTTCTAGGCAGAAGCCAGGCTGAAGATGAGCTGCGAACCTTAGCCGTGAAAACACCTGCTTCCAAGGTATAGACCGTCGGGGGAAGTTTCTTGAATTCGATCGCCTTAAATCCGCTTTCCAGCAAAGGTTTCCAGGGTTCGGCAGCTGCGGTCTGTTCCAGGAGAAATAGGGGCACTAGCAGGGCTTTCCATGACATCTTGTCACTCCTCTTCGGGAAGTATGCTCGCCATCTGACCCAGGGATATAACCCAAAGCTGATGAATAGCACGAGTGAGGGCCACGTGTAAAAGCCGGCGATCCTGTGGTCGTTCCGTATATACACCGAGGCTGGCGTCGGGAATGACCACGTAATCGAATTCCAGGCCTTTAACTTCTGCAGCGGGTGTGATGTCGATACCAGGCTTGAATTCGAAGGCTCCCCGTTCGACTAAGCGTACGCGAGGAACGTCGCGCAAGAGATGGTAGAGAGCCTGGGCATACTCCTCACTCTTAGTGATGATGGCTACAGAGGCCTGTGGTTCGCTGTCCATGAGATCCGTCAGCGTCTCGCTGAGGAAGACGACCATTTGACCTTCGTTTGGAAATACTGTACGTGCGACGGGACTCCCTTCGCGTAAGGCGACGGCCGCTTGCTTCGGTGCCAGAGGCCCAAGGACGGCATGCGCAAGCGCGGCGACGGCTTTCGTCGAACGGTAAGTTGTCTTTAGCTGGTTGGCATGGACCAGAGGTAGACCTAGTTCGGCTAGTACGCGTTCCCAAGATTCAAAGCTATGGGTTGGATCGATTTGCTGAGCAGCGTCGCCGGCGATGGTGATCGCCGCATCATCGGCAAGGGCGCGGCCCAAAACCTTCAGTTCGACTACCGCGAGATCCTGCGCTTCATCGATGACCATGTGGGAATAGGTCTTGAGGCGTCCATGGAGAGAAGAGGCCTTACCGCTTTTGTAAAAGTGCAGCTCGAGCAGAATCGCAAAATCCTCAGGGTCGATCGTGCCGGCGAGAGTATCTTCACTTTCCTGCTCGATGAGCGAGCGTCCGTCGACCGTCTCCAGTCTTTCGCTATCGTAGCCGCCGAGACTTTGCTCGGCGCTCTGTCCGAGCTGGTCCAGACAGTGGCTGATCAGATCCCGCAGCATACCTTCGGTGATGGCTCCCTCGGATTTCTGCAGGACTACTTGCAAGAGTTCATGATTGGTAAAGAGATCGGTGCGATCACCGAGAGTGTTGCCATAGCGTTTCTTGGATTTTTCGAAGAATTTTTTGATCGTGCTCACGCGCAGAGGTGTCGCGGCTCCACCCTCAGCTTCTGCTGATTTTATGAGCTTGCGCTCGGCGAGATCGAGGCGCTCGAGCATGGGTAAGTCGAGCCGCTCGCGGAGAATGGAATAAGCACTCTCTGCTACCGGCAACTCGCGCGAAGCCTGACTGATGACTTCTTCGATCTGACGGCGGACGATTTCTGAAAATACTTCCAGCAGAGCTGGGTGACGCTTGATCCGGCTCACACTCGCAGGCACATAGGAGCTAAGTTTGTCAGGCAGACCCCGGAGCATACGACGCGCTTGAACCTCAACCCAGGCATCAAAAGTTCGGACTTCCACCGCGGGCAGCTCGAGGCTATCGAGGAGTTTTCTCGACAAGCGGACCAGACCTTCTTCGGGTACCACGACCAAGGTCTTAGTCGGGTTGAATCGCTCGGGAGCTTTGAACTGCAGGTAAGCGGCACGATGCAGAGCAATCGTGGTCTTGCCGCAGCCGGCACCACCCAGAATCAGCAAGGGATCACCCGGATCAGCCGTCAAGAGACGGAACTGGTCGGGATCGAGAAGAGCTGAGACTTCAGGAGCAGGCGCGAGAGAGAGATTGAGTCCGCCCTGCAGCGCACGCTTGGCCGAGCCTGAACCACCCGAGAGCTGGGGAATGAAGGAACTGGTATCACGCACCCAGCTTCCATCTTCAAGGCGTCGGAAATTACCATGCTCGCCGGCATGAATGCGCATGAGTTGCTTATTGAAGACCGTCAGGACCCGACGCTTAACAACCGTCCCTACCGCTAGACGTCCGGGCAACTGCTCCTCGAACTCATCGCCTTCGCGGTAGTTGAAGAAAATGCGGGAAATAGGCGCATGTTTCCAGTCGATGATGGGCAGACGACGCGATTCTAGAAAGCTACTATGGCCGAGGAGCACCTCGCGCCGTTTGCCTTTCTCTTCGAGACACATATGGGCAAAGTAGGGTGACTTCACATCGGGGCCGCGGCTCTCGCTGCGATGCTCGTAGAGCGCGCGCTGCGTGTTCATCTGATCAAATAGTGCGGGAAGATCGGCGCTCTTGGCGTTGACGGCCTCGTCTCGCAGCGCTTCGAGACGCTGGCCCCATTCCTCGCTGCTAATAAAGCGCTTGCGCCTTGCGTCGCGAATGTTTTCACATACGGTGCGGAAGATCTGCTCTTCCTCAGCTATGATCTCTAAATCCGCGGGGCTGAGTTCCTTCGCTAGCATCGGCAGCATCCTTCGCTAAAGACCATAAGTAAACCCTGCCATACTCTGCTATAAAGAGGCTGACGCGGGGCCACACAGTTTATCGAATGGCCTGGCAAAGGGCAAGCATGTCGCTCGGAAGGAGTAAAAACATTGGAAGAACCAGTCAGCGTCGATTGTCCCTGGTGCGGAGAGTCCTTCATCACTTTTTTTGATCTGTCGGCAGGAGGACAGTCCTATGTCGAGGACTGCAATGTGTGCTGCCAACCTATCCTTATGCACTTCAAAATAAGCCGAAATGGTGAAGTGAGAGTGCAGAGCCAGCGCAGTTGAAAAAGTTAAAGCTCAGCGTTCAGGATGCAAGGCATCGGTTTGGCCGCGGGCATAGTCTGGAAAATCCAGGGCTCGGGATCCGTCTCTGGCTAGCAGTAAGGACGCAGCTAGAAACCTACCGTGATGAGTTAGAGAGAGGGTATAGCTTTCCTGTCGCGTTTCATCGAGCAGATGCGGGATGCCATCCCGCTTGAAAATCCTTGCATCACCCGGCTTGATGCCAAGTGAGCGGACCGCCAGTTGAATCGCAAGGCGACGAACCTCGCGCTTCTGTATTTCGGGTAGCGGTTCGCCCTCCAGACTCAGAGTCTCACTATAGACCTGTTCCCAGGGAGCATCAGTCACTTCTGCATATATAAGATCCTGCTCGAGGCGGAGACGCAGCTTAAACGCTTCGTCTTCGAAGCTCACGTGGCTGAAGTCTGCATCGACCTGCCAGTGGAGTGGGGCGAAGCGCGTTCGTCGGAGCTGCGTATAGGCTTTGAAAGCAGCTTCTTTTGCCGCCCAGTACGACCAAAGCTGAGCTGCACCCGCTCCGGCAGCCTCGTAGTTCTTGTGTTCAGCTTCGCTCAGTATACGCTCAGCGAATCTCTCATGCTCGCCGCGCGCTGCTTCGAGATCAACAATGTCATTGCCGAGCCGCAAAATAGTCTCCCTCCATCCTTTCGAGCTGATCCATGATGCCGAGAGTTATCGATCGCTGCCCTCGACGTCCGGGTTCTGCTGCGCAGGGACAGACGCGAAAGTCTAAATAAAATCGTTCACGGTACTGCGGAAAAAAGCTGTAATCATCCTGCTTATAGCCCCTTAGATATACGCTGACGACCAGGGTTTCAGGATTATCCTGTACGAGCTGACCCACTCCATACACAGCCGAATCTCTATCGATGCGACCGAGGCGTGAACGACCTCCCTCAGGAAAGATGCAGATCGTTTCTCCTAAAGTATTCAGATACTGAACCTTGGACCAGGATAGGCGTCTTGAATCGGGCGAGCCGCTTCGCTCCACATAAACGCATTTTCCAAGGTAACACATCAGGCGGAGAAGGACATTGTTCCCGAAATTTTTTACTTCCGGTACATTCCAGGGAAAGCGATTGAAATGACGAATCAGAGTTCGAAAATCGAAGAGCAACCAGGTGATGAGCATAGAATCGATCATCGTCAAGTGGTTGGCGCAGAGCAGCACCGGGCGGCCCGGATTCTGCTCAAACACCTCTTTGAACCTATGTCGTACCTTTTGTAAATCAGGACAACGATAACCTCCAACCCAACGCAATAGGAAAATGAAGAAGGGGCCAAACCAGATGAGGTTCAAGTATCCCCAAAATCTTTGTGTGCGTAAGAGTAAGCGGTAACGGGTCGCTAGATTCACAGGTTTTAATGCATCAATTCTTTAACGAGTTTAACAGCATCGCCTATCGTGCTGATCCGATCAGCATCATCATCGCTGATCTCGAGATCGAAAGCATCTTCGAAGTCAAGAACGATATCGACCAGACGCGCCGAGTTAACTTGAAGATCGTTGATGATGTGCGTTTCAGCACTCAGATTCTTTAGAGCGTCTTCGTTCTTGGCGTGCTTAGAAATAATCCGCACAACATTGGTGTAGATCTCTGACTGTTCCATTCATGAACTCCATTTTCTAAAGATAATACAACTATTCACGTCGCCAAATCCAAAGCTAGCTTTCGCCGCAATAGAAATGGAGGCGCTACGTGTCACCGTAGGTACTGAGCCCGCGAACTCCTTAATCTCCGGATGGAAATCTTCGCAGTTCCGCGAGCCGTGTATAAAACCATGTTCCATTTGCAGAAGCGTGGCGATGGATTCAATCGCGCCGGCAGCACCGAGCGAGTGACCTATCATCGACTTGGTCGCGTTGATGAGTGGGAAACGATCGGGTCCTCGCTCGAGAGCCTCCGACCAGTTGCGCACTTCGAGAGGGTCGGCCATCGTGCCCGTAAGGTGACCATTGATGTAGTCGATGCTCTTCGGTTCCACAGCCGCGTCCATGAGAGCTTGTCGAATACAGCGCTGCACTCCTTTTGGACTTGGCGCTGTCATACTACCACCGGCACGCATACCGCCCGAATTGATCGCTGTTCCGAGGACTTCGGCATAAATTTTTGCGCCCCGCGCCTCTGCAGTCTGCAGATCTTCTATAACGAGCACCCCGGCGCCGCTCCCTGGAATGAATCCGCCCGTGCTTGCGCTCAAGGGGCGAGATGCGGCTTCGGGCCTATCGTTATGCATGCGACCGAGAACCCGCATCGCGTCGAATCCTGCCCAAGTGTGAGGGTCCGAGCCTTCGGTCCCACCGACCAGCATGCGTTTGGCGAGTCCCATTTGAATGCGCTGGTAGCCGAGAGCTATGGCTTCGGTGCCGGTACTGCAAGCGCTGCTGTTGCTAAAAACATGATTGCCGAGACCCAGCATGCCGCCGACTCGAGCTGCGGCACCACTGCCCATGATCTGTTCGACGACGCTAGAACCCAAGCGTTTGATGCGTTTTTCGGCTACGCCTGGATAGACTTTTTCAGAAAAGGTATCGATCCCCCCGATGCCCGTACCGATCACTGCGCCGGTATCTTCCATCGCCGTCTCAGCATCGACCGGCACAGCTTTCAGTCCCGCGTCAGCGAAGGCTTCTAGGGCGGCAATCGCCGCATAGGTGATCGCTTCGTTCATGGAGAAGCGCAGTTCTTCGGGAAAAAGACTGGCGGCGATGGCAGGGACGCCTTGTGGAATACCACCGACCTGGCAGGCAAAGCCCAGATCTTTGAGGATTTGAATGTGTCTAAGGCCGGAGCGCGTCTCGCGCAGCGCCGTTAAGAATTCGGGAATATTGCGGGCATTGGGTGAGACCACGCCCATACCTGTTACGACGATTCTTCGCTCTTTACGCATGCGGAGACCTCACTCCCATTCCGGCGAGTATGCCACTGGCCGCTAGGGCTTCATCTTTATAGAGATCAACTTTGGCTTTAATTTTGCCTCGGCGCCACAAAGTTTTTTCGGCTTTGACTGTAATCGTATCGCCTGGATAAACCGGCTGAAGAAATTCTACCTGCGCGTCTTGAAAAAGAGTCAGGTAGTCGGCTGGATCCTTACCTTCACAAAGTAGATTGTGCAGGGCTAGAGTCACGATCCCCATCTGGGCCATCGCTTCGAGGAGAATGACGCCAGGTGTAATGGGATTAGCAGGAAAATGTCCGCGATAGAACCAGGCGTCTGGAGACAGGCGATGCTGTCCGACGACGCGGTCGAGATCTACTTCTACTAAACGGTCGACAAAGCGGAAAGGTTCCTGCTGCGGAATAAAACCTAAGAGACGCTGGATCTGTTCATCCTGCGCCAGCTCTTTGTAATGCATAGCTACCGACCTCTCCTCAGCCGCTGATGGCTTCACCGCCGTCGACGCGAATCAGCGAACCGTTGATCCAAGCTGCCTCTTCCCGGCTCAGGAGATAGACCAAGCCCGCGACGTCCTCCGGTCTCGTCAAGCGGCCGAAGGGATTGCGTTCAAGCGCACTCGCCTTCATGGCCTGACTGCCGGGAATGAGCCGCAGAGCAGGGGTGTCGGTAATGCCTGGTTGGAGGATATTGCAGCGGATCCCGTGCGCTGCAAACTCTCTGGCGATAGTTCGGGCAATGGACTCCAGGGCACATTTTGCGGCCGAGACAGCGGCATAACCATACCAAGCAAGTTCGTTGCCTTCAGAGGTCAGGCCGAGCACCCGCGCATCAGCGGCGAACATGCTCCGCTGGTGAAGGTCCTGGACCCAGAAAAGCAGACTGGTGCCCATGTTGTAGATGGTCTGGGCCATGTCTTCTTCGTTGAGGATGTGATCGTTGCTGTAGCTCGCTCCACGCGGGAGCAGCTGAGCGAAATCGCTATGTCCGCTTTCAACTAAACTTTCGACGCTGGTGGCCAGCTTCTGCTTATCCACACCTAAAGCTTGGGCGAGAAGCTCGAGAGAAGGAGGAGCAGGCTCTTGGCTACTAGGCATAGGAACGGCTAGCTTCAGATTCCCGAGGGCGATCGAGTGAAGCAGCAGTTTGATTTTACCCTTGCCTAAACGATCAGCGATGCTGGTGAGAATGCCCTGACGACCTTCGCGGCTCAAAGCATCCATGTTGTAGGTTTCGAGCTGACCGCCGTAGCTGCGAATTTCATCGAAGTTCTCGTCAATCACCTTCATAGAGCCGCGGCGGTCGCGGTGCACGATAAAGAGATTCATACCTTCTTTCGCCAGTTTCTTAGCGCTGGCGAGACCCATACCACTGGAGCCACCTAGAATTAAGGCCCAGTTTTCGGCAAATACAGTTCCCTGCACCATAATGACCCCCTATTGATCCCCATCGACGGGCGTCGATCTCTGTGCATTGGAGAGCGATCTTATTGCAATACACCTGTGTGCTTTGCGATGTCCACTGCAAATTTTAGCGGGGCGCTCGCTACGGAAAGCCTGTATTTCCCTGAACTTGGAGATCAATTAGGGAAGAGTTCGCTCACCGATTCTGAGGTGTGAATGTGGCGAATGGCTTCAGCAAACAGGGGTGCAACCTTCGCTACTTTAATTTTTTTCGAAAGAGGCTCGAAGCGATACTCGACCGTGTCAGTGATGACAAGTTCTTTGATCAAGCTGTCTTCAAGCTTTTGGCGCGCACCGGGCGTGAGCACGCCGTGGGTAACTGCCGCATAGATATCCTTGGCGCCTTGCGCGCGCGCGGCTTGCGCCATGGCGATGAGCGAGCCACCGGTAAAAATGATGTCGTCGACGATCAGAACATTCTTGCCTTTAACTTCGCCAACGATATTCCAAATCTGCGAAGTTTCCGAATGGTCGTGACGAATTTTATTGCCGATCACCACCGGCAAGTTCAACTCCTGGCCGAACTTGAAGGCATTTTTACCGAATCCTACATCGGCAGAGGCCACGACCCAGTCGGTGAGATCGAACTGTTTAAAGTAATTCGCCAGCACACCGCGAGAGTTGAGATGATCGAGAGGCTTGCGGAAAAAACCCTGTAGCTGCGGACTGTGGAGGTCCATGGTCAGAATGCGGTCGGCACCTGCAGCTTCCAGTGCATCCATACAGACCCGGGCGCGGATAGAGACGCGGGGTTCGTCTTTTTTATCGCCTTTCGCATAGCTGAAGAAGGGAATGACGGCAGTGACCTGCCCAGCCGAAGCCAGTTTAAGGGCGTCCATCCAGAAGAGGAGTTCCATGAAATTTCTGTCTACCGGGTAATTCACGGCCTGAATCACGTAAACGTCGCGTCCTCGAACACTTTCTAAGACTCTAACGAAAGTGTTGCCTTCGCTGAAGGTGATGACTTCAGAGCGGGTTGCTTCCACACCAAGATGAGCGCAAATGTTGCGACCAAACTCGGTAGACGCACTACCGATGACAACGGAGATGGCGTGCGGGTCTATCATAAAGCACCTTTCAAGAATTAATAGAGATGCGAGCTTTACCAAGTAAGCAGCTTCAAACCTAGTTCGAATTGCCAGGCATCGATCGCATCGACTGCGTAGAGATTCTGCCACTTATGGTCGGGAATATAGCGTCGCCAGAGTAGGGTGCCATCTATTTTTCCGTAGGCCGCTCGGTAAATATCCAGGCTCATGCCAATTTCCTGCTCGGCCAGGAGATAACGATGCGGCTCGTC
>JBGSTX010000240.1:0-22146 GCA_041736305.1 Oligoflexus sp. | reverse complement strand
GGCGAGGAGACCTTTACCCGCGCAAGCGGAGTACGCTGAGGTAACTCAGATGTCTCTCACGAGACTGACAGCCGGGAAAGACCGGCACCCTTTGGGGATTATCTCCGACCTGGGAGATTGATCCCTCCAAATTCCTCCTCGTCCTAAAGGACGAGGTTTCAATTGGAGAAAACTTGATGAAAAAAAATCATACACTGCTCAAAGGCGGAGTCTTGGCCTTAGGCGGCTATCTTGCTTACAAGAAGCTCTGGCCTCGGAAATTTGATTTCGAGAACAAGGTGGTCGTGATCACCGGCGGCTCCAAGGGCTTAGGCATGATCATGGCTCGCGACTTTGGCCGTTTAAAAGCGAAAATAGCTATAGTCGCGCGCCGCGAAGATGAACTGCAGCATGCCAAGGAATGGCTCCATGCCGAGGGCGTGAGCGAAGTCGCTGTTTTCAGTTGTGACGTCGCACGCGAGGAAGCTGTTCGCGAAATGATCGAACGCGTCGTAGCCCGCTATGGAAGCATCGATGTTCTGGTGAACAATGCGGGAATCATCTCTGTCGGACCTATGAGCGCGAACGGCGTCGAAGATTTTAAGCAGGCTCACGATGTGATGTTCTGGGGGCAACTCTATCCGACACTCGCGGTACTGCCACTCTTCCAGCAGAAGCGCAGTGGCCATATAGTCAACATCACTTCAATCGGTGCCATGGTGAGTCTACCCCACCTGGTGCCATACAGCAGCGCAAAATTCGCGGCACTCGGCCTCTCCCGAGGTTTACATGCCGAACTCCATCGCTACGGAATCAAAGTCAGCACGATCGTGCCGGGCCTAATGCGGACAGCCTCACATGTCAATGCCCAGTTCAAAGGAGCGGGAGAGTACACGTGGTTCTCGACTTTGGCATCGATGCCGGGATTGTCGATCGACGCCGAACGAGCCTCCCGAGAGATCGTTGATGCTACAGTACGCGGGCAAGCCTTTAAGATCGTCGGCGTGGCGGCTAAAGTCGGAGCCACGATCTATACTCTCTTTCCGAATTTTTCGAGCGGCGCTCTCACCCTGGTGAACCGCATTCTACCGGCTCCAGAAAAATCCTCGACTCATGCTATGAGTGGACGCGTCTTGCTCGCAACTCAAAGTCGACAGCTTTCCCGATCTGCCGCGCAAGACATCGCTCGCTATCAGATGCCGGATAGAGAAAATCACCCAGAAAACGCCAGTGTTCCGCAGTTTTAATAGTTTGGGTTTGGCATCTAGATGGTGTAAGAATTATTCATCGGTGTTTGCAGAGCAGCACCACCTAAGTATCTAATCACCAATGGAGATCAGCATGGCAATTTCATCAGCTTTCAAAAAGAATGTCAAAGATGCAAAAGAAGGCGTGATCGAGAATGACGAGCATCTAGAAGGTCCTATTGCGCGCGCTATCGAACAGCAGACCGCAAAGCTCCCTTCTGATCTCTTCCTCTGGGCTGCATGTGGATCTATCGTTGCCTCGGCAGCTCTTCAGATTATGGGCAAAAAGCAGAATAGCACCTTTGTAGGGCAGTGGGCTCCCACCCTACTCATCCTTGGTCTTTATAATAAACTCGTGAAGGTCAGCGGTACGGATAAAGCTACGGCTTGATTCTCGCGCTCTTATGCATGCAGGCCTTCCCAGTGGGAAGGCCTTCTTTTTTGCTACAGCTGTGCCTGAGTTTGATTCGACTTGTTCGCCGTATCGTTGCGGTCTACCGCCTGGCTGCGACTGGAGTCTTGGCCGACTCGGAGAAGGTTATGGACTTCTTTAACACCCATGATTCCCTCACAGAGATCCTCGGCCAGATATTTTTCCTGTCGTCTCTGCACGTATCCCTTAAGAGTTACCTCGGCCTGGTTCACTTCGACTTCCATATGAGAAGCGTCGATTGCGTGGTGACGGGTCAGTTCATCGCAGACTTCTTCCCTAATCCGTTCATCAGAACGTTGATACCCCTTAGGCCCCTTGCCCCTAGCTGAAACGGGGGCAGGGGAAGACTGGTCTGCCGCAGACGATCGTGAAGACTGGCGATCACTCTGGCCACGCATACGGGACAGATCATCATCATGGCGACGTCCTGAAACTTGCGAATGCTCATAATCCCAACCTCCAGACTGGGAGTCTTCGTCAAAGAAGGCTGGAGATAAACGGCCAGATGGATAATGTCCCCAGCGCTCTCCGTCTGCAGAAGGCCTGGACCTTGGCTTAGATTTTTGCTCTTGAGCTAGATCGAAGTTTCGATCGTAAGGACGGCTGCGCTCGGAGCCAGACTGGTTTCGTGGATAATGGTCGCGTTCTCCGCGACGCCGCTGCCATTCGTCGCCCCGACCGCCGCTCCACTCACGACCCCCGCGTTCGAACTGTGGCTGGAAACTTTCCCGCATATCGCGACTTGCGTGGGCAAAGCGCTCGTCAAACTCGTTTGAACTATGGTCACCTTCGTGATCCTGCCAGCGGACCTGACGTTCACGGGAGTTTTCATCCACCTGCTGAGGTGAATCGCTGCGATAGGATCGATCGTCTCGGGAATGAGTGCGTTCAGACATAAAGTCTCCTTTATCGTTTTAATCGTGAGCTGCAAGCTTCCAGATTCCGAAGCTCGGGCATTACGTTCAAACAACGTAAAGGTAGGCTATAGCGATGAGGGTGGCCATCCGTGAACTTACCTAGGATTCCTTCACAGCCTGAAGTCAGCTGAGGGAATTGAGGACTTCGCTTAGAAGTGTGCGAATACACCTTCTTCCGAAAGCACGACTACGTTCATCTTCTGCATCGCAAACTTGACGGCAGATTGATCGCAGTTTTCTGCAGGTATCCACCAGTATTCACGATTTTTCTCTAGGCTCTCATCCAAGGAAACCACCGCCTCGCCGGCCCTCATTTCCCGGCGCGATGAGCGCAGAATGCGAGCTGCTGTAGCGGAGCTGCTGTTATCGTCCGCGAGCCTGTTACTGCTGTTGGGGCGAGACCAGCTAAAGCACTCACGGCGACTCCCGGAGCGCATCAGTTGCCCCTGAGCGGTCTTGATGAGTGAACCAACTCTCTTTTCCAAATCTAGCGTCTTTACGCTAGCGATTTTCCTGAGACTGCGGGCTTCGGCAGGCGACGGGGAAACTGACGAAAGTTCATCAGTCTTACGCAGGGGGGCGGTATAGCTAAGGGCGTTGTTTGCGTTCATTAAGTTGTTCTCCTGCTACATACTGTCTAAAGTACGTAGGAATGGGCTTTCAACTCCTTCTTTCCTGCTCTGCTGCATCCATTCTTAAACAAGCTAGGGTCGGCGACCAAGGCAAAGTAGGGAGATGATGCCTACATTTTTGTTTCTCGATGATGGCTGTTTCCACAAGCTGGATCTCTATTTGCAAAAGCACGTCATGAAAGATGTACTAGTAAACCAGGGTAAGTCGCACTGCAGTTGAGGTCGAACCCTCGGGTCTCGCTCGGAGCAATGCAACAGTTCGGCCAAACGCAAGGGTGGGTCTGGGTTTTCAAGGCCTTCTCTCCTCGGTGGCCAGCTTTGTAGGGGCTTAGCGACTGCAAAAAAAGCTTAGAACATTGGCTTTGACGGAGTACGGACTAGACGGTATAAATCGTCCAGCTTGAGTTTAGCTGCTGCGATTATCCTACAGTCTACTGTCTCCACCTATGGACAGCGCGAGTGTGGGGTGATCGCTCGATGATGAAAAGAGATTTTTGTAACGCGATTATGATCATCTCATTTTTTCATGTGGTCTCCCATGATCTCGCACGATACTTGCTAGGATAAAAACTCGAAGATCCACCCACGTTTTAAGGATCTTTCGGGACGAAGTCTGATAATTTTTTTGTGAGGTAGTCCGAAATGAAAAGGCATCACCTGCTCTCATCTATGATCTGCGTCGCTGCATTATCGACAGCCTTGACCAACTGTACGCGCCGCACCAATGAAAACAGCCCCGGTAGCACCACCGAATCTTCACCTGACACCGGCACCACCAACTCGGCTACCGGCACAGGGACCTCCGATATGGCGACCCCAGGGGCTACAGATATACCAGGATCCACTACTTCTAACCCTTCTGACACAGGCATGACCGACACACCAGACAGTACTACCGGTACGTCGGGAACCACTTCAGGGTCAGCGGATATGAACTGCGATCCTTACTCGGGTGCTACCAATCCTAACTGCCCCCCAGCTAGCGGAACCCCAGGCAGCGCGACTCCAGACTCATCAATGGGCGGCGCTGCCACTCCAACGACGCCGCAATAAGCCAGGAGCTGCGGCGGGAGCCTCACAAATTTCATGCTTAGGCGGCAATCCACTTGCTGCCTATAGAGAAGGGCCCTTCTTTTGGAGGGCTTTTTTACTTTTTGCCGCTGAGGAGAAGCTGAAATGACAAAAAGTTACACTTATGGAAATGCCGCTACTGATGAGTTAGGAGACGAAAGCGGTTGGTTCGTGGGACACTTTATGCGTGAGCAAGATTCGCTGCGCCACAGTTCAGAGGTCGAACTGAAGTGGGCCCGCCACAGAGCCGGCGAACAGCGTTCCTCATGGGTTATGAACCACGAGGCGACCACTATTTCTGTCCTCATCCATGGGCTGTTTCAGATCAGTTTCGCGGAAGCCGATGTCTTGCTCTCTAAAGCAGGCGACTACGTTATCTGGGGCCCTCGGGTCCCTCACACTTGGGTTGCTGAAGAGGACTCCACCCTTCTCACGATTCGCTGGCCTTCGCATCCGCATGACGGCATAGATGTGGCGGATCCGCGGGCCAGCATGCTGGCTAATTCGCTGCCGGAGCGGGCACCATCACCGTCGCCTCACGGCCTAGCTTCTCCTGATACTGGTGCTTGATATCGTTAACGATGCGATGGGCTTCACCAGTTCTGCAGAAACCGACTATAGAACCTCCAAATCCGCCGCCAGTGAGGCGCGCGCCGTAAACGGCTGGGTCCGCACAGGCTACCTGGACTAGAAAGTCGATTTCGCTCACGGAAACCTCATAGTCGTCTCGCATAGAGGCGTGCGACTGAATCATGAGCTGACCGAGGTATTCGAGATCGCTCGCAAGTAGGGCATGAACCGCCCTCTGCACGCGCGCATTCTCCGTGATCACATGCCGCGCCCGCTTGCGTAAGACTTCGGGAAGTTGCTCTAGCTGGGGCAGATCCATCTCGGAGAAATCTCGCAGCTGCTTGATTCCGAGGAGTTGAGCCGCGCTTTCACATTCTGTACGGCGCGTGTTGTAGCCCCCATGCGCGTGTGAATGCTTGATGCCTGAATTGATGATGAACATCTCCATTTTGCTGAGCGGCAAGGGAATACGCTCGAAATTCATGCTCCGCGTATCGAGAAAAAGAGCTGTCCCCGCATCCGCGAGACTTGCCGCCATTTGATCCATGATGCCGACGCGAGCCCCAACAAATTCGTTTTCTACCGTCTGACTCATCAGCGCGATTTGCACATCGTCGATAGGTAGCTGATAGAGGCGGCGAAGACCGCGAAAAAGAGCCACAAGGAGGGCGGCGCTCGATGAGAGACCAGCCCCTAGCGGAACATCTGATACGATCAACGCATCAAAGCCTTGGATGGGCATCGACTTCTGCTGCAAGAGCCAAGTGGCTCCTTCGATGTAATCACTCCATCGATGCTTGGCTTCTTCTTGCCCCAAAACGTATTCGCAGGTTTGAATGCTCGTACCCAAGTCCTTACTTGCTAAACGGACATTGGCATCGCTGCGCGGCGCGAGGATGATATGGGTTCGCTGTGGGATAGCCGTAGGAAGGACGAAACCCCCGTTGTAGTCAGTATGCTCACCGATAATATTCACCCGGCCTGGGGCTTCGCCGTATGATTCCGGTGGGCGCGCAAAGAGTTCTTGAAAAAGAGTCGTCATGCTTGCACCAAATAGTCAGGTCGCCGTCCGTGTTCCGCCTCAAAAGTCGGCCACTCAGGATCGACGGTTAGAATTTCGGGACGTCCCGCTCCGAGACAGAGGGTCGTGTCCTCAATTTTTGTTCCCGTAATACTAGGATTCCAGGCTAAAGCCTCAGGTTGCCCAAGTAGATGCTCCGATTCGGGACCCGCGACTTCTTCGCGCGCGAGATAGCCCGTCGGCCCTCCTTGATGATGCTTGAGATGTTCGCCAGAGTATCCACGCTGGCCGTAAGCTTTGACGAGAGTCTGATAGACGCTCGCCAAGCTGGCCCCAGGCACGCTTGCTTTCCATGCCGCAGCCTCGACAGCAGCTACATCTTCTTTGAGACGCTGTTCAGCCTCGGTGGGGCGGCGAAAATAGACAAAACGGGTGAGATTGGCAAAGAGACCGTGACGTCTGCCGCAGAAAACCAGCATCGCCCTTTCACCGAGAGGCTCGCTGCTAGGTGTCGCATGCCGGTAGATAGGAAAACGTCGCGCGCCTCCCACCAGAGTCAGGGCCGGGTGAATGCCGCGCGACCAGAGGGCTTGGGCTCCTCGTCCAGCCAGCTGAAACTCCGTCCACTCGGGTTTAGCATCTGCAAGGGCTTCGCTCATAGCTTTGGCTGCGTCGCGGCCCAGTTGTCGATAGCGCGTCAGCTCTTCGGGTAGAAGAGTCCGGCGCATCATCCACACTTCATCGGGCAGAGCCTGCTCATAGCCGCGCGGTCGATCACTCGCCACAGTTCCGCCGCGTCGATGATCGTGCACAAAGCTCTCGCGCGCTGTCAGGTCTTGCCAGGGAGCGCTCCAGAGCAGATAGGGTTTCTGCACCTCTTCGTGAAGGAAACGATCAGCTTCGATATTGTCGGTGAGAACATAGGCATCGCGCGTGGTAACGAAAACTTCGGCCACACCCGTTTCAGATGATAGAAGGACGGCGTTTGAAGCGCCGCCCAAACACCAGGCGAACCAATCGCTGCCCCGCAAACGAAAAGCGCTCAGTCGGTGTTTAGTCAGCTGCTGCCGCAGGAGACTTAATTTTTGTTCGAGTTCATTCAAGAGATACCTCCACGGCCTGGAGTTCCCGGGCCTTTGCTTCGGGTAAACTGTCGTTGGCGAATAAGCCCGCTCCCAATTCGGTACCGGCGAGGAATTTGAGACGATCCTTACTGCGATAGGGAGGCGAGAATTCGAAATAGAGATGCGCTTCCGGATGCGCTCGGCCATCGGTGGGCGCTTGCTGGAGGACCATAAGATAAGGAAAGGGCTTCTGCCAGAGTCCATCAAACTTAAGAAGTACTGTTTTGAGCGCCCGGGCTAGATCGAGACGCTCCGCTTCGTCGAGATCGCTGAGGAGACCCACCGCACGACGGGGCGCTACCCATACTTCATAAGGATAGCGAGCGCAGGCTGGCACAAACGCGAGAGCTTCCCCGCCCTCGTAGAGGATACGGCTGCGACTTTGCAATTCGTTATGAATAAAGTCGCTGAGCAGCGTACGCCCGTTTTCCTCATGGTGGCGACGCTGCATCTCGAGAGAACGAGCTGGCACCGGCGGGACGAAAGGATAGGCGTAGATCTGGCCATGGGGATGATGGAGAGTCACACCGACTTCGACGCCGCGGTTTTCAAAGGGCATCACATATTGCAGCTCAGGTCTTGCGCCTAATTCGCGAATACGATCAGACCAGACTTCGAGTAAGAGACTGATCTGATCGAGGGGCAGGCGGCCGAGCGAGCTATCCCCGTCCTGCGTAAACACCACGACCTCACAGGCCCCTAGCGCAGGCATGCTTTTGATTCCAGGAATCTCAGGAGCTGGACCCGCCCCCAGACTAAGGCTTGGAAACATATTATCGAATACAGCCATATCATAAGCACCTAGCGGTAGCTCGCTGGGATGCTCGAGCGAGTTGCTCGGTGCCAGTGGATTGAACTCTTTAGGCGGTAGGAAAGTCCGGTCCTGTCGATGGCCTGCGTAGGCGACCCATTCGCCCCGCAGAGGATGCCAACGCATATGGGATCCACTGATTGCTATGGGTACTGGGGAAGGACTGGGAGCTGTCAGAGTTGGATCGATCGGATGTCGACTATAGAGTTTGAGCGAGCGCCCATCGGGCTTCGTTAGACTTTGCTTGTACATGAGTCACCTCAAATGGCAGAGCGATTTATGGGACCCATAGCTCATCCCTTAGTGCTGAAATGACGCAAGAGGATCTTCCAGCGTAATTTCCGAGCGTTCTTGCGGATAGCCACGCGTGACCGCTGCTATTTCCTCGAGAGGCAGCTTCGGAGTTCTATCTGCATAAAGAAGGCCATTAGCCTCCTGAAAAGTATCGGAAAACTGTGTATAGCAAAAGCCGCGAAAAATTTTCAGATCGTAGACGGTGGCAATGAGAGCAGAATACTTGAGATGAAAGTCGCGGATGTTGTTGCTCACGCCATAACCCCAGGCTTTGACCGCCGCTGCCTGCTCACTGGGAGCATAGGCGATGCCGCCGAACTCGGTGAGCATCATGGGTTGATTCGTATGAGCGTAACCCTCGACAGTCAGCATGCGCCCGGCAGGACTGCGACGACCTAGGATGTCTCCTGCACTCAAGGCCGGGCCGTAGCGCTCAAGCAAGCCATCGGGCCTATTGTCGTAGTCATGGATGCCTATGATGTCGGTGGCTGTGCTTTCCCAGCCATCATTACCGACGACGGGTCGGGTTGAATCCAGCGTTTTCGTGAGGTGATAGAGAGCCTGGACACAGTTCCGATGCGAAGCTTTTTCACTGAGGTCGGGAACCCCCCACGATTCATTGAAAGGGACCCAGGTGATGATGCAAGGATGACTATAATCGCGATCGATCACCTCTATCCACTCGCGACAGAGTCGCTCTACCCCATCGTGAGTAAAGCGATAGGCGCTCGGCATTTCTTCCCAAACCAAGAGTCCCATGACATCGGCCCAGAAGAGAAACTGCGGATCCTCAATTTTTTGATGTTTGCGCACCCCATTAAAACCCATCGCTTTGACCAACTCGATATCCTGCTTAAAAGCCTCTGGATGGGGGGCCGTCATAAGTGATTCATTCCAGTATCCCTGATCGAGCACCAGGCGCAGATAGTAGGGTCGGCCATTGAGCATGAAGTCGCCGTGCTGAACCGCGACACTGCGCAGAGCCGTGTAAGATTCGACGCGGTCTATGCATACTCCATCGAGCCAGAGTTCTATCTCGGCTCGGATCAAGGTCGGTTTCTCTGGACTCCAGAGGATTTCATTGCGGAAGTCATCAATCCCTGGGTCTGATAGTGCAATTCGACGGTGAACCTCGGAGAGTATCGTCTGATACATATCATTAACAAGGACCTGATCCCCTACAGTCAGTCGTAATTTTAGATGCGTATCTTTATCCGTTTTTCCGTTCATAAAGGCTTCAAAGCCAATTTCCCAGCGTTCCAAATGCGGCGTCCAGCGTAACCTTTCGATGTAGATCGGTGGTACGACCTCCATCCAGACCGTTTGCCAGATACCGGTTGTACGTGGATACCAGATGCTGTGAGGCTCACGCTGCCAGTCCTGCTTGCCGCGAGGCTTGGCTAGGTCATGGGGATCATCCTCGACGCGCACCGTGACCGTTTGCAGCTGCCCAGGGATCAGTACCGCCGAAATATCGAAAGTAAATGGCGTGAAACCCCCTTCGTGCGAACCCATGAATTGCCCGTTGATCCAGACTTTGGAGTTGTAATCGACAGCTCCGAAATGCAAGAGCAGTCGACCTCCGTCCAGATCAGCTGGGTCGAAATCCCTCTGATACCAGACCACACGATGAAAATCGGTGTCCTTTATACCGCTCAACTCGGTTTCCGGCGCAAACGGTACCTGTATCGTCAACGGCCAGCTCGCGACATCTGATGGGTGGTGGTAACGCCCCTCCTGATCAAAGCAAAAACGCCAGGCCCCGTTGAGAGAGGCCCAGCTCTTGCGACACAGCTGAGGTCGCGGGTGAAGATTATGTATATTCAAATCAATACAGGTTTGAGGCTCTAGTGACATACCACTCACCTTTTAGCTAGTCCAAAGACCTAGGTCCCTGGGGTTTGATCACGCCATAGTTCCTAAATTCTCGAGATGTACGGATGCTGCTTCCTTATGTTTAGCTTGCTTCTGTCCATCTCTCAACACCTGAGGCTAGGTTTCTTGTATCTTCGGTACACCAATTGCAATCTGCCTTTTTTTAGGACGTCAGAGGAGTCATCGATGAACAAACGCACGCATCAGGATTTAGTTATGAAGAACGGCGGAGCCAAAGGCTTAGACTTGCTTTGTCTATCGCATCTACGCTGGAATTTTGTTTATCAACGCCCGCAGCATCTCCTGAGCCGTGCGGCCAAACATCAGCGCGTCTTTTTCTTTGAAGAACCTTTCTTTCACGATGGCGCTGCTTATCTTGAATTGCGGCCTGAAGAAGGTGGACCTTTAGTCGCCGTGCCTCATCTTCCCCACGGCCTCAGTGAAGCCGAGCACAATCAGGCCTTACGCAAGTTGCTCGATGAGTTGCTGGTGCAGCAAAATATCAAATCGTTCATCAGCTGGTATTATACGCCGATGGCTTTGAAATTCTCTCGCCATCTCAAGCCGGAACTTTGCGTCTACGACTGCATGGATCAGCTTTCCCATTTCAAAGGCGCTTCACGCGAGATTCCTCTTCTCGAACAAGAGCTCTTTCGAAAATCCGATCTGGTCTTCACCGGTGGCCAAAGCCTCTATGAAGCCAAGCGGGAAGAACATCATTCCGTGCATGCTTTCCCGAGCAGTGTCGACGTTCAGCATTTCATAAGAGCGCGCAGCAGTATCGAAGCTCTACCTGGCCACCCAGTAATAAAAGGCCCTAAGATCGGCTATCTCGGAGTTATCGACGAGCGGCTCGATATCGAGCTGCTCGACGCCGTCGCACGGCAGAGACCTGACTGGAACCTGGTGATGGTAGGACCTATCGTCAAAATTGATCCAGCCTCTCTCCCACGCTACTCCAACGTGCACTACCTAGGTCCCAAGACCTATGCCGAGCTTCCCTACTGCTTAGCCGATTGGGATATCGCCATGCTGCCTTTCGCACGCAATGACGCTACCCGCTACATCAGCCCGACCAAGACGCCTGAATATCTTTCTGCGGGTTGTCGGGTCATTTCAACTTCGATCCGAGACGTCGTATATCCATATGGCGAGAAGAGTTTAGTTTCTATTGCAGACGACGCAGCCACTTTCATAGCCTGCGCGGAGGCACATCTCGCGCAGACTCCTACGGCGCGCGAACAGTGGCTGAAGCGGGTCGACCTCTTTCTAGCTTCGCAGTCCTGGGATCGCACCTTCGATTCGATGTGGCGCTTGATGGATAAGGGCTTGGAGCGTGGAAGCTCCCTACGCGAGGCGACTCGCAATATTCCTCGTTATCCTCAACCTCAGACACATTTTAGCGCTGAAATAAGCGGCAGCGCAAAAGTCAAGAGTGGATCGTCCACTGCTGGTGGCAAAATCGCTATGGCTCCTGGATAATGACGATGGCAAGCGGGATAGAACTTTGGGGCGGTATTGAATGTACCGTTAATCGAGTCGGCGATACCTACATCGACCAGATTAAAATGAGTGGGCATGAATTGCGACGAGGCGATGCCGAGCGTTTTGCCAACTTGGGTCTCAAGGCTCTGAGGTTCCCGGTACTCTGGGAACGCCTGGCTCCGGAAGACCTTCGGCAGATCGACTGGAGCTCGACGGATCAACGCCTGGCTGAGGCTCAGGCGCTCGGTTTGCGGGTTATCGTTGGCTTCGTGCACCACGGCAGTGGACCGAAATATACTCATCTCTTGGATCCGGAGTTTCCGGAAAAACTGGCTGATTTCGCAGCAGCCTTCGCTGCGCGCTACCCTTGGGTGGAAGCCTACACTCCGGTCAATGAACCACTGACGACTGCGCGCTTCAGCGGACTCTACGGAGTCTGGTATCCGCACGGTCGCAGCGACGAGACTTTCCTACGCGCGCTCTTGGTCGAGTGTCGAGCGATCATGGCCACGATGCGAGCGGTGCGAAAATTCAACCCCGACGCCCAGCTTATACAGACCGAAGATATGGGGAGAATCTTCAGCACTCCTTTTCTCGCCTATCAAGCTAACTTTGAGAACGAGCGCCGCTGGCTTTCTCTCGATATGCTGACCGGCCGTCTAAAGCCGGGGCATCCTCTCTGGTCCTTCTGTCTAAAGCACGGGCTGAAGTCTGACGAACTGCTAGCTCTCGCGAGCGAGCCGGTACCGCCACAGATCTTGGGAATCAACCATTACATCACCAGCAATCGCTTCCTCGACGAACGTCTCGAGCGCTATCCACCCAGCTCGCACGGAGGCAATGGTCGGCACCGCTATGCAGATATAGAAGCCGTGCGCGTCGGCGCCGAAAATCTAGCGAGCCCTAAGGCTATACTCCGCGAAGTTTGGGATCGATATCGAATTCCAATCGCGGTGACCGAAGCTCACATGGGTTGTACGCGCGACGAGCAACTGCGGTGGTTCATGGAGATCTGGGAAGGAGCTCATCAACTCGCCGCAGAAGGCGTCGATATCCGAGCTGTCACAGCTTGGAGTCTACTCGGAGCCTACGGCTGGGACACCTTGGTTACCAAACCTGACGGTCGCTACGAACCAGGCGTCTTCGATTTACGATCGACTCTACCGCGCCCGACGGCCCTTGCGAGACTCCTGGGGCACCTAGCCGAGGGTCGAGAGTATGACCATCCTGTGCTAGATGGACCTGGCTGGTGGCATCGTCCTGATCGTCTCCTCTATCCATCGGTACGAATCCTCTCTGGCCAAACCGCAGCGAGTTCGGCGCGCTACGCCGTGGATGATAGATATTTGACGCGGAGTGCCAAAAGAGCAAAAGCACGTGAGCTGGTGATCACTGGCGGCAAGGGCGCACTTGCCACAGCTTTTGCCTACGTCTGCGAGCGTCGGGGCTTGCCCTATCGTCTCCTCTCACGCCAAGAGCTCGACGTGAGCGACGAACAGGCCGTCCAAGAGGTACTGCGTGAGCTGAAACCTTGGGCGCTTATCAATGCTGCCGGTTCGTCGGGAGTCGACAAAGCGGAAGCTGACCCCTCGGGCTGTTTCTTAGGCCATGTGGTTGGTCCCCGGATTCTGGCTGCTGCTTGTGCTCGCGAAAATACTAAGCTGCTGAGCTTCTCTAGCGATCTCGTCTTCGACGGCACCGAGCTCGCCCCTTATCGGGAAACGGCTGTGGTTGCACCGCTCAGCGTGTATGGCCGCTGTAAGGCCCAGGCTGAACAGGAAGTCATGACGATCAATGAAAGAGCTCTGATCGTTCGCAGCAGCGCCTTCTTCGGCCCATGGGACGAGCGGAACTTTCTGACCTTCACCTTGAGACGACTGGCCCGCGGAGAAACAGTGCGCATCGTCGACAGTCTGACGCTCTCGCCTACCTATCTCCCTGACCTAGTCGACTCGAGTCTTGACTTGCTTATCGATGGTGAAAGCGGCATTTGGCATCTGGCCAATGGAGGAGCCCTGAGCTGGCTCGACTTTGCAGGTCTAGGTGCCGAGCGCTTTAAGCTCGATCGCAAACTCATTTTGCCTATGTCTCTGGAGGAAATGGGCTGGAAGGCGCAAAGGCCATCCTACAGTGCTTTAACCAGCGAAAGAGGGCAGCTCATGCCGGCAGTCGATCGAGCTTTGGATCGCTACCGAAACGAATGTCGCATCGCGGTTTTATAATATTTCTGCCCTGTGGAATTTAATCGGGCCCTTTCCATAGGTAATTCACAGTAATTTAAGTCCATAAGAACCAGAAGGAAGCGTAATCATGCAAACGATAGGGATAGCCGGAGCGGGCTTTGCCGGAGCTGTGCTGGCACGCGAACTGGCCGAAAGCGGTCGATTCAATATAGTGGTTTTCGAAGAACGTCAGCACGTGGCAGGCAATTGTCACACCTACCGCGATCCAAAAACAGGAATCATGATCCACGAGTACGGCCCGCATATTTTCAACACGAGCCGCGAAGACGTTTGGACTTATATCAATCGCTGGGCGAAATTCGGACAATATACCAATCGAGTCAAGGCTGTAAGTGATCGGGGCGTCTTCTCGCTGCCGATCAACCTGCTGACCATCAATCAATTCTTTGGCAAGAACTTCAATCCGCGAGAAGCGAAGGAGTTCGTCTCGAGTCTCGGCGACAGCTCAATCACGGAGCCCCGCTCCTTCGAAGATCAGGCTTTGAAATTCCTCGGCCGCGAGCTTTACGAGAACTTCTTTTACGGTTATACGAAAAAGCAGTGGGGAGTCGAGCCGAGCCAGCTACCGGCGTCTATTCTGCAGCGCTTGCCCGTGCGTTTCAACTATGATGACAACTACTATATGAGTAAATTCCAGGGAATTCCGCTGGAAGGCTATACGACTATCGTCGAAAAGCTGCTCGATCACCCATCTATTCACGTACAGCTTGGCGAAAAATATCTCCCGTCCTATGCACCGGAGTTTTCACACGTCTTTTTCAGCGGTCCTGTGGACGCCTACTTTAACTTCGACATGGGTCGTCTGAAGTATCGCAGTCTCGTGTTCGAGCGCTTCGACGCCAGTGGGGATTATCAGGGTAACCCGGTCATCAACTACTGCCAAGAGAAGATTCCCTATACACGCATCGCCGAGCACAAGCACTTTGCTCCTTGGGAAGAGCACGCTGATACAGTCTGCTTCCGCGAATACAGCAAGCTCGCTGAACCCTCGGATACCCCCTATTACCCGCTTCGTCTCGAAGGTGATAAAGAGCTGCTGAAGCGCTACGTAGAACGCGCTCAGTCGACCGAAAAACTAAGTTTCATCGGGCGACTCGGCACCTACCGCTATCTTGATATGCACGTGGTGATTGGGGAGTCTTTGGATCTGGCTAAGCAGTGTCTGAGCACCGACTCGTCGCAGTGGCCACGCTTCAGTGCTAAAGTGCTTTGAGTCCATAGAGCTTGCATGACTGAATTAGGGCGCAGCTTCTCTCGGGGCTGCACCTTCTTCTTCTGCTGGTGCTTCAGGCTTTTCAGGAGTTGGCGAATCTGGAGTCGCAGGAGCAGTCTTTGAGCCTTTGGTGGGCCCCATCATCTGCTTCAATTGCTCGCTCTGGCCCAGGAGAATTTTGGAACCGGGTACTATCTTCGCAGCTTGGCCAGTCGTTAGAAGACTTTCGAATACCACGAACTCACCTTCGATCCTCAGCATTTGAAGAAGAGCGTCGCCTTGTTGCTTCCCCTTTTTCAGGAAAACTTTTGTAGCTGAATTCTTGAGCAGAAGGCCCTGCCCTAGCTCGGTTTTATTGAGAATAGTGGCCGCGAGAATAAAATCGTCCTTCTGATCCAGCACCACGGCATCGTAGCCAAGTTTGCCGGCCACATAGCGGTAGAAACTCTCGCCGTTGGCGCGATCTTCCTTCTTGATGCCCCATTTGCCCAAACTTTTCAACTGTCCCTTGACCATAGCCTGGACGTTGATCTTGCCTTCATCACGCAGCATTATTTGCACGGGAACAGCTGCTAGGCTGGCATCTTCGGGCGCTAGCGTGCCATCTTCGGCAGCGTTGAGAGCACGAAAAAAGCCCAGAGCTGAACTGGGGACAAAACGCAGAAAGCCTAGGCCAGGCACATTTTCTGTGGCCTTTAACCACTTCTTTTCCTGGGCCGCATCCTTAGTGATCAGTGTGAAGTTCCTGACCAGTCCGGGCATGCTGCTCCAGAGGGTTTCGGGTAGTTCGTGGGCCCAGGCTCGTGGGTCTGGTATCGCAGCTTCAGCCTGCGATGGCTCAGAACGAGCTAAAATCCCCAGAAAAAGGCTTATCGTGAGCAGCTGTGATCTTACCATGATAGTGTAAATCCTCCGCCGACGAAAAAGAGATTGAACGATACCTCAGAAATTCCCAGCTGCTCTTCTTCACCGAGAAATGTTGCCTCTTGCCCGAGCGTAAGACGTTCTCCCAAGGCGAAGGTCAAGATATTGATATCCCAGCTATTTCCCCATTCGATGAAGTCCCAGTATGCATCGAGGCCGGCTTTGCTGCTGATGACGCTGGTTTTCGAAGGATTCGAGACTCCGAACATGGCGGCGCTGAAAGAGGTCCAGAGTCGGGAGCGGAACCAGTAAGATTCTTTCTCAATTCCCAATTCGATGGCGAGATCGTAGACGTTCTTGGCATCAAAGTTGAGCGAAGTTCCCTGGCCTTCTTCATCGACTACCGAGAACTTGGTTTTGACGTCGAGGAGACCGAATTTTGGTTGAACTTCAACACGGGATACCAGCAGGGATATAGGCGCCGGCATCTCAAAATCGAAAGCCCAGCCGAGTGAAGCGCGGCTCATGCTGAAAAACTCAGCCTCCCCATCGACTCCCCGCCTCTTCTCCGGCGAAAGGTCGTAATACCAACGTAGACCCGAAAAAAGCCCGCTGCGCATTTCAACCAGAAACGTCATCAGGTCAGCTTCGGTTACGATCGATTCCCCAATTAAAAACGACTTGCCATAACGGAAACCGGCGTAGTTAGACTCAAAGCTGTCGAAAATCAGGCGGTCGAGGAAGCTCATGAGGGAGAGGCCTTTCATTTGCGAACCCATAGCCTTTTCATAATCAGCCTGTTGCTTGCTGAGGCCTTCTCCATTTTGGAGCCAGTAGCGCTGCTTATCTTTGAGAGGCAAGTACTCTTGGCTAATCTCAAAGGTTTCGGTCCTTGAGTTCTTATCGGCGATTTTGAAAGACTTTTGCGTGAGGAGCGCGCGGACCGCTGGGATCCATATCTTCCGCTTGCTGTCGTAGGACAGATCATAAACCAAGATCTTTTTCGGTAGCTTTGGTTGGTCTTTGCCGACCTTGAATTCGATTTCCTTCTTGCTGGCATCATGCAAATAGGACCAGCCGACCGGGAGGCCTTCTGCTAGCATCCGAGCGACGGTCACAGGAAGGACTTCGCCTTTCAAGTTGCTGAGGAGACTGCCTTCAAAGCGAAAGTTGTAGGACCGCACCTTGAGATAGCCTTCGGGCTTATGAAAGTAGCTGACTTCCACTTCGAAGAAGCGCTTTTGCTCGATGATCCGAATGCGCCAGGGCGGAGCTTTGCTGGGTTGATCGACCACACCGAGAGGTAGACAGCTGTAGCTCGCGAGAAAGCCAGGCGTTAGAGCGTTGATAGTCAAGCCCCGGCCGAGTCGATCGCAGAATTCTTTCCAGTTTTTGGCCAGAGCTGGGTCTTTACTGGTATTTTCAGTCGATTGAAAGGCGATAAAAGCCGATTGCTGCTCGGCTAAAATAGGGACTATATGGGCGGTCGCTGGACTCGTCCCAGCGGGCTTAGTTTTGTTTGATGAAGCTGCAGGTACAGGCGCAGTGGGCTTTTGGGGCTCAGTTTGAGGAGCTTCCGGCACGACGTCTGCTTCTTCGACTGGCACAACTTCCGCAACGGGAGGCTTGGCTGCCTGCGCCCAAGCAAAGCGAGTGAGGAAGGTTAGTGTTATGGCCAGTGCTACTCTCATGCCGCCTCTGCTTTAGCCTTATGAAGATACTCAATTACTACTAATGTTATATCGTCTGCAAACTGATCGCCTTTAGCGTTGAAACTGATAACTTGATCTTTAATTGTGCTTTGCAGCTGTTCGGGCTGCAAAGCCTTATGTTCTGTAAGAATTTTTTGGAGGCCTCTGCTCCCCCACTGCTTGCCCTTTTGATCGGTACATTCGGTCAGGCCATCGGTATAGATGAGAATCTTGTCACCTTCGCGCAACGGAACTTCGTCAATGAAAAACTCTGTGGCCGGGTCGATTCCCAGGATGTTGGCGGCCTTGTGCTTCTGCATGAGCGAACGATAGGGCAGTTTCTTGTTGCTTAGACGCTCGTCGGCGCCATTCGCTGGGATGAGAAGGGGGAAAGGATGCCCGGCGTTAGAGTAGATAAGGCGTTCATGCTGGCTATCGATAATAAGAGCCAAAAAGCTCATACATATCTCGCCCCCAAGAGTCTTATTGAGGAGAGTATTGAGAGTTCTCAGAACCAAGGATGGATCGTCTGGGGTACTGAGCCCCTCTTCCATCTGCCCAGCATGGATGCTCGAGCAAGCATAAGCGATCGCCGTCACCAGTGCCGCGGGAACGCCATGACCGGTAGCATCACCTATGAGTATGAGGTCGAGACCATCACCTAGAGGGAAGTAGCCCCACCAGTCGCCACCGCACTCTGAGGCCGGCTTGTAGAAACTGCTGATCCGCAGGTGCTCTTTTTCGATCGCTTTATCTTTAAAGAAAGTATTTTGGATCGTTTGTGCTGTCGATAGTTCCTGCTCGAGACGCGCTTTTTGGGTTTCTGACTCGAGCAAACTCACGATTTTCTTGGTCATGAGGTTAAAAGATGAGGAAAGCTGACCTATTTCGTCCTGTGAACGTACCGGTATAGTGGTATTGAAATGTCCTTGACCAACCTTGAGCGTAGCGCCGGTGAGATCGTGGAGATTGCGCAGAAGGTTCTTGACGATGAGATTTGAAAAGAATACTGCGAGCAAGACGAAGAAAATCGTCCATTTCAACATTTCTATAATAAAACTCATAATTGCCTGCTGAATCGCACCGGTATCTTGGTGGATTATCAGGAGGAGAGGATAGGGCTGCATCTGGTGATAAGCGACGAAGTAGCGTTGTTCCCCTTGAGCAAGTTCACCAAGATAACCAGAGCCGATATCACCTTTAACCACCGCCTGGGCCTTTTTTGCAAAGCTTTTTTGCCCAACGATCCGTCCGTAAGTCTGCCGAGTAAGTATATCTTCAAAGCGCTTATCGAGCAGGTAGGTCTGAGCCTTGGAGTCGCTGGCTTCCGAGACGAGGAGAGTCTTCACGTCAAAGATCAGGGCCACTGCTATCGCTGAATCCGTCCCTTTGAGCTTGATTTTACGCATAAGAACACCCATGTTCTTGGCGCTAGGATGTTTGAAGACATCGATCTCCTGATCCTTTAAGTTTGTTACGATCAATTGAGGATCGAGGGACCACTCGGGTGAGCCCATTTCATTTATGATAGTTTCAGCTTTTTCTTGGATGCGGATCACCTGCATCCCTTCGACCCCATTTTCTCCTTTCAGAAAGGAGCGGGCGAAACTGAGACGATCTCCCTCGGACATCGGTAGGAGGGCCTGCACGAAGAAGCCGAGCTTAGTGTCCCAGCGGGTCAATAAGCCGGATATTCTCTCGCCCAGCAACTGCGTCGTATCGATGAGCGAACTCTGATACTGCCTGCTGAGTGAATCTCGCATGTATAAACTGTTCTTGCCCGTAATAAAGCCTACCAGCAGTAGTACGAGTACTGCTGTGAATGCAAATATTTTTGCTCCGAAACTTCGGCGAATACCAAACGCCATGAGATTTCTCCCTCGATTCTTCCAATACTCTTCGGCAGTTCAAAAAAAAAATTCACACCTACACTTGTAGATTTTTATACCGATACGATTTTTGATTCATGAGGGGTGTATGTCGCGCCAATTCTTTTTCATCTGGTCTCTCTTCATGGGAGCCACTATCGCTTGGATTCTCTGGCCCGAAGGGCACCAGGGCGAAGGCGAAGCATTAGCCAGTCTCAAGAGCAGCAGTGGGAAAGTCGAAGTCCGCCGGGCGGGTACTTTCGCTTGGGCGCCCTCGCGAAAAGACGCCCGCTTTTTCGCTTTCGATTCGATTGCCACCGGTGATACGAGTACGGCGATACTAGTTCTCAACGATGGAACAGAGATACAGTTGCCTGAAGACACCCAGCTCAAGATCCAGCAGCAAGCGCTCGATCAAGGTCTGGAAATTTCTGTCCTTCGCGGGGGAGTCGCCGTCCATAAAGCGGCTCCGGCAAAGGGGAAGAAAAACCAAGATAAGAAGAGTCTGCTCTCGATCGCTTCGCAAAGCTATAACATCGATTTATCTAATCTCGACGGCGTTTTTAGCTTAGGGGCAAATGCTCTGATTAAAGCGACTAACCCTGAAGGTATCACCATCAAAAGCAAGATTGACGCCACTTCTCTAGCCAATCTTCAGGCAGCTGATAGCGAAGTCAAACTGAACAAAAACTCGGCTAACTCCCTCGTCGATGGAATGGACGTACCTTCTATCAAGGTGACTCCACCCCCACCCCCACCTCCACCTCCACCTCCACCCAAGCCTAAGCCCGTGGTGAAAGCTCCGCCCCCCCCAGCGCCTAAGATAGCTCTGGTGGAAGAACCGAAGGATAAATTGGTTCAAGTCGAGTGGCAAACGAGCAAGAGCAGCTACTGGAGCGAGGGCTTTTTGGCCGAATCCAGCGACGAACCTATCGTTCTGGCGAATACCTGGACTATGGAAAATCAAGAACGCTGGGATACTCCTGTTCGCATTGAAAATCTGCAGAACAAGCAGACACTGATCCTGCGCCGGCCTTTTAAAGCCGAAGGTTGGGCTTTTTCACTGGCTGATCTTCGTCCGCTCGCCGATTTAAGCAGCTTGAATGAAATGCAGATTACTCTGGAGACGGGGTTAGTAAAAAAAGCAGAAGAACTCGAAAAAACGGTCTGGAGTGCAAAAAAGGCTGCCGTTACCTTGCAAAGTCTGCGGGTCGGCAAACCAGTAACACTCATCCTCGACAAGTGGACAAATCAAGCTGGCAAAGGCTGGATTCCGGCGCGTCCCTCACCGACGACGAAAATCGTCATCCATCTTCTGGATCCGGCACTTCTGCCTAAACTCGCTCCTATTATTCGCGGAGCACAAGGCTTCCGCATCGAACCGGCGCGCAATGTTCAGCCTCAAGCCTACGGGATCATCAAAGGGCCGAGCCTAGTCGCGGCCATGGATCAGCTGCAGGACCCTCTGCTCCAGCAAGTCGCAAAAGATATTGAAGCCGATCTTATATTTAAGGGATCGATCGCAGCCTATCTCGGTGGGCGCGGCCAGTTTGATCTTTTGCAGTACCTTACACAATCCACGGATGCCTACTACATTAGACGCGGTCTTTCGCTCAAACTCGATGCCGCTCTCTTCAAGACTCAATCCGCAGCGCGAGACTTCATGCAACGCTTCAACCCTTACTTTTTCAAAGAACCGGTTGAAGTCAAGTATTCGGGCACCCCCAAGAATTAAATGCGGAAATCAACGCCGAGAGTGAGGGTTTGCTCACTCATCAGGTAGAGATCAGCCCTGAGGTCAAAAGCCGGGTCGAGGGCAAAGGCGCCTCCGAGCCGGAGATTCAGGCGGCTGTCTCGCTCGGCTTCGAACTTGTCGACCAATTCGAAATCACCGTCCGAGTAGAGGAAGATCTCCAGACCACCGTAGACGGCAAATTTTTGAATACGATGCATGAAGAGCGCACCGATTTTTGCCTCATTGATATCAAATTCAATATCGCCGCTGGCAGGAGCCTCGAATTCGAAGGAATCGTGAATAAGACTAAAGGTGCCCAGGATCTGGTTAGGTCCAAAGCGCTTGAATTCATAGTCGGCGTCGAAGAAAAGACGGAAACCGCTCCCATCGTCAAAGGAGCTCCGCCGCGGCCGCAGCTCGCCATCGAGAAGGAAGCCAGCTCCGGCACCGATCGCAAGTTGCTCGTTGATAAGCTTTTTGAATCCCACCGTGAGAACCTGCCCTTCTATGTCTAACTGATCTGTCGTCTCATATTCCGTGTCCTGCAGCACAAGAGCCCCCGTGATCACTGTGGGTTTGCCTCCACCATGAACTCCGGCTATAGAGGTGTAGGCAAGAGCGGGCCGACTCGTCAGCACGATGAGCAGCGCGGGCAGCAGGTATTTGAAATGCATAGAAGCCTCCAAGTAATTTATCGGCGTGATAAACGCAGAGATACGGTAAAATCAGGATCTGCCCTGCGCGTTGGATTCCAGAAAAGGATAGGACATTTAAGGCTATCGATCACTCGCAGTCAGTAAAAAAATTTGGCCAGAAACAAGAAAGCTTAAGAGCGCGTGAGTGGAGCCGCTTCTAAGAGAGGTACTATTTGTCGCAATTCCAAGAAGACGCTGTATGGGCTGAACGGTACCGGCGGCTTTGCAGCATCTTAGTCGAATATGAGCCACTTTGGTCACGCTCGCTTCTTCAATCCTGGACAGGTCCCGAGGACCTAAGCTTTGCGCCTGAGACTTGGATTGATATCTTGCGCACGCTCGATAATGAGCACTTGCAACGCTTTGACGATGAGGAAA
>JBGSTX010000238.1:0-37232 GCA_041736305.1 Oligoflexus sp. | reverse complement strand
GTTCCACGTGGAACATTGCCAGAAGAGGTAGACTCCAATGTTCCACGTGGAACATTGCCAAAGGGTCGGGATCCGATGTTCCACGTGGAACATTGCTAGAAGAGGTCGGGCTCTGATGTTCCACGTGGAACATTGCCAAAGAGGTCGGGCCCGGATGTTCCACGTGGAACATTGCCAAAGAGGTCGGGCCCGGATGTTCCACGTGGAACATTGCCAAAGAGGTCGGGCCCTGATGTTCCACGTGGAACATTGCCAAAGGTTGGGCTCCGATGTTCCACGTGGAACATTGCCAGAAGAGGTGGACTCCGATGTTCCACGTGGAACATTGAAGAAATGATCAAAACCACATGTTCCACGTGGAACATATCTCGGTGGAAAAACACCTTTCAGTGTCGATACAGCAAAAACTCGCTAATTTTGCGTTTTTTCGACTCTTAGAATCAGAAAAAACCGAACTAATGTTCCACGTGGAACATTTCCTCGCTATTGCTCCCCTCAAAAAGCCTAGTTTTCTGCCATTTTCACTTCTAGACGAACAAAATTCATCTTTTTCGGTCTTAATTCATCGAAAATGTCCATTTTCAGACTTTTTCTACGCTTTTTCTCTATTTTCGAGTGAAATTTGCTCAAAAACTAAGAAAAACACAAAATTTGGTCGAAAAAGACGTTTTTTAGTCGAAATATGCCGTTGAGATGTTCCACGTGGAACATTCGCCTGGTTTTTGTCCTAAATAATAAAAAATGTCTTGTTTGGCAGGAAAGATGATGTTCCACGTGGAACACGAGGCAGTATTTTGTTCAAAACTCATAAAAATGTTCCACGTGGAACATAGATACTTCGGTTCAACAGAAAAGCGATCGAATGTTCCACGTGGAACATCTCGAGAGGCGCACAGCCGGGTCGCGAACGGACACTATGTTCCACGTGGAACATATAGTTTTTAATCATGAAAATAGTGACTGGTCTTTCAAATGTTCCACGTGGAACATCAAAAATAGATAAAGGTATTTGGCGGGGTGTACTCAAGGAAGGGCTTGAGTGTTCCACGTGGAACACTCATCTGCTAGGAAGACTATGTATACCAATATAACTCAGACTTTTCCGTAGAGAAGGAACGCTACGATAAAGCCCATGATGGCTTGGAATTCGATCAGAGCAAGGGCGATGATCATTGGCGTGAACACGCGATCAGCCGATGTAGGGTTACGAGCAATACCAGAAAGTGCGGCGTCTGCGGCACGACCCTGAGCAAGCGTACCACCAAGAGCAGCCAATCCAATCGCCAAAGCAGCGCCCACAGCGATGAGGCCGGAACCTGACATTGAACCGCTGGCTGCACCTTCTTGAGCCATGGCGAGCGAGCTGACGAGGATGCCACTCAAAATAGCCACAAAATTAAAATACTTACGCTTCATAGGTACCCCGCATACAAAAAATGGAAACGTTAATGATCATGGGAAATCGCCATGAGAATATAGATGCTGCTCAGCAGTGTGAACACGAAGCTTTGCAGACAGGCTACAAGCAGTCCGAAAAACATTAGCAATGAAGGCAACACAAGCTTCGTCAGGTCAGTAAACACCGAAAGAACAAGGTGATCACCAAAGATGTTGCCATAAAGACGTAAAGCTAACGAAAGTGGCCTTGCCAACATGCCTACGCTTTCGATGAGAAATATAATCGGCATCATAACGAGAAGCGGACCTGCAAAGGTACGCAAATAGCCAAGCAAGCCGTGCTCTCGAATGCCAGCTGCATTGAAAACAAGAAATATGAAAAGCCCAAGGACTAAATTGGTGTTGATACTGTCAGTTGCAGGCGTGAAGCCAGGTACAAGGCCTTGAAGGTTACTGATGAAAATGAAGAGAAATAAACCAAACAAGGTCGGTAAAAAAGGTTTTACCTTTTCTTCCCCGAGAATATTGGTGCCTATACCTTGCACGAATTCGAGAACCATCTCGACTACACCACGTAGACTGAATCGCCCAACTGGACTCACATCACTGCCTGCTTTTTGAACAGACTTCTTGTATGACAGCCCGATTAGCAAGGTTAAGAGCAAAGTCATGAGTGCGCCTATGACCGGCTTCCACTCTTCGATTTGATGATGATCTAAGCCCAAACCGTGAAGGAGGATCTCGTAGTAGCTGATGATGGGCGCTCCGCCACCGGCAGCCCATGCAGAGGCACTCCAGCCCAGGATCATCAAAGGGACGAGAATTTTAAAAGTCTTCTTATCCATACGGAGACAATCCTTTCTTCCCGACGCATATAGAAATGGATGTCTTTACTATATGATTTCGAGTCTGTTGAACAGTCTAAAATGCAAAGCCGCCTTAGACTCGAGGCGCTTCGGAAGGATCGAGCGTACGCAGATAGCCCACATAGAGGACAGCGCTCAAAACTAAGAGAGATATCAATGCGCCGAAGGCTAGATAGAGCCCAGAGAGATCGCAGGTAACGAGCAGAAAGTAGAGGAGCCCAAAAAGGCCAAAAAACTTCAAACCGCTGATCAAAGTAAGGGCCGTACGGGAATTCTTGCCACTGCTGTAGATGAGCAGGCGCCCCATTACGCTGGCAATGAGGACGTAGTTGCCAGAAAAAAGTAAGTATCCAGCACCAACTGCGACAGCATCTAGCGGAGCGAGGAATGAATACGCCAAGAGGAAGAGAATAATCCCAACGAGACCGAGAACAATGAGTCCAAACTTATCTTGCATCAGTTTTATCTTTCAAACGACCTTCAGTGGCCTGGGCTTCATGACTTAGCTTTTGCTGAGAGCGGATCAAAACGCGGAAGACGACATACCAAGAGCGTGCGATGAGAATCAAGCCCAAAACATATGTTACTTTTGCCCAGTCATAATCCTGTGGGTAATTCGTGTTTAAGTATCCTGCAAAAAACCAGGCCAGGCCCATGTAGACGATGGTTTCGAAATTTGCAGCCATCACCAAACCAAAGTTTTGAAAATTCTTCAACGTTTGTACCTCTCTCCCTCGAATGACATCTCACAATGTCAGACCTAACAGGTTCTGAACTAAGATAGAATCCTACAATTTTGACTCTGCGACACAGCCTCTTCCAGGGCTTATCCACAGCCCATTAATAATTTAACTTACTGATAATAAAGATAAAAAGATCAATGCCTTTCAACTTGATCAGGCGTTCGAGGCTGTGATACTTTTCCTCATTCTGTCAGTCAATACGTCCCTTCAGAGACAAAATTCTGAAGCAACAGAAGGCCAGGGTCCCCATCTCATGCAAACTCTCTTTCCATCTCACGGTCACGACGACAAAGCTCAAGCGCCGGGACTAGATGCAGGCGGCCTAGACAGCTGGATCCGTATCAAAGACACGCTGCGACAGATGCTCGAGAGCAATGACTTCATAAAATGGATAGAGCCTCTCAAATCAAAGGCTGTTTCCGAGTCAGAGATTATCATTACGTTTCCAGATATGGCCGCTTATCAAAAAGTAATCGGCAGCTTTATGGATCAGCTCGACTTTTGCAAAGCGACTCTAGGGCTGCCTGTTTTGTTTCGATTTGAAATTGAAGGCGCTGAAACCACAGACTCGGAAACCTTAGAGCATCTTGACTTTGATGCTCTAGCAGACATTACGCCTCCAGCTGCACCCATCTTTGTTGGATCGGATGCGGACTATGCTGAAGAATATAAAGAAGGGTCTAATACTGTAGCGCGAGCCTTGACGCTCCAGTCACAACTTAACGTCGAATATACATTCGAGAGTTTCGTCAACGGCCCCAGTAATCAGTTTGCCCACGCCTCGTGCTTGGCAGTCGCAGACGCACCAGGACAGACTTACAACCCACTTTTCCTTTACGGTGGTACCGGCTTAGGTAAGACTCACCTTCTCCACGCTGTCGGCAATAAAGTCTTGAAAGCTAAGTCCAACGCGGTGATCACGTACATCACCAGCGAACGATTTATGAACGAAATGATCTATTGCCTTCGCTTTAACAAGATGTGGGATTTTCGGCGAAAATACCGCAATTGTGATGTCTTACTCGTCGACGATATTCAATTTATATCTGGCAAAGAACGTACGCAGGAAGAATTTTTCCATACGTTTAACGCGCTTTATGAAGCTAAAAAGCAGATCGTTGTCACATCCGATATCTTTCCGCAGGATATTCCAGACATCGAAGATCGTCTCCGCAACCGCTTTCAGTGGGGGCTTATCGCCGATATTCAGGCACCCGATATCGAGCATCGTGTGGCCATCCTTATGAATAAGGCGGAAAAACAAGGCATAATGCTCCATCCCGATGTCGCTTCCTATATTGCGGCCCATGCAAAGGGAAACATTCGCGTCCTCGAGGGGGCACTGCGTCGCGTGATAGCTTTTGCCGCTCTCCAGGGACGGCCGATCAACACCCAATTGGCAGCAGAAATACTGCAGGACATCCTCGTCGACAAAAATGAAAGCACTATCTCTATAGAGGCAATCCAGAAAATAGTGGCCGAGCACTTCAAACTCAAAGTTTCCGACCTCAAGTCGAAGAATCGGCAACGAGTTCAATCGGTACCACGCCAGATAGCTATGTTTTTATCCCGCGTCAAGACGAAGTCGTCGTTTCCAGAGATAGGGACTTACTTCGGTGGCAAGGACCATACGACGGTGATGCACGCGGTCAAAAAGATCGAAAAAGATCGTAAAAAAGACTTAGAACTTCGTTCGCAGCTCGAAGCATTAGAGCGTAAAATAGACCAATTTTCTTAAAGAGAAGCCATTATGATCTTGTGGATAAACCTGTGGATAAGCCTGTGGATCGCTTGTGGATAAGCTGGGGATAACTTGGGTCCGAAAAATCATATCAGAAGTTATCCACAACTTATCCACAAGCGATCCACAGGCTTATCCACAGATGGTTATCTCCAAAATCTCAAAAATAACAGGTAGTTACAGAGTTATCCACAGTTAGGGGCCTTCCCCTACTACTACTGTTTAAAAGAAGATTAAATAAATCTCTTAAGAAAGAAGTAGTGCCTCAGGAGCCGGAACGCGATGAAAGTGAGAATCGACAAAAGCCAATTAAGCATGGCAACTACGCGATCACAAGGAACCCTGTCAGAGCGGAATCTCGCTCATATTGGCTTCCAAGCATCCGAGGGCCAACTTCACCTTTCGGCTGCAGATCGTGTAATCGCCATCTATAGCAAACTCGACTGCGAAGTCATTTCTCCAGGGACGGTTTTTGTTCCTGCAAAACTGTTTTCAGATGTAGTACGCGAACTACCTGAGGGCAGCGTTGAGATTAGGGCTGAGGAAAGCCAGGTTGTGGTCGTGGCCGGCGAGAAGCGTGAGTTCATCATGAAGCTGCCTCGCGTCGACGAAAGAGTGTGGCAGGCGCCTCCCGTGCTCGAGGCAGCCCTCGAGGCAATACTCCCGTCTGACAAGCTCGCTTACATGATTGAACAGGTTCAATTCTGCGTTGTGCCAGATTCGCCTCGAAACTATGGGTCGGTGGCTTTTCTCCATCGACCTCGCGAACAGAATCTTCGCTTGGTAGGGACGGACGGTTATCGTCTGTCTTACGCCGAGGTGGAGATCGAAATGCCTCCCGACTTTTTGAAAAATGGCGTCTGTCTTTCGAAGCGAGCGCTACAAGAACTGCATCGCATGAGTTCTGAGGGATTCAGTGAAGTTTTACTCGCTGTCTCAGCCGATCAAACGACTTTGGAGGCAAGGGTTCCGGGCTATCACCTTTTCGTACGCCTCTCGGCAGTGCGTTATCCGAATTATTATGGTGTCTTGCCCAAGAGCGATTTGAGTGCTGTTAAGGTCCAACGCCCGTACCTACAAAATGTCGCCAAACGCGTGCTCCTTGCGTCCGACAAGACGCGAGCTTTGCAGTTGTGCTTTTCAGATTACTCGCTTACCCTTAGATCGAGAACGATAGGGAGCTCTGAAGGACAGGAAAGTATCGCTTTGGCAGACTACTGCCAAGGAGAGCGCGAGCTAGCCATCAATGGCAAATTCCTTACAGACGTCTTTTCGACTATGTCAAGTGATGAGGTAACGATCAACTTCGGATCGGATGAAGATCCTGTCGTTCTGGTGCCATTTACCGAACCCACCAGCTGTCATTCGATGCACGTTTTGGTTCCCATCAAAGAAAGCTAAAGGAAGCGTATGAGCGAGATCTCTTCCCAAGACGTCATGGGCGATCTGAGCCGCACTCAGGCGCAGGATCGCGACAATGAATATACCGCGGAGAATATCCAAATTCTCGAAGGTTTGGATGCTGTACGCAAGCGACCCGGAATGTACATCGGCTCGACTTCAGTCGATGGCTTGCATCATCTTGTCTACGAAATCGTCGATAACTCAGTTGATGAGGCGATGGGCGGACACTGCAGCAAGATCGAGGTCACCCTACATCTCGATGGATCCGCCTCCGTAAAAGATAACGGTCGTGGAATTCCTGTGACTCTTCACGCTAAAGAAGGAAAGTCCGCCGTCGAGGTAGTCATGACGGTCCTTCATGCTGGCGGAAAGTTTGATGACAAAGCCTTCGCCTTCTCGGGTGGTCTTCACGGCGTTGGGGCATCGGTAGTTAATGCACTTTCAGAGTGGTGCTGGGTGGAAGTCCGCCGTGAAGGTAAGGTCCATAAGCAGTCTTTCCAAAGGGGGAAACCCGATGGACCGCTCGAAGTCGTCGGCACTACCGACGAGCATGGGACGTTTACCCGCTTTAAACCCGATCATGAAATCTTCTTAGATACCAATTTTGTTTTCGAAACTTTGAATCGTCGATTGAAAGAGCTGGCATTCCTCAACCGAGGGCTGCGGATCGTTATTACCGACGAAAGAACCGACCAGCTAAGCGATTTTTGTTTTGAGGGCGGACTAGAATCTTACTGTGAGTTTCTCGCCAAAGGCAAAAACCCGCTGCATGATAAGCCCCTTTCCATCTTCGGTCAGCAATTAGGCGAAAACGGTGTCCTTTTAGGGCAGGTAGATGTCGTCCTGCAGTGGACTGATGCTTATAACGAGAGCCTCTTTTCTTTCGTTAACAACATCAATACCGTCGAAGGCGGTACGCATCTAACCGGATTGAAGGCGGCGCTCACCCGTGTGGTCAATGCGTTTGCTGAATCGTCCGGGATGTTGAAAACCTTCAAAGAAGCTATCACTGGAGAAGACATCCGCGAAGGCTTGGTGGGTATTTGCTCCGTTCGAGTGAAAAATCCGGAGTTCCAAGGGCAAACCAAAACCAAACTCGGCAATACCGAGGTTCGTGCGTGGGTTGAAACCGAAGTTTCGGAAAAGCTCAGCGACTATTTTACAGAAAATCCGAGCGTAGTTCGCCGCGTTGTGCAGAAAATTATCGACGCCGCCCGGGCACGTATTGCAGCCAAGAAGGCTCGCGAGCTGACTCGGCGCAAGGGCGCACTTGATTTCGCAGGGTTGCCTGGGAAGATGGCAGATTGCCAGTCGAAGGATCCTGCCGAATGTGAACTCTTCCTCGTCGAAGGTGATTCGGCGGGTGGTTCGGCGAAGCAGGCTCGTGATCGCCGGGTGCAAGCAGTCTTGCCCTTGCGTGGTAAGATTCTAAACGTCGAGAAAGCTCGCTACGATAAGATGCTCTCGTCCCAGGAAATTAAGCTCCTTATCAAAGCGATTGGTACAGGAATTGGGAAAGAAGACTTCGATGTTAACAAGATCCGCTATCACAAAATCGTGATTATGACCGATGCAGATGTGGATGGAGCTCACATTCGAACTCTGCTCCTCACCTTCTTCTTCCGGCAAATGCCGCAGGTGATTGAACGTGGTTACCTCTACATCGCTCAACCGCCTCTTTATAAATATAAGAAGGCTAAAGTCGAGCGCTACCTGAAGGACGATCGCGAGCTTTTGGATTTTCTCAGCGACGTCGGTATGAGCAATATCGAAATTCAGGATTCGCAGGGAAAGGTAGTCGACAAGACGATTATTAAAGGTCTTTTGTCGAAATTTTCGCGCTACACCGACCTCTTGGATATGGCCAGCCGGCGTCGGGTCAAAGAGATTGTCGAATATCTCGTCCAGCATCCTGAGATCGACGCGACCGCGATGAGCAGCCAAGAGAAAGCTGAAAACCTGATGAAGGCGATGCTTCAGCACATAGAACAGGCTTATGCTGGCAGCCGCGTATCCGCGGGAGGCGAAGTTATATTCGATCAAGAATACAGCCGCTATAAGCTCAAGATTGAGACTCAGATTCGCGATGTACCGCGTTCTTCGGTAATCGACGCCGGGATTTTCTCTGGCGGCGAAGTCATTGAGCTGCGCCGGATCAAGCAGCAGATAGAAGAGATCGCCAGGGCTCCCTTCACCTTTGAGCGACAAGGGAAGAAAGACAAAGAAAAGCCGGAGCCAAGCGAAGAAGGAGCGCCAACTGTATTAAGCGGCACGAACAGTGGTCGCCTAAGCAGCCTCGACGAGCTGAGAGACTTCATTGTTCAGGAAGGCCGCAAGGGTGCCTACGTACAGCGATACAAAGGCTTGGGTGAAATGAACCCGGATCAGTTGGCCGAAACCACCATGGATGCTGATAAGCGAACCCTGCTCAAGATAGGGGTCGAAGACGCAATCGAAGCTGATCTCTTGTTCAGTACGCTCATGGGAGACGACGTCGAGCCGCGCCGCGATTTCATTCAAAGCAACGCATTAAACGTCAAGAATCTCGATACTTAAGTTAGGTGACCAATGGATCAGACCAGTAACGTCCTAGCGATTCATATTGAAGACGAATTGAAATCATCGTTCCTCGATTATTCGATGAGCGTGATCGTCTCGCGAGCTCTCCCCGATGTTCGGGATGGTTTGAAGCCAGTGCATCGTCGTATTCTCTACGCGATGCATTTGCTCAAGAACTACTATGGCCGCCCCTACTTGAAATCAGCGCGTATCGTCGGGGAGGTTATAGGTCGCTTTCACCCGCACGGTGATTCCGCAGTTTATGATGCGCTTGTTCGCATGGCCCAAGAATTTTCTATGCGCTATCCATTGGTAGACGGTCAAGGGAACTTCGGGTCGGTAGATGGTGATTCGCCAGCTGCGATGCGCTATACCGAGGTCAGACTTCAAAAATTGACCGAATTACTGCTCAATGACATCGAAAAAGAGACCGTAGACTTTGGGCCGAACTACGATAATAAAGAAGTAGAACCTCTAGTTTTGCCGGCTCGATTCCCCAGTCTGCTCGTCAACGGTGCAAGTGGAATCGCCGTTGGTATGGCAACGAATATACCCCCGCAAAATCTTGGGGAAGTCATTGATGCCCTGCTGGCTCTCATCGAAAATCCTGATATTTCTATCGAAGGTTTGATGGAATTTGTTCAGGGACCCGACTTCCCCACAGCCGGGTTGATTTACGGGCGGGTAGGGATTCGGCAGGCTTACCTTACAGGCCGCGGTGCCATCAACATGCGTGCTCGAGCCCATGTCGAAGACATGAGCGGGGGCCGACAGCGAATTATTGTTACCGAGTTGCCTTATCAGGTCAACAAAGCCAAGCTCATCGAAAAAATTGCTGAGCTGGTTAATGAGAAGCGGCTTGAAGGCATAAGCGATCTACGCGACGAATCCGCCCAGGAAGACATCCGAGTAGTCGTCGAATTGCGCAAAGGCGAGATGGGAGAGATCGTTCTCAATAATCTCTTCAAGCTTACGCCCCTCCAAAGCAGCTTCGGAGTTAATGCAGTAGCCCTCGTTAACGGAATTCCGCGAACTCTGAATCTCAAGGAAATTCTTGAGCAATTCTTCCAGCACCGGAAAGAAGTTATCCTCAGAAGGACAGCTTTTGAACTTCGGCGAGCAGAAGAGCGCGCTCATATCTTAGAAGGTCTCAAAATAGCTGTCGAATTCATGGATGAAGTGGTTCAACTCATCCGGAGTGCAGACGATGCTGAGACGGCCCACGCAGGTCTGGTCGAGCGTTTCAAGCTAAGCGACATTCAAGCTAAGGCTATCTTGGATATGCGCCTAGCTAGACTTACAGGTCTGGAACGCGACAAGATTTTGAGTGAATACCAAGATGTCATGGCAGTAATTGCAGACCTCAAACACATCCTCAATACCCCGTCCCGCGTTGTAGAAATCATCAAGGGCGAGCTTGCCGAAACGCGGGAGCAGTTCAGCGATGTTCGCCGGACGGAAATCATCGGTAGCGATGCTGATGAACTGACCATGGAAAGTCTCGTTGCTGACGAAGAAGTAGCCGTGACGGTGACTCATGCCGGCTATATCAAGCGGACTCCTCTCGACGAAATTCGAGCCCAAAAGCGTGGGGGCAAGGGGCGGTCGGGAATGAAAACCAAAACCGACGATGTCGTACGCGATCTCTTTATCAGTTCGAATCATCAGTCCATCATGTGCTTCACTAACGTTGGCCGTGTTTACGAGCTGAAAGTCTATCGCCTGCCTGAGGTAGCTCTAGCGGGGCGCGGCAATCACTTTGCCAACCTCATCAAGCTCGATAAGAACGAGAAAGTTGTGTCCGTCCTTCCTGTTAAGGAGTTCAGAGAAGGTCTCTACGTTATATGCTCGACCGCCAAGGGCTATATCAAGAAGACCGATCTCATGGCTTTTGCCAATCTGCGGACTACCGGGATCATTGGGCTCAAGTTGGATGAGGGCGATACTTTAGTCGACTGTAAGATTACTAGCGGGGAAGATCACATTCTACTCGCGACCAAACTTGGAAAGGCTATTCGCTTCGACGAGAAGGAAACCAGGCCCATGGGGCGCTCGGCACGGGGAGTCACAGGCATCAAGTTTTCCGAGGAAACCGACGAGGTTATTGGCCTCGAAGTCGTGAATAATAAAGATGCGATTCTCTCTGTCTGCGAAAATGGCTACGGAAAGAGGACTCCGATTGAAGAGTACCGAATTCAAACCCGGGCAGGCAAAGGTATCTATACCATTAAAGTCACCGAACGCAACGGACCTGTGGTAGGCATTATGCAGGTAGCCGATGACGATCACCTGATGGTGATGACATCTGCGGGTAAAGTTATGCGCTTTACTGTTGCAGAGGTCGGACTCATCGGTCGTCTTACTCAAGGGGTTCGACTCATGAATATGGAGCCTGGTGAGAAGATCATCAGTCTGGCCAAAATTCAGATGATCGAAGGAGAAGAGATCTAGTGTCGCAGATAGAAGCAGAAACCGTTCGCAAGATCGCGCAGCTGGCTCATCTCGAATTGAGCGCTGAAGAGCTGGCTTATTATCAAAATCAGTTGGCTTCAATCCTCGATTATATGGGGCAGTTGCAGAGCGTCGAACTCAGTCTCCCCAGCGACTGGCGGGCCGAGCTAGAAAATCCGGCAAGCCCCGAACGCGAGGATCATGCGGTCGATTCTGCTGTCATAGATAGGGTTTTGCAAACGGCTCCCAGGGTGGTAGGAACAGCCTTTCAGGTGCCTCGGATCATTGAGTAGCGGAGCCAAGCACAGAAGGAGTTAGAAGTGATACGGGAAGCTTCGAGTCGTTCAGCCTTAGAGATAAGTAGGGCCGTAAATGAAGGCCAGCTGAGACTCGAGGATATGGCCAACGCAGCTCTCGAGTCTATCGATGCAGGACATAAAGTGCTCAATACCCAGGTTCACTGGAATAGAGCCGAGGTAAGTGACTCTTTAAAAGAGCAGATAAAGACCCTAGAAAGCTCGCTCAGATCTAAAAAAAACCTGCCTTTGGCAGGAGTTCCTTTTCTCATCAAAGACAACATCATGGTGGCCGGCGAGATTGCCAGCTGTGGATCCCGTTTTCTCTCCAACCATCGGGCTGCCTATGATGCTACGGTCATAACTCGGCTTAAAGCAGCCGGAGCACTCCTCTGCGGGCGCACGAATATGGACGAATTTGGAATGGGTTCGTCCAATGAAAATTCGGCCTACGGGCCGGTTAGAAACCCCTGGAATAAAGAGTATGTGGCCGGGGGCTCGTCGGGCGGTGCTGCTGCCGCTGTCAGTGCTGGCCTGGTGCCTGTGGCTCTAGGGTCCGATACTGGAGGATCAATTCGCCAGCCGGCGAGTTTTTGCGGCATTTACGGCCTGAAGCCGACTTATGGTCGCGTAAGCCGCTATGGTTTAGTAGCCTACGGATCTTCATTCGATCAGATTGGTCCGCTTGCTCGCAGTATCAGAGACCTAGCACTGGTTTACGATGTCATAGCAGGACCCGATCCACTGGATTCAACTTCTCATAATCTAAGTGCTGAATCATCGCTAGAGAGACTGAGCGCAGAGCCTCAAGATCTTAAGGGCATTAAGATAGCTACAGTTAGGGAGTATCTGGGAGATGGGCTGAATCCAGAGGTTCATGCAGCTTTCCAGAGAGCTTTAGAAGTCTATAAGAGCCGGGGAGCAACTATAGTTGACGTCAGTTTACCTCTGCTCAAGCTCGCGATTCCCACTTATTATATCCTCGCAACGGCGGAAGCATCGGCTAACCTCGCCCGCTTTGATGGGGTGCGCTATGGGGTAAGAACTCAAGACCCCAACCTAAGTTTGAAAGAAATGTACACGCGATCCCGCAGCGAAGGCTTTGGAAAAGAAGTTAAGCAGCGGATTATGCTTGGAACCTATGTCTTGTCCGCAGGCTATTACGAGTCCTTCTACGGCAAGGCCGGAAGGATTCGCGCAGCTATTCGGCAGGAACTCGAATCCGTTTTTAAGGGTGGCGTTCATCTCATCGCCAGTCCTACAGCCCCGACCACAGCCTTTCGGCTCGAGCAGAAAACCCAAGACTCGCTCTCTATGTATCTCAGCGATGTTTATACTATAGTGGCAAATTTAGCTGGTTTACCGGCGCTCTCTCATCCGATCGGATGTGATAGCCAGGGATTGCCGATCGGCCTGCAGCTGATGGCGCCCATGTTCGATGAAAATATTTTGCTTCGTTCGGCTCTCCAATACGAGGAACAAGAACGCCCTGATCTTCAGCCGCGGGGGATATTCGCATGAAAGACGGCGCATCCGGTTATAAAAGCCTGCTTGAGCGATATGAGCCCGTCATTGGTCTCGAGGTCCACTGTCAGCTCAAAACGGAGAGTAAACTCTTCTGTTCTTGTAAAACCCAGTTCGGAGCAGCCCCAAATCAGAATACCTGCCCCGTCTGTCTAGGACTTCCCGGCGTGCTTCCCGTCTTGAATCGCCAAGCGGTCGACTACGCTGTGCTCATGGCGATAGCGGTAGAGGCCAAGATTCGCGAGAAAAGTGTTTTTGCTCGTAAGCAGTATTTCTATCCCGATCTTCCTAAGGGTTATCAGATTACTCAGTATGATCTCCCTTACTGTGAAAATGGACGCCTCCAGCTTGATAGCGGCCGCTCGATACTCATCGAACGCATTCATATGGAAGAAGATGCTGGCAAGAACGTGCATGGCGATAATGCAAGTTACGTTGATCTCAATCGAGCCGGTATTCCTCTATTGGAAATAGTTTCGGCTCCGACCATAGAAGGCCCGCAGGAAGCACATGAATATCTGAGAAAACTGAGGGCTATAGTCCGCTATCTCGATATCAGCGACGGCAATATGGAAGAAGGGTCTATTCGTTGCGATGCAAACGTTTCTATCCGACGTCGCGGCGATAAAAAGCTAGGAACTCGCACTGAAATTAAGAACTTAAATTCATTTAAGAGCGTCGAGCGTGCGATCACCTATGAAATTTTTCGTCAGGCTGACTTGCTTGATTCGGGCGAAAAGGTCAAGCAGGTAACTCTTCTCTTCGATACCGCTAGCGGACGGACCCAGGTTATGAGAAGCAAAGAAGATTCTCATGATTATCGCTATTTTCCCGAACCCGATCTAGGGCTGGTCTCGATTGATAGCGCGCGTCTTAAGGCTATCAAAGCCAAGATCCCTGAGCTGCCAGAGCAGAAGCAAATTCGCTTCCAAACTGCTTATGGCCTAAGTGAGGACGACGCGCGGCAACTGACCGACGAGAAGGAGCTGGCGGCGTTTTTCGAAGCGATTTTAGAGAAAGTCGATGCGAAGGTATCCCCAAAAATCGTAGCCAACTGGATCCTTAGTGAGTATCTCCGAGAGCACAATGCACGGCATTGGACCTGGGACAAGCCTAGTATCGATGCCGAAAATTTCGCGAGTCTCCTCCGCTATCTTGGAGAGGGAACCATATCAGGAAAGATCGCCAAAGGCGTTTTCGAGACTATGGCAGAATCAGGGACCAGTGCAGAAAGCATTATAAAGGCACAGGGTCTCGTTCAAATAAGTGACGGAGCTGCTATTCGGACTATCGTAAGGCAGGTCATAGATGAAAACCGGGATCAGGTGGCTCTCTACCTTTCCGGGAAAGAGAAAGTTCTCGGATTCTTAGTCGGCCAGATCATGAAGCTTTCTCAGGGGCGATTCAACCCAGGACTCGCCAATCAGTATCTTAAGGAAGCCATCGATGAGTTCTCGCGCGGCGCTTGAAAGTCTTTTGAAGGCCGAAGTCGCTAATGGACTTTTCACCCATAGCTACGTTGCTGCTGGCTTCTTGAATAGCCCCGAACCAGTTTTTGAAGCTAGCTATAAGCGAGATGTAGAGAGCACAGCCGTGATCTTTGATCTCGCTAGCCTCACGAAGGCCTTGGTTACAGGGCCGCTCACCTGGCAACTCCTGAAGACGCACAATAAGTCTGTGCTTACTCCCCTAGCCTACCTCTTGGGGAATGAGACTTGGGACAGCAGCGTCTCCAATCTACCCTTAGCTGAGCTTCTGGGACACTATGCGGGTTTAAGAGCTTGGTGGAATTTTTGGATGGGCCGGCTCGGGGGACCAAAATTCGAACTTTCTTTCGAAGAGCGAGAGCGGAGAATTGCAGAGGTTTTCGCTCGAATTCCTCCGCCCGAAGGAAAGCAGGATCTCTACTCGGACTTGGGCTATATCCTCTTAGGCCTAGGATTGGAGAAGATCGCTAAGACCGATCTCTCGACTCAGCTTGAGCAGTGGAAGCTGGACATTGGGTTTCTAGCGAAAGATGGTTTTGCTTACCCTACTGCCCTCAACGCTGCAGCTTCGACCTATATTGCCTCAGCGTTTTGTCCGCTACGAGGACGCCTGCTCCAAGGCGAAGTTCATGATGAAAACTGTGCCTCGCTGGGAGGTGTTGCCGGTCATGCGGGACTTTTTGCTAGCGGCTTCGACCTTGCCTATTACCTTCACTGTCTCTGGAAGCATCCTATGGGGCGTACGTATCTAGAAGCAAATGAAGAGCAGCGTTTAACCACCCATCATGAAGGCCTACTTGGGCTTAGACGCGGCGGCCAAGGTGGGAGCGCCGCTAGCTTTGCCAAAGCTCAGGGCATGGGACATCTGGGATTTACGGGGACTGCCTTCTGGCTGCATTTGCCGACTTTGCGTTACGCAATATTCTTAAGCAATCGAGTGATCAGCGGTCGCGTCAATCCGTACATGACAGAACTTAGACGCAAAGTATTTGGGTACCTCGATGTCATCTCCAGCTGAAGCTAGAATAGCTATCGTAGGAACTGGTATCGCAGGACTCGCCCTTGCCTTTCGCCTTGTTCAAAAAGGCTATAAACCGACTCTTATCCGAAGTTCCACAGAAAATTCTTGCGCCTCTCACTGCGCGCAAGGAGTCGTGGCAAATAAAGGCCTCATTTTTTTTGAGTCTCCGCTTTTCGCTGCTAAATTGAAGAGTCTAGCGCACGTGCAAACGTGGCTGGATGAGATTGAGCGCGTCAGCAACAGAAGGATAGACAGGGATTTCAGCGGAATTTTTGAACCATACTGGGATAGCGAAGATTTTTCCAAGGTAGCTTCGCGGATCTACCGTCATCGGTTTTGGGGCTGTCATGGAACAAAAAACCTTAAGAGCATCGCATCTCCTTTTCCATTTGCCACAAAATCACCTCTTGGTTATCTCTTCTACCCTCAGGATGGGTGGTTCAATGTCGCTCAGACTCTCGTAGCGCTTGAAGAGTTCCTGCTCCAAAATGGAGCCCGTTTTCTTGAGCAAGAGATAAAAATATTAAAATTCAGCTCAAGCGGCACAATTTCAGTGTTTGGAAACGGCTGGGATGAATCATTCGATCGGGTGATTCTGGCAAGTGGTGCCGGAACCGGCAGCCTCCTGCAGTCTTCAGGCATCGCTCTACCTAAAATGTTTACGATCGGAGGTCAAACTCTGGCTCTGCGCATCACAAAAAGGAGCGATAAGCCTCTGAGCGCTGTTCGTCAAACATTCAGCGGCACCTGGTCTGGCCAAGACGTATTCATTGGTTCGAGCTCATGGAAGGGAATTGGCATAAGTGAAGAAGGCCTGAAAGAGGATCGAGACCTGCTGATGGGAACAATTGAATCTCAGCTCGGATGGAATCTGAAACCCTGGCTGGAGAATGCAAAAAGCCGAGTGGGTGCACGTCTCAGATTTGCTGATCGCATGCCAGCCGTTGGCACTCTTCCGGCGGAACCCTGGCGAAATAGGCTTTATCTTATGACTGGTTTCTATAAAAGTGCTCTGCAGCTAGCCGACATTTGCGCTCAAGATCTTAGCAATATCCTTGACGATTCCGGAGTAGAACGGCAATTTCCTTCTTTCGACTCCCTGCGCCTTTTCAAAAATTGAGATTCGCCCCTACATATAGTTCGGCCGCGAATTTCGCACTATGGTCAAGCGCCTTCTCCAGATCTTCTTCAGGTTTCTTGTCAATAAGAAATTTCGTGAACGCATCGGGAGAATCATCAGCAGCCATCTTAAAACTTGGACTTTGACTGAGCGGTACAAAGAGGATGCTTCCAAAACGGAGCCCAAAGACTCCAAATTTGAAATCAAGCATCACACTGGTCCGCAGAGATATAGCTGTTAGAGTTGACGAGGCTCGATAAATTTGATTGGTTTGATCGACATTGAATTCATCTTTTTGGGTTGAAGTAAATTCGACTTTTGAACTATCAAAGTCTAAGCCATTGCCTATTTTTAAGCCAACTAAAGTCCAGCGGTAGTTGAGATAGTAGAAGTCAGCGTAAGCGCCAAACGCAGAGCCAGTCGCAACCGTCTCGGCAAACTGTTCGTAGTAAAGCTTACCGTCCTGGTCAGCATCGTCGTAGTCGGAGGTAATGATTTTAGGGAAATAAAAGCGCCCCCGCGCGCCGAGGTTGAGAGACATGGAGCCAATGGCAAAACCAAGTTCCATCGCAGCAGAATTGGACTGGACACGGCTATCAGCCGTCCACATGCTGGAGGCATTTTCTCCGAGTGGTGTTTCATAAACAAGGTTTGAGTAGTTAATGGGATTGATAATCGGGAACCCATAAAATATAGCAGGAGTTATAAAAGGTTCGGTACTACTTACTTCACCTTGAGGAGTAGGAACAGCCATGGCACCACCCGCAAGAGCAGGCACTGCGGTCTCAATCCGTGCCTCGAGTCCTACTTTGAGTTTGGGAAAAAGTTTCGCATTTTTTATGCGTACGGTACTTGTCTTTGGCCCAACCGACTTGATACTTCCGCACCCCACCTTCGTCGTACCTTCGTAAAAGCATATTTTGCTTTTTTTATCGACACCTGCTTCGGTACCCATATCGATGGCCACGAACTTTTTGGCTGGAATTAGCTTCGTGATCGTTGCAGCACGGGCCTCGAAAGCTGCGCCTAGAGTGGCTGCTAAAACGATAATCGATTTAAGCACTAAAGACCTCATAGTCGCTTGTTGATCTTAAAATGAACCCAGTCCTGAGAGGTAATCAACCAGGGTGGATATGCCGCACCATCTTTAAAGTGAATTTGGCTACTTTCCAAAACCAAAGTAACGATATATTCACCTGCGCCGAGGCGCTCATAAAAGTTCGCAGGGATGGATAGATCGTTGGTCGCTCGTGGAAAGTTGCAGCGCAAAAGAGTTTTCGAAGCATCCGACGACTTAACCGTCATTTTAAAAGCAGCGAGGTCGGATGTCACGATAGGTGTAGCTTTGATCACAAATGGTCGGCTTCCTGCATCGAGGATGCTCATTGCAGAAGTCAGTCCATCGCCCTTGATAGGCACCGAAGTATCGTTTGCGAGGAAGGTGACTCCATTCATATAGCCAGGGGCAAAGGTTTCGAAAGTATAATTTTGACCTTCCCAGTTGAATCCCCACCGCCAGGTTTGCTGCTTATCTATAGCCTCAAAGAACTGGGTCAGACGCGTGTTAAAGAAAGGGTGAGCCGTGGCCGAAGCTCTAGCGAAACCATCACTAAAAACCTGACTGAGACCGTGCATAGGCCTGTTGGATTTATCATTCTGTGATTTAAAGCGAGGGTAACTCATCTCGGGCTCGGCCTCAGTTTCCGTGCAAGCCGCGGTACTCGCCATACCCGCCATGATCGTTTTTTGCACTTCATCGAGAGAAATCGTGCTAGGAAACTGATAGGTGTAAATTTCACTTGCCTGCCGCGGATTCATAAAACGGGCTACAACTAGGAAACCGGACTGGACTTTGGTGAGGTCTTTCGCCTCTTTCCATTCGACAGCAACTTTGCTGGTAAAAGTCAGGGCTTTTGGCCAAACATAGATGCGAAAACTCAGCGAAATTCCCGAAGTTATGTTGGCAATAGGCATTTTTACAATAAGAGTATCAGAGTCGGGACAATCTCTAGACATGGGAGAGTTTGGGGAAGGTTGGCCAGTAGGATCGTCCGCCCAGTATTCGATTCGACAGGAGTGCTTATTCAGAAGGCGAAAGCTAAGCTCGCCAGTGGTGCCGGTCCCTGTTCGCACGAACTGGATAGAACTTTCGTCCATAAGATCTGAAGCATCTTTATCTTGAGACGAAGTCCGCATGTTCGAGGGCATAATTTTACAGCCGCTAAGGGCCGCTACGAATACAAAATGTGCCAAGACGAGAAAAGTCTTCACGCTCGAACTCGCTCTAGGTAAAGATAGATGGAACTACAGTCCCATTTTAGCATCTTTCGTTCCTGACTAGTAGCCCACTGCTTAGTCGCGCCCATAAAACGCAATCTTGAAAGCTCCTTGACCAGGCAAAGGCCCTTCGGTAGGATACAATCCCGTCTACCAGGCTTTTCACGTTCCCAGGTGTAACCATCCGGAAACATTGCAATAATGAGCAATTGAGATGAGAAAGCGTCATCGCACAAAGTATATTTTTGTAACGGGAGGGGTGGTTTCCTCCTTAGGTAAGGGCATAGTGGGGGCCAGTATTGGTGCTCTGCTTGAAAGCCGTGGCTTGCGCATAAGCATGACTAAAGTCGACCCTTATCTCAATGTCGATCCCGGAACGATGAGCCCCTTCCAACACGGAGAGGTATTTGTCACGGACGATGGCGCTGAAACCGATCTTGATATTGGACACTACGAACGCTTCACTTCAGCCAACCTGACCCGACTTAATAGCTTTTCTACGGGCCAGGTCTACGATCGGGTTCTCAACAAAGAACGTCGCGGTGATTACCTTGGGGGCACAGTTCAGGTCATCCCCCATGTGACAGATCAAATCAAAGAGAATATTTACGCTGGAGCCGACGGGGCTGACGTTGGTATTATCGAAATCGGTGGGACAGTTGGTGATATTGAGAGTTTGCCTTTCCTTGAAGCGATTCGCCAGATTCGTTATGACCTCGGGGAAGAGAATGTACTCTACGTCCATCTCACTCTGGTGCCTTACATAAACGCTGCGCATGAACTCAAGACTAAGCCCACACAGCATTCTGTAAAAGAACTTAGACAAATAGGTATTCAACCGCATATTCTCGTCTGCCGAGCCGATCGACCGATTCCCTTAGATCTAAGAGAAAAGATCGGGCTCTTCTGCAATGTGAAGCCAGAACGCGTGATTGATGCCTGCGATATGGATACCATCTACAAGGTTCCGCTCTATCTACATGCTCAAGGTCTTGATCAAATTATTGTCGATGCACTCAATATCTGGACCCGTAATCCGGAACTGTCCGAATGGCATAAGATCGAAGAAGCCCTCGACAATCCGCGAGCGACTTGCCGCATTGGAATCGTTGGCAAGTATGTGGATGTTATCGATTCATACAAGTCTATTTCTGAAGCATTGACGCATGCTGGCATCGCTCATCATACCAAAGTCGAACTCGTCTACTTCGATGCGGCGACCTTAGATGCAAACAACGTCGCAGAGCACCTGCAGAAGGTTGACGGTGCGATCGTGCCTGGTGGATTTGGTAATCGCGGCATCGAAGGCAAGATTGCGGCGATATCGTATCTGCGCAAGCAAAAGATACCCTTTCTCGGCATTTGCCTTGGGATGCAGTTGGCGGCCATCGAGTTCGCACGCAACGAGCTGCGTTTGAGTGATGCAGATTCGCAGGAGTTTGAGCCTGGGAGCCAAAATCTCATCATCCATTTGATGGAAGACCAAAAAACGGTAACCTCAAAAGGGGGAACGATGCGTCTTGGGGCCTACCCCTGCCGCCTCGAACCGGGAAGCAGAGCGCAAGATGCCTATGAGCAGGAGTCTATCTCCGAGAGGCACCGTCATCGATACGAATTCAACAATAGTTTCCGCGAATCTTTTGCTCGCCACGGCATGAATTTTTCTGGGCTTTCTCCGGACGGAAATCTGGTGGAGATGATAGAGCTCAAGGATCACCCTTGGTTCGTTGGATGTCAATTTCATCCCGAGTTGAAAAGCAAGCCGATGGACGCTCACCCACTCTTCAAAGATTTTGTTAGGGCGTCTCTGCATTATCATGAGAAAAATTTATGAAAGCGGACGATTCAACTCTTGAGTGGGGCCGTCGTACCCTACTCGACGAAAGCTTAGCCTTGCAGGAAGCTGCAGCACGTCTGGGTCCCAGTTTTAGCGAAGCAGTTGAACAGATTTTGCGTCTCGAAGGTAAAGTTGTAGTTTCCGGCCTGGGAAAATCCGGCCACGTTGGGCGCAAGATAGCTGCGACTCTCGCCAGTACCGGAACCTCAGCTTTCTTCCTCCATCCATCAGAAGCGCTGCACGGTGATTTGGGAATGGTCCAGGACAAGGACATTTTACTGCTCATCGCTTTCGGTGGCGAAACGCGAGAAACTCTAGAAGTTGCCAATTTTGCCAAGCGACATAATATTCCCGTGATCGCAATTACCGGGAAACCAAGCTCGTCATTGGCTCGCCTGGCGAGTATTTGTCTCGATGGCTCCGTAAGCCGTGAGGCTTGCCATCTTAATTTAGCCCCAACCAGTTCAACCACGGTGGCAATGGCTCTAGGTGACGCCTTGGCCGTCGCCCTCATGCGTGCTCGTGGTTTCAAAGAAAAAGACTTTGCAAGTTTTCATCCGGATGGGAGCCTCGGACGGCAACTCTCTCTCGTCTCGGACCACATGCGCAGAGACATGCTGACGCTATCTCCTGACGACTCCTTCGGACGGGTCCTGGAAGTCATTACAGCTCATAACTATGGCATCGCCGCCGTCTATAACCCGAAGCGGCAGCTGCTCGGGGCGATAACAGACGGTGATCTGCGGCGCGCACTTCTCAATAAAAGGGAAGAGGTTTTCATTCTTCGGGCAAATGACCTGATGACTGTGAATCCGAAAACAATCGATTCCAGTCGATTGGCCCTCGATGCTGTAAAGGTCATGGAGGAAAATAGAGTCACTTCTCTCTTTGTTCTCAATGAATCCCAGGCGATTGTTGGTTTAATTCGCATGCATGATCTTCTAGCCGCCAAAATAGTATAGAATAACCTACCTCTTTCCAGCTCTGAGACCTTTTTTTCGGAGCTCACTAAAAAGCGCCAAAGACTTTTCGACTTTGGTCTTTTCCTTGCAAGTCCGGCTTCAGACCTGATCGCTGCCTGTGGTAGACTACAAAAGGCGCATCAGACAGGCGCTTGGAGCTATGTATGGGCAAGAACATCATAGTCGGACTTTTTCTCCTTATGGTCGGTGCGGCGTTTTATGTTTTTTCTCAGCGTAAGCCAGACGTGCCTATTAAAGATAGAGATCCGGCAAAAGCCAGTGAACCGCGTATCTACTTGGAAGAGTTCACAGTCTACGACTACGAGCGGCATAAGATGCGGTCGACGTTGAGCGCCAATTCCGGCATTTTTGTCGACCCTGACACGCTTCAGATTAAGGGTAAAATCCAGGGCCAAAAGCTCGATTCGCCGCACAAAGATTTTATCCATGCGGAGTTGGCGACTGTACGCTTTGGTTCCAAAGGCCTCGTGGACCTTATGAAATCAGCCCAAATGCAGACCTTTGAAATCAAAGATCAGGTCCGAATTGGCTATGATGACAGTATTCTCTATACTGAATACGCCAAGTATCTGGCCGCCCAGGAACGCTTACACTCTGATGTGCCGGTCCGCATTTTAGGGCCTCAAATCGATATGTTGGGAAGTCGGGGCTTTGATTATCACACCAAAACCCGAGATTTAAAGGTGTTTGGCCCTCTGGAGGGAAAGTTGCTTGGTAGCGATCCAAAAAAATAGTCGAGCTTTAAGGGTTTTCAGTATCCTACTTTTAATGTGCTTCTCCAGCCTGTCGAGCCAGGGGCTAAGGGCCGATATTATCGACGATATAAATGAGCTGGATATGCCGAAGAAAAAGAGCAAAAATTCGGAAGAAACCACCAGTGAAAATTCCGAGGCGACCGAGAGCGATAGCGGAGTAAAGACCGGTGACACGCCTCCCTTATCTCCTAAGGCACCCCAGGGCAAAACCCCTTCGGTGGTAGACAAAGTGCCTGTTCCCGTGAAAGCTGAAAGCAGCTCTAATAAAGCGAGCGAGACTGGACCTTCAAATACCAAATCAAATCCAGCCGGAACTAAAGCTGAGCGGGAAGCTAGAAAGAAAATACCTGTTTATCTATCCAGCGAAGGAACCTCCACCTATTCGCAGAATGGTTCATTCGTTAATCTTCAGAAGAACGTAGTGATCACGCAAGACGATATCAAAATTCAAGCCAACGAGGCTAATCTCCGCATGAGCAAGCAGTCGGGTGGTGTAAGCGAAGCTGAGATGATGGGCAAGGTCAGCCTCGTCCGCTCTTCGAAGGATCCGGCGGAAAGAATCTCAGCACAGGGAGATCGTGCACTTTTCGAGAATGAACAGCAGTTGGTTACTCTAGAGGGCAACGCTCGTCTCCTGCGTGATGGGCATCTCGTCAAGGGCGATCGCATCATCTATGAAATCGTCACCGGCATGGTAAAGGTCGATCGTGTTCAGGGCGTTGTTCGGCCTGAAAGGGCCGAAAAATGACCGAAGAAATTATAACTCTCGAAGCACGCGAACTGCGGAAGTTTTTTAAGACTCGCGAAGTGGTGAAATCCGTCTCATTCTATGTTCGCCAAGGTGAAGTAGTCGGGCTTCTAGGGCCGAACGGAGCGGGAAAGACTACGAGTTTCTATATGGTAGTTGGGCTCCTTTTCCCCAATGAAGGTCAAGTATTACTTGGCGGTCAGGATATTTCAGAGATCCCGATGCATATGCGGGCTCGGCTTGGCATCAGCTACCTTCCACAAAATATGTCCATCTTCCGTAAGCTCACCGTTGAGGAGAACCTCCGGGCGATTATGGAGGTGGTCAAGACTCCTGTACATGAGCGTAAGGATTTCATTGAGCAATTGCTCAGCAAGTTTCAAATCACCCATATTGCGAAGTCCCTTGGCGCGTCACTTTCGGGCGGCGAGCGCCGTCGCGTAGAAATAGCTAGAGCGTTGATAATTAAACCGAAATTCCTGCTTTTGGATGAGCCATTTGCAGGCATCGATCCAGTTACCGTTCAAGAAATCCAAAAAATTATCGAAAAGCTAAGAGACGAGGATGGATTGGGAGTCCTGATCACAGATCATAATGTTCGCGAGACTCTCGGAAGCTGTGATCGAGCTTACATCCTTACTAGCGGACAGATCATTGCCCATGGAAACCCAGTTGATATCGCGCAAAATCCGACGGTGCGTAGCGTCTATCTGGGAGAAAACTTTAGAATGTAGTCGGAATCAAGGAATCAGGCCTCTGGCTTGAAACCGCAGGTGAGAAGGTATGGCATTGGACCTCAAACAGTCGCTCAAATTAAGCCAACAGCTGCTCATGACGCCGCAATTGCAGCAGGCTATCAAGCTGCTGCAACTCTCGCGTCTTGAACTCGAAGAGTTTGTCACCCAGCAGATCGCGGAGAATCCCGTCCTCGAAGAGGGAGTTTCGGAATCGAGCGAAGAGCGCATTCTCACTGAGCGTGAACGAGAACGAACCGAAGAGCAGGTTGTCAGCGAGCGGATGAGCGAGGCTGCGAACATAGTAGAGTCGATAGGCGACGATAAGCCTGCCGATATGGATTGGGAAGCCTTTAACCGCATCCAAGATTTCAACACCGCTCCTAGCGCGAGTACGCGCCGCGAGGGGGACGACGAATTTCCGAGTCATGAAAACGTGGCTCGCACAGGAACGTTACAAGAATATCTTCATGCGCAAATCGGAGAGATGGAACTTAACGAAAGCGAAATGCGTCTGGCGATACTGATCATTGGAAATATTGACGATCGCGGCTACTTCCAATCAAGCGTAGAAGAGATTGCAGAGGCCGAAAAAGTCGAGTTGGAGCTGGTTGAAGATATGCTCGATGTGGTCCAGCATCTCGACCCTAGTGGAATCGGCGCGCGTAATCTGAAAGAGTGTCTCAATATCCAACTCCGCGCTGGGCGCCTGAAGAACGGCATAGTCGAAAAAATTATCGAAAACCATCTTTTTGAACTCGAAACGAGGAATTTCCAGCAGATAGCTAAAGTCATGAAGCTGCCGCTCGAAACCATCATTGAAAACGTACAGATTATCGCCGAGCTGGAGCCAATCCCGGGTCGGCAATTCGGTGGCCTTGAAGCCCACTACGTAGTGCCAGATGTCTATGTTTTCAAGGTTGCGGGAGAATGGGTCGTGACTTTGAACGATGAGGGTCTACCTCATCTTCGGGTTTCGAAGATGTACGAAAAAATGGCAAATAAAGTTGCTGGTGGCAATAAAGACTATCTGCAGGATAAACTGAAGTCGGCCCATTGGCTCATAAAATCGATCCAACAGCGGCAGAAGACTATCTTGCGAGTTACTGAAAAGCTGGTCGAAAGGCAAAAAGACTTCTTTGAGAGGGGTGTAGAGCATCTCAAACCCATGGTTCTACGCGACATCGCCGATGATATCGGCATGCACGAATCGACGATAAGCCGGGTGACGAGCAACAAATACGTTCACACCCCGCAAGGAAATTTCGAGCTGAAGTACTTTTTCAATAGCTCAGTTTCCATGTCGTCTGGCGATTCTCTAGCGAGCGCTTCGGTAAAGAAAATAATTTCTGATATCATAGGCAAAGAAGACGTCAAGCATCCTCTGGCCGATCAAAAGATCGTTGAGATTCTCGAAGAGCGCGGGATTCAGTTGGCGCGCCGCACCGTGGCCAAGTACAGAGAGCAGCTAGGCATCTTGCCATCGAGTAAACGGAAGAAATATTTCTAAGCGATGCGGTGAGGATATCGAGCCATGCTTGTAAACTCTAGCGACTCTCCGCTCTTGGTCATAGTCACCGGACTGTCGGGGGCAGGGAAGTCGACGGCCATCAAAGCGCTGGAAGACTTATCCTTTTATTGCATAGACAACCTCCCCTTCGAACTCGTCGAAGCTGCGGTCGATCACCTTCTGAAAAGTCCTTGGTCCCCCCGACGCTACGCTTTTGGAATGGATGCCAGAGACAGACGTTTTCTAAGCGATTTCCCTGGTTTTCGGGAACGTTTAAAGGCTCGTCTTCAGGTTGACGTCCTTTTTCTAAGCGCCTCAGACGATCAATTAGCCGAACGCTACATCACAACTCGACGAAAGCATCCCATGCTCGACGACGGGGGTGAGCTGATCGCAGCTATACGCCGCGAGACAGTAGCTCTCAAGCCTATCGAAGACCTAGCCGATGTAGCTTTTGATACTGGATCCTGGTCGCCACACGGTCTCGCACGGAAAATAGAAGAGCGATATTCAGGCGAAAATATAGGACGGCTTCTTCACGTAACGGTCGTGAGTTTTGGTTTTAAGCATGGCCTTCTTAAACCTGCGGACTCAATTTTTGATGTCAGATTTCTGCGTAATCCGCATTTTGAAGCTGCTCTCAAAGAGAAGACGGGTCTCGATCCCGCCGTGGCTGGCTATGTTTTTAAAGACGAGCTCACCCTTCCCTTCCTGAGCAAGCTAGTCGACTTGCACAAATTTCTTTTTCCCGAGTACTTCAAAGAGGGAAAGCATTACTTCCGTATCGGCATCGGCTGCACAGGTGGCAAGCACCGCAGCGTGGCTATTGCCGAGAAATTGGCGATGGAACTCGGAGCCTGCAAAATTCCTCATGTGGCGATCAGCGTATCCCATCGAGACATTGATACGGGCGACTAGTATTCTCTGTTTAATCATCCTGCCACGAAGGTTCGAATTGAAAACCCAATCCCGGATCCCCTACTTTCTGCTGTACTCCCCCTGTGCTCGCGTAGCTGGCTACTTTAGCGGAATATTCCTGCTGATTTCTTGTACCTCGTCGAGCTATGAAGGCCCGAAATCCGATCATTTTGATGGTCAGAAGTTTTTCAATCCCGAGGGTGATAATAAAAAGTCTTTCAGCGATGTTCTCCGTTGGCAATTTTTCGGCGATCGAAAAGAGTGGCCAGAGTCTCTCGTGAACATCGCCCGTCCCGATCTTAGGAAAGAATTGGACGAGAATTCAGTAGCGGTGACCTTCGTTAACCATGCAACGATGCTGCTGCAGTTTAAGGGTTACAATATCCTCACCGATCCCATCTGGTCTGAGCGCCCCAGTCCTTTCCAATGGGTCGGACATAAACGGGTCCGTGAGCCCGGGATTGCTTGGGAAGATCTGCCCAAAATAGATGCAGTGATCATTAGTCATAATCACTACGATCACATGGATGAAGCGACTTTGGCTCGACTCAAAGAACGCGATCAACCGCTCATACTGATCCCTCTGGGCGACAAGGCCTATCTCAATTCATTTGGAGTCGATCGGATCGAGGAAATGGATTGGTGGCAGGAGCGGAAGATTAACGATGAACTTAAGATCGTCTTCACTCCTGCGCGGCATTGGTCAGGTCGCTGGTTAAACGATCGTTACGAGAGTCTTTGGGGTAGCTATACCATCATCTACCGGGGGCATCACATCTATTTTGGGGGTGATACCGGCTACGGTCCACATTTTAAAGCTATTGAGGAGCGCTTAGGTCCGATGGATCTAGCTTTCTTGCCGATAGGCGCTTACGAGCCGCGGTGGTTTATGAAAGATTATCATATGAATCCCGCAGAGGCTGTCTTGGCCCATAAAGATCTCGGTTCGAAAAAATCGCTCGGGATCCACTTCGGGACTTTTCAGCTGACCGATGAGAGCATCGAGCAGCCCCTCGTCGATCTCCATAAAGCGATCGAAAGCAGTAGCGATGTCCATTATGACGATTTTTCAGTTTTAGCCGAGGGACAGACCCTCCTTCACTCGTTCGAAGGTAGAGAGTCTGAGTAGCCAGGCTCGTCTCCTCCGAAAGCAGGAGACAAGTCCTTAGCCTTGATCAGGCGTATTCAGATATATCCGGACAGGTGCAAACCAGGTTCCTATCGCCAAAAGCATTGTCGATTCTACCCACGTATGGCCAGAACTTGTTTTCTTTGATCCATGCCTGTGGAAAAGCAGCTTGCGCCCTATCGTAAGGCTTATCCCAGGCTTCCGTCAGGACTGCTGCGGTATGAGGAGCGTTTTTGAGAACATTGCTCTCTTTCGCAGCTTCGCCTTTTTCGATAGCACGAATCTCCTGACGAATGCTGATCATCACTTCACAGAAGCGATCTAGCTCCGCCTTTGATTCAGATTCGGTGGGCTCGATCATCATACTATTGGGCACGGGCCATGAAACGGTTGGTGCATGATAGCCATAATCAATCAATCGCTTCGCGATATCATCAACGGTGATATCCGCAGTTTTCTTAACTTCTTTGAGATCGATAATGCACTCATGGGCGACCAGTCCGGAGCGACCACGATAGACCACGGGAAAATCTGCCATCAAGCGCTTTGCCATATAGTTGGCATTCAAAATAGCTACCTGCGTAGCTTTTTTGAGGCCTTCGGCACCCATCATGCGGACATACATCCAGGAAATAGGCAGAATGCTGGCACTGCCCCAAGGTGCTGCGGATATAGGCCCTACTCCCGCGCTACCACCCATTTTCACCAGGGGATGGTTTGGCAAATACTTCGCCAGATGGCTCTTAACGCCAATCGGTCCAACGCCGGGACCGCCGCCGCCGTGTGGGATACAGAAGGTCTTATGCAGGTTCATGTGGCAAACGTCAGGACCAAATTTCCCTGGTCGACAGAGCCCAATCTGAGCATTGAGATTAGCCCCATCCATGTAGACCTGTCCGCCATGGCCATGGATAATCTCGCAGATCTGCACCATATCTTCTTCGAAAACCCCGTGGGTCGAAGGATAGGTAACCATGAGGGCCGAGAGTCGATCCGCATGAATCTTAGCCTTTTCTTTCAAATCGCTAAGGTCAATATTGCCTTCTTCATCGCACTTCACGACGACGACTTGCATGCCAGCCATGACTGCACTAGCTGGGTTGGTGCCGTGTGCTGAGCTTGGGATAAGACAAACCTGGCGATGGGCTTGGCCGCGGTCTTCATGATATTTTTTGATTACCAGCAGGCCAGCGTACTCGCCTTGAGCCCCGGAGTTTGGCTGGAGTGAAATAGCGTCAAAGCCTGTGCAGACCGAAAGATAATTTTCGAGAGTGCGAAACAGCTCCTGATAGCCTTGCACCTGATCCAGCGGCGCAAAGGGATGCAGACCGTTGACCTCAGGCCAGGTAATAGGCATGAGTTCGACGGCAGCATTGAGTTTCATGGTGCATGATCCGAGGGGAATCATAGAGCGTGTGAGCGAGAGATCGCGCGACTCAAGCTTCCTGATGTAGCGCATCATTTCGGTTTCAGAATGATAGCTGTGGAAGACCGGATGAGTAAGGAATTCCGAGCTGCGCTTGAGATTCTCGGGAATGAGCTCGACAACCTGGCCCGCCAGTTCCTTCGCTGAAGGAGAGTTTTCCTTGCCGGCAAAAACTTTGAGCAAAGCCTCGATTTCGCTGACCGTTGATTTTTCGTCCAGAGAAATTCCCAGGATTTCGTCATTGGTGCGACGCAGGTTGATGCGTTGGCCCAAGGCACGGCGATAGATTTCATCGGCGCGCGTCTTGTCAAGTTTGATGGAAAGGGTATCGAAGTACATCTCGGAGAGAAGCTGGAATCCTAGTTTCTTCAAACCCGCGCCGAGAATTTGCGTGAGAGCATGAGTGCGCTCAGCGATATCCTTCAGCCCTGCAGGTCCGTGATAGACTGCATACATCGAAGCCATGATCGCTAGCAGAACCTGAGCGGTACAGATATTGCTCGTCGCTTTATCGCGGCGAATATGTTGTTCGCGCGTTTGTAACGCGAGCCTATAAGCCGGGCGACCCTGGGCGTCTTTAGAGACCCCAACGATGCGGCCAGGGATGCGGCGCTTATGCTCTTCTTTCGTCGCAAAAAATCCTGCATGGGGCCCGCCATAACCTAAGGGCACACCGAAGCGCTGTGAATTCCCTACGGCTATATCTGCTCCCAGCTCACCAGGAGGAGTTAAAACGCAAAGGGCCAAAAGATCGGTGGCTAGAGTCACAACTAGACCCTGGTCCTTAGCTTTTTGAATCAGACCGCGCAAATCGCTGATTGAGCCATCGGTGGCCGGATACTGGAGCAAGAGACCAAAGCTTTCTGCTTTATCGAAGGTGGGCCGAGCAGGGTCAAGCAGCTTAATCTTGAGGCCTAAAGCCTCGGCACGTGTTTTCACCACTTCGATAGTCTGTGGATGGCAATTGGCTGCTATCAAATAAGTCAGGCCTTCAGACCCGGCGACCTCTCGACTCATGGCCATCGCCTCAGCCGCGGCTGTACCTTCGTCGAGCAGTGATGCATTGGCCACGGGCAGACCGCAGAGTTCACTGACCATAGTTTGATAATTTAAAAGCGCCTCAAGGCGTCCCTGGGCGATCTCTGCCTGATAAGGCGTGTACTGCGTGTACCAAGCTGGGTTTTCGAGAATATTCCTTTGGACGACAGCTGGCGTGATGCAATCGCTATAACCCAGTCCGAGATAGGAGCGGTAGACTTGGTTCTGACTCATGATGCGCTTGAGTTCAGCCAAGGCCTCATGTTCGGACAGAGCGGGTGGCAGGTCCAGTGGTGATGAATCCTGGATAGACTTTGGCAAGGCTGTACCGGTCAGCTCATCGATATTTTTATAGCCAAGCGTGCCGAGCATCGCGGATACGTCGGAATCAGAAGGGCCTATATGGCGAGCAGCGAACCGCTGCGAAGAATTGGCTTTATCCCAAACTCTAGACATGGAAACCTACCACCTTAATAGTTGTCAAACATGAGTAATCTATCTCAAGCGCGGAATAAAATCAAACAATTCTGGCCACTTACTCTGAAGGGGGGGATGCAGGGCTAAGTGGCTGAAACTGATAAAAATCTAGAAGAGTCAGCTAGCGGAGAGCAGCCTTGCAGGGCTGCAAAGCGTCATTTTTGCCTAGATCAATCTTCAGCGATAAATTTTTGATATTCATCAGCTGAAATTGTTTCGCCATCTTCTTTGTCGACTTGTATTTTAACCAGCCAACCGTTCTTGTAGGGGTCATCAACCAGAGCTTCTAGCTTGCTTGCGATCGGTGAATTAACCGCCATGACTTTGCCTGAGTGGGGCATATAGAGATCAGAAACTGTTTTGGTTGATTCGATGGTGCCAAAAGTAGAACCGGCTTTATACGTTTCACCGACCTTCGGCAGATCCAGGTGCACAACATCTCCGAGCTGTTCTAGCGCGTAGGCTGTAATACCGACAGTCACGGTGCCGCCTTCATTGCGGACCCATTCATGCTCACGGGTGTATTTCAAATCTTTGGGAAAAGTCATCATTAACCTCAAAAAATAAGGGGAAACGAGCTATCGATTCTCACTTAACCTTCGGCGAATATAGGGGTCTTTTAACGAGCTTCGCAAGTTTTCTTTTACCGCGAATATCGATGCTCACGATATCGCCAAGCTTGGCTGAATCCTTCTCGATCAAGGCCATGCCACCCGCTGCTTCAAGGCTCGGAAGAAAAGAGCCACTGGTCACCTGACCGACCTTTCGATCCCCGACGTAGACGTCCATTCCATGCCGAGCGATACCCTGCTCTTCCATCAGAAAACTGACCATTTTCCGCGCCGGAACTTCAGCGTTTTTCTGAGCTTCCAAGACCGCTTTACCTTTGAAAGAGCCTTTCTCAAAGCGCACGGCCCAGGAAATTCCGGCTTCAATGGGAGTCACGCTCTCATCCATGTCGTTGCCATAGAGAAGATAACCAGCTTCAAGCCGCAAGGTGTCGCGAGCACCGAGGCCTATGGGTTTAGCCGAACTGTTTTCGAGCAAAGTCTCAAAACATTTTTCAGCTATTTCGTTCGGAATATAAAATTCGTAGCCCCACTCTCCGGTATAACCCGTGCGTGCCGCGTAGACTTCCTTGCCGAAGCAAGTGACTTTTGCGATCTCAGTGTAGCCGAGCACGGCGACGCGGGCTTGATCTTGGGGATCCAATAAAGTTTTGATGGCTTCGGGACTGCGTGGCCCTTGAATAGCCAGCTGACTCCAGCGCTCCGACTCGTTGCGAACTTCAGCCTGAAACGCGGCTTTTTGCGAGAGGATCCACTGATAATCTTTTTCGATATTGGAAGCGTTCACGCAGATAAGAAACTCTTCCTTAGCTAGCCGATAGATGATCAGATCGTCGACGAAGCCGCCTTGATCTGTGAGCATCGCCGTATACTGGCCGTTCCCAACTTGCAGGCGATCGATATCGTTGATGCTGAGGTGTTGAAGCAGCTTCGCAGCCTCGGGACCTTTCACAAAAATCTCGCCCATGTGACTGACATCAAATACGCCGCAATCTTGGCGGACTTGCTTGTGCTCAGCAATCACTCCCTCGTATTGAACAGGCATATCCCAGCCGCCGAAGGGAACCATACGCGCCCCACGCTTTTTGTGCATGGCATGGAGGGGTGTTTTTTTCAAGATATCGTCCATCGCTAGGGCCCTTCGTTATGCTGAATACGATGCGCTGGAGCCTACTGGAGAGCTATTAAATTGTCCAGAAGGCAGAGTCACTTTTCCAATCAATGCAGAGGCGGGCAAAGATCCGGGCAACGGCGCATTGCTGGCCATTTCTCAATATCTTCGGGCGTCGCAAGCTGGAAATCCTCAAAGTCAAAGCCTGGAGAAACCACGCAGGAGACGAGTCCGTAAGACGCAAAATGGGGTGGCAACCTAGCCCCAAACCAGAGGCCCGCTGGAACGGTCAATTGGGGCTGTTGACCAACTTCGACATCGAGACCCAGAATATGGGTATCGATCGTTCCATCTTTGTTCAGCACCACGATTTCGAGCGGGGCGCCACTGTGAAAAAACCAAAGCTCGTCACTTTTTATGCGATGAAAAAGCGAAACATCACCAGCTTCGAGCAGATAGTAAATGGACGTGGCGTAATTTCGGTTTCCTTCCATTCCTTCTGGCAGAAAATCCTGACCGATCTGTCCCGCCGAACGATAGATTTCTCGATAGTGTCCGCCTTCTGGATGAGGTTTGAGGTGAAGGTCTTCAATCCACTGAGCTGCCGATCTATGGGTGATCACGAGTAGTCCCCTCAGTTTGAGTCAGTTATCTGCACCGATCGAGCGAAGTTCTTGCAAAGCTTCCATATGATTGGAAACGGGTCTCTGGCAAGCACCTTTCTCACAGACAAAATAGCTGGGATCTGCTGCCTCGGTCTTGCCCTTCAGGCTAGGACAGACGGAAAGCAGCTGTCGTTCAGCTTTTAGAAAGACGGTATGGGGCTGAAAATCAGGACAGAGCTCGGGCCATTTAAACGCTTTAGGGTTCTCAGTTCGAATAATGAGTTCGGCACGTGGACTCAAGGCATAGTCGAGCGCCGTCAGCATCATAGGCAAAGCGGCCGGATGTTTTTCAAACATGCCTGCTCCTCGCCTCAAGAGACGTTCGCCTTTTTCAGCCCAGTAGAGATTTCCGCTCAGCGCGCTCAGCTTTAAGAGATTGAGAGCACTCAAACTATTCCCACTTGGGCAGGCGTTATCGCTCCATTCCTTCGATCGCATGATCAGAGTGGCATCGCGTCCGTCCGTTTCAAAGTAGGCACTGTCCTTTTCATCCCAAAAGAGGGAATCCTGCATGTGTTGAAGATCGAGTGCTGTTTCGAGCCAGCGAGCTTCAAAGCTGGCCTGATAGAGTTCAATGAGACCGAAAATGAGGCTGCCGTAGTCTTCAAGATACGCAGCATGTCGCGCTTCTCCAGCCCGGTAGGCGCGCAAGAGCTTCCCGTCAGTGCGCAGCTTCTCTAAAATAAAGCCGGCGGCTCTCGCTGCAGCTTCCAGAAAGCGAGGTTCACCAAAGACTTGGTAGGCCTTGCTGAGAGCGGCAATCATAAGGCCGTTCCAAGCGCATAAAATCTTGTCATCGAGGCCGGGACGAACTCGTTCCGCTCGGATTTTCATGAGCGTCTCAAGTAGTCCTCGGTATGCCGGGTCTCGCCGAGAAGGCAAGAGCTTGGCTTTTTGATGATGCAGAATATTTGCAGCGTGGACAGCTTTCAGTCCTGCAGCAGCTTCGAGTTCCTCGACCCGCCGATCGACAGCAAAATTGCCCTTCTCTTTCAGTTCAAAGAATTTTTGAGCCGTCTCTAAGTCTTTGGGAGTGAGCTTTTCGCGGAGTTCACTCATCTGCCAGACGTAGAATTTACCTTCGGTCTTTTCGCTGTCAGCATCTTCGGCCGCATAAAATCCTCCTTCAGGACTTTGCAGGTCTCGGAGCACATAATCGAGAGTGCTTGTAACAACTTCTCTATAGTCTTCGTTTTTAGTGATCTGATAGGCTTCGCAGTAGGCCAGTGTTAAGAGTGCGTTGTCATAGAGCATCTTTTCAAAGTGGGGTACCAGCCAAGTTTCGTCGACAGAATAGCGATGAAATCCCCCACCGACGTGATCCCGCATCCCCCCTCGCGCCATGCCATCGAGCGTTCCGACGACAGCTTCGAGAACTTTGGGATCGGGCTTCCGTTTCCACTGCCGCATAAGCGCCAGCAGAGCCATAGAAGGGGGAAACTTCGGAGCACCGCCAAATCCACCCCATTCTTGGTCAAAAGATGAGAGCTCTTGCTTAGTGAATAGTTCCAGGGCTCGGGTATCTAACTTCTCTGCCGTGCCGGTCCGGAGACTGAGCTGTGCGAGGTGGGAGCTGAGTTCAAAGGCGTTATCGTTGATATCCGCGCGCCTCACCTGCCAAAGCTTGGCGACCTGCCCCAATATATCTTTGAATTGGGCTCGAGGAAAAAAGGTGCCGCCCCAGAAAGGTTTACCGTCAGGGGTGAGCATTACCGACAGAGGCCAACCGCCGCGCTGATTCATGGCCTGTACGGCTTTCATATAAATCGCGTCTATGTCAGGGCGTTCTTCGCGGTCGACTTTAATCGCAACATAATCCTTGTTGAGAAGGGCTGCGACTTCCTCTTTTTCAAAGGAATCTCCCTCCATGACATGACACCAGTGGCAGGTGGCATAGCCAATCGATAGGAATATGGGTTTATCTTCCTGCCGAGCCTTTTCTAAGGCCTCTGTTCCCCAGGGAAACCAATCGACGGGGTTGTGCTGGTGCTGGAGCAGATATGGTGAAATCTCTTGAGATAATCGATTCATACAAAAATAGCCTCGCAAGATTGATGGAGAAGCTTTTCGAGCCCAGACTGTGACCTTTTCAGACAGCTGTCTATATCGAATACAGACAAATCTAGGGTGCAGAAGTTTCAAGCAAGAAGAGTTCACATGGGGCTGGTGAACTGGCATATCTTGCGGCTAGAGCTTAGGCCATCTCAGCTCATTGATTTCGATGTTTGAACTTGGAGATTAGAATGTTGCTGTGGAAACGAATCGCTCTCTGGCTGACCAGTACTGGCATTGCATTAGCTCTCTCCTCGATCCTCCTTTCCCAGGTATCTTTTGCAGCTGCCGTTAAGGCCTGCCGTAAACTCAAAGAAAGCCGCTTTATAGTCGAAGGCTCTAAAGAAGATGCCAGTAAACGCGTCTACTGCACAGTTACCCCTCCCATTGGTTCGGTTGGCGACTCTATTGAAATCAAGAATCAGTCAAACTATATAGTGGCAGTCGGTCGAGTCATAAAGCAGTCAAAAACCTCGACTATCGTCGCTCTCACGAAGTCTCAAGCGAATGAAGGGGCTATGGCGGGTTACCCCGTGCTCCTCCGAGTGAATGAGAATCAGGACTACTGGACAGCTACTTCAGCACCTTTCTGAACCGAAAAAGTTCCTTCCGAGAAATGCCCAAAATCTTTGCTGAACTATTCTCTTCTTTAAGCTTAAATCAAGATTTGCAGACCACGACCGCTGGAATATAATTTCTAGCGGTCTGTGCGATCTTGAGACAGGACGTCATGTTAGGAAGAGACGAACTCGATCTGTCCGTAGTTATAATCGCCTACAATGAAGAGGCGAACCTCGAACGTTGTCTCAAAAGCCTGCCTTCTGGAATCGAACTTATCCTCGTCGATTCGGAGAGCACAGATGCAACTGCGGCAATCGCTCTGAGATATGGAGCGCGAGTTTATCAGAAGCCTTTCACCAATTTCGCCGACCAAAAAAATACCGCTTTAAGCTACGCAAATAGGCAGTGGGTACTAGCCGTCGACGCAGATGAGGAGCTAGATGTCGATCTGCGCGCCGAGATTTTACGCCTTATCCAGGATAAGCCTCTGTCAATTGCTGCTTTTCGGCTGCGACGACGCTTAGTTTTTATGGGCCGAAGGATGTACTACGGTAAGACTGAGGATAAGCCCCTACGCTTTTTTAAGAGAGGCTTTGCGCGTTATCAAGGCAGCATACATGAAGAGTTGGTCGTAGCAAGCGGCAGTGAGACCGCCACCCTCAAGGTCGGGACCCTGTGGCATTATAGCTATCGCGACCTTAGCGACTACTTCCAGCGCTTCAATCGTTACACCACTGCTATTGCCGAAAAGCATGCGCGCGAAGGGCGCAAGGTGCCTTTCGTCGGGCACATTTTGCGGCCATGGTTGGAATTTTTTGGGCGATATTTTCTGCGTCTCGGTTTTTTGGATGGTTACCCAGGCTACACCTACGCACTGATTTCAAGTCTTTATGCCTATATTAAGTATGCGAAGCTGGTCGAAATCGAGAGGATCTCAGCAGCTCCGCTTCTTAGTGCTAAAGATTCGGTCCAATCCAGGCCCTAGGCTTTGCCCCGTCAGCGCGGGCTACGAGCCCTTGAGCTTCCATCGCCTCGACGATCCGGGCGGCGCGGTTGTAGCCTATTTTTAGCATGCGCTGAAGATAAGAGGCACTGATAGCTCCTTGGCGTTGAGCGATTCCAATCGCTTCATTCCACTTAGGATCGGTCTGGGCAGGATCCTCCCCAGCGCCTTCGGTGCCAGGGCCAGCTTGCTTTTGAAACTCTTCATCGATCCATTCCATTGCACTGGCATCATAGTGGACAGCCGAGCTTTGCTTGAGATGCTCGACCATAGCGACGACTTCCTCATCACCAAGAAAAGCACCTTGGATACGCTCTAGCTTGCTGGAACCAGGACGGAGAAAGAGCATGTCGCCCTTTCCTAAGAGGCGCTCGGCCCCCATACTGTCGAGAATAGTCCGGCTGTCGATGCGCGAGAAGACCTTGAAAGCAGTTCGGCAGGGAAGATTGGCTTTGATCACCCCGGTGATCACATCAACCGATGGGCGTTGCGTGGCCAGTACCAGGTGGATCCCGCTTGCACGAGCTTTCTGCGCCAGGCGCTGGATAGACGATTCCACATCTTTAGAAGCCATGAGCATCAGGTCGGCTAGCTCATCTATAACAATCACGATATAGGGGAGTTTTCCAGCGATGTCACCAAAGCGATTCTTGATATCTTCGCGCGTCGCGGCACTAGCGTTTTCCCAGTAATGATTGAAACCACCGATGTGCCTGACCATCGCCGATTCCATAAGCTGGTAACGGCGGTCCATCTCGTGACAAGCCCACTTGAGAGCTAGGGAAGCTTTGAGAGGTTCGGTAATGACTGGCATCAGAAGATGAGGAAT
>JBGSTX010000189.1:0-5406 GCA_041736305.1 Oligoflexus sp. | reverse complement strand
GGGATGATGTCGAATAAGAATTGCGAACCATTAGCATTTGTAAGGGCAAACCAGCCGCGATCGTCCCAGACGGTTGCCGACATGCCGTGACCTATAACAGCGGTTCTCATGGTGCGATAGTACTCCCGAACCACAGGAGTGTTACGTTCAGCTTGGTTGATTTCTCGACCGACACCAAACTCGCCATAGTTAACAGCGATACCTAAATTACGAGCATGGGCTGCAACTGTATCAACAGCGCTGCGGAGGCTAGCACTCCCTGGCCATGCTGCGTTATTGCCTTCTTGACCACAGAAAGCCCAGGGATCGTAAGTATGAACTGAAAACGCGACGTAAGGATCGTTGCCTGCGCCTGGCACGCTTGCACGGCTTGGATAGATTTCGTCAATGAGGGATTGATTGCCTTGGGCATTGGGCATGACAAGGACAATCCTCGTTGCGTTGTTGCCGCCGGTAGCGCGGATTGCGGCATAACCTACCTGATTAATTTGCCGGGTAAGTGCCTGTGCATTGGGATCGAAGGGAGTTGGCCAGCCATTTGTTGTACCACCTGACCAGTCGCCGAAAGCTCTTTCGGGTTCGTTGAGTACTTCGAAGATAAGGCGAGGAGAGCGGTTTTCAAAATAGCGAGCAATGTTAGTCCACAGATTGGTAAATCGGGTGTTGTAAGTCGCTGAACCATTATAGTTGTCTTTTAGCCAAAATTCGTGGTGGGTGTTGATGATCACATAGAGCCCTCTTGAGAGAGCATAGTCTACGACACTTACCATCTGGAGAAACCTAGGGTGCTGAGGGTTGATAGTCCCAGCTGCATCGGCAATGGCATTACCGCCAAAGCCTTCCATCCAGGTCACAGGCAGGCGCATATGACGCATGCCGGCTGCAATATATCGCTCGATAAGTAGCTCGATCTCTTGTGGATTTGTGGAATGCTGCTGTAGATCGAAAGTGTTTCCTAAGTTAAATCCTGTTCCCATGGCTCGCATCACTGCCGCCGCGTCCTGAAGCGCAGGAGGAGGAGGAGTAGTAGGAGGAGTAGGAGGAGGAGTAGTAGGAGGAGGAGGAGTATTCGAGGCTGATCCCGCTTCAATCGTTATTCTGAAAGTATCCCAGCCTCGCATTCGGTCGCCCTGAGCTGTCACGAGGCCGCCACCGCCATTGACTGCCGTTATAAATCGGTTAGAAAATCTGGACTGGATTCCCACCATATCACCAGTTCTCACTTCGCCGTTACCACTTTGGCGCACTATCCGCATGAGCTCCCACCCTTGAGGATCGGTGCCCCCGGCATTGAGACTGAGACTCGTGCCGTTAGTCACCTGCAAAAACGTACCGTTGAAAGTTCTTACATAAATCTCGTCATTATGCATGAGCTGACCAGCGTTTTGATCGAGAATTTCAAATCGTTCCCATCCCCTCGGCTCCGAGCGGTTCGCGTTGACGATGCCGCCACCGCCGTTTTCTGCGACCATGTACTGGTTTGTTTGTTGAGTCTGAAAATAGACTCTATAAGTCACGGCAATGGACGAAACAGCATTAAGAGATCCATCTTCAGATAGATTCTCCTGGATCGAGCTAGAAGCATTTTTTCGTTCGCTCGGGCTATCCTCAGCCGCACAAGACACCATCATAGATAGTGATAGGGCTCCGATTACAGTTCGTAGTGAAGGTGGCAACTTAGATTGCGTCTCTGTTTGAGTCTTTGAAATAGTAAGACTCTTTCTTATACCTAGCTTTTGTCGCATTTGAAATCACTCCTAGCTGTTTATGTAACGCGCCTACAGATGTAAGATCGGATCCTCAACTGCCGGAATTGAGCCGATTTTTTAAAGTCTTTTAAAAGACCAAAAGTATGCAATTAATTTAATTATTTGCGGGAAAGACTCAATTTTTATAAACGGGCTTTTTGACTTCAGATGAAGGGCTCTCGTTTGAAAAAGCTTCTTCGCCAACTCTTTTCACTCTTATTTTGGAAAAAAATCGCGGCAGCCTTTTCTAAGTTGTCTATTTTGCTGCTCTTGAAGGCGATCTTTGGAGCATAGTCAAGTAAGGCCGCAGAGAGTCCGAAAAGAGATGAAACGAGTCGAAAATTTAACTCGGGCCTGCTTGGGACTGGCGACAGATTCTACATCTTTGGAGGCATTCGATGAGCACGCGAGGTTCAGAGCATTTGATTCTTAATGTTTTGCTTGGAGCTTTGCTGTCGCTAGGGCTCCTCAGCCTGTATTCCTGCTCTGAAAGTGAATTTAAGCAGATACCTGCCATTGAGACGCTCGAAAAAAGGCCTTCCGCTGTAGTGCCGCCGTCACCGACGCCGAAGTCAACTCCAGTTCCAGGGACACCTCCAGGACCGTTGGCGCTTTCTTTTGCACCAGCTTATAAAACCCAAAAGCTCAGTCTGCAAGCAGGCAAAGTCGACCTTATGGTTGTAGTGGATGTGTCAACCTCCATGCCGCAAGTACTCAACAACTTGACGAGCAACATCAATGACTTTATTACTTTGGCTACTCAAAATAAGTTTCAACTGCGCCTGGGAGGCATCAGTTTCGTCGATCGCGTGATTAACACCCTGCCCCTCACCCAAGATGCTCAATCCTTTCAAACTTTTGTCAGGCGTCTGAACGTCGTCGATGACGGGAACATTGACCTTCCCGAGGCCTCGCTGACGTCGATTGAAGCTGCCATTGCGGAGCTTGCCAAGGTGAGTAACGAAGAGCAGATGCGGGCTGTTTATCTTATCACTGACAACACGGGACACGTGGGTGGGCCGAACGGCAATCGAGACTGCGCCGTCGAGCGCACGGCGAACCTTATCAACAGCTCGCCGGCGTCTGTCCAAAAAGGCCTGCGGCTCTTCTATTCTGTCCCCGCTAATAATGATGGGGGCAGCAATGTCGGCTGTAGGAAAGAATTTAAAAATCCCGTCGAGCAGATGGAATCCCTACTCAACATATCTCTGCCGACTCTGGCTCGCGAGAAGCGGGGTGGCAGCCTAGGCTGGCCGGTGAATAGCAATACCATGCAAGCGCAGTTCTTTGACTTCCTGAAGTCAGTGCAGGTGCAGGAGAACTTCGTCTGCCTTGGTGAGAACATCAGCTTGATCGATGCCAATGGTCAGGAGCTGCTCACTCAGCGCCTGGAATTAGGCGAAGTGTATCTGCATCAGAAAAATGGGACGAGCTATCCCCTCAGTATCTCGAAGAGTCGCGATGAGGTGCTGGCAGCCGTGCAATCCAAGGCCAAGGCCCAGCTTGAGACATGCTGCTTGCTCGAAGAAAAAGCTGCACAGGGAGATTTCTCCAGCTGCAGCATGAAAGAGACGAAAGAAATCGAGCTGCAGCAGCCGGAGTGAGCCTGCTCAGATAGCGAGCCGGAATAATAAGCGGCTGCTCAAGCAGGTTCGTATCCCGAGAAGCTGGAAACGCTGGTGAGCAGCACCCCCATAATGAGCGGACTTGGATAATTATGACTGCAGGATGACGGCTTTGATTTTAGCCGTGTTTTCAATCTGCAGAAGACGGTCTAGGTCCATTGAGCGGGTTTTCCCAAGAGCTACGTGCAGCACGGCAGCATCAGATTCTTTACAAAGAATCCCATTCTCATTGATAAACTGCTGGGGATAACCTTCGATGACAATGCGCTGATACTTTTCCCGCAGGGCTTTGACCAGCTTTTGAACCATATCGGCGCGGAAAGATCCAACGCCATCGCTGCCGCTTCTCGCTATCGCAGCATCATAGGCAAAGCTATCGTCTGACTTAATGAGACAGTCCTTCCACTCGCCTTTTCCGGCTATGAACGCCATGAGATCTGAACCATTTTGCAGGGGTCGATCTTTGGCTGTTTCGGAGCGAAAGCTCAAGAGAAAAATGCGCTCCGAACTATCGGTAGCCATGACGTTAGCCAAATTGCTGGCGAGAAACTGACTTTTGCTGTCCTGAGCCACGTCGAGGATAAAAAGCACCTGGGGCGCAGGCTCGGCTCGTAAGAGAAACTGCTGAAGGTAGCGATAGCCATCGAGCATGAGCAGTTCGGGCTTGGGCTTATCCCCAAGTTCATGGAGCCTCGAGCGCAGGGCTCGAATTTCGCCCGAAGTGAGGCGCCCCTGCTTCTTCAGCGAATTCGAATTCAGTTCGGCGACTACTGGCAGATTATAGCGGCTTTGAAAACTATTTCTATCTTGCAGCGTCGGACTGAAGACTTCCCGGACGATGATGACGAGAAAGAAAGTCCCGACGATCAGAAGAAAGCCGACACCTGCAGCCACAAGGAACTTTTTCTTGTTGGAAGGCTGTGATGGCAGATCAGCCTCACGAAGCATTTGATAACGCGTTCTCTTCAGCGGATTTTTTATCTGCTCTTCGAGAGTGTTGGACTCCAGCTCCAGGTTACGGATTTGGTTGGAAACATCGAGAAGATAGCGTCTCACCTCGTCAGAAAATCCAGAGATCTGAACCGAGCGATCGATAGGAATCTGCTTCTGCCGCATTTCAGTCTGCACCTGAGTGAGCTGCCGGCGCATAGTGACGAGTTCCACTTCAATCTTAGCCACGGCCGGATCTGCTCGAAACTTTTCCATCTCGCGCCGCTTTTGAATGATGTCGGGATGGGAAGGACCCTTGCGGGAAAGTAGATTGTTCAATTCTGAGTCGAGTGCGAATTGCCTATCGACCTGGTTGCTTTGGGCTCGAGCCAGCTCCGCCTGTCGCCCTAGGATGTTCGTGATCAGATTTTGCTCACGCCCCTTCAAAGTCCTCCGCTCAGCTGCGCTGGCGCGACCGCGCTCCTGAATCGGTTCGGTCCTTCCCATATCGGCAGGTGCATTTTTCTCCCGCAAGGTAGACGCTTCTAAAGCGCCCAGTTGCCGGATCTGAGACTCAACTTTGGCTTTGGTCTTGCTAAGCTCTTCAACTATGAAGAGATTCATCGCCTCACGGGCCAGCAGCTGCGCCTCGGCGGGATTGTCGCTTTTCGCTACCAGGCTCAGTTGAAATTGTGCAGGCTGAGATTCGACTTTAATCTGCTCGGTCAAAGCTTCGACTCGGGCGCGCGCCGCGGCTTCTTCGGGAGTCATACTCCAGGCAGCCGGACGCATGTGGACCGGTATGACTCTCTCGAGGAGTTCCTTCGCTGGCGGTTCCGAATATTCGGGAAGAGGATAGGATTGATCGGCGAGGACTTTCGCCAGCCTCTCCATAAAATCAGGGTCCTGGAAGCGGGCGGTATAGGTGGAAGCCACGCGATTGGCGAGGACCAGCGAAGACTCTGGCTGCTCTCCCCGCGACTGATTGGGATCAAAGAGTACCAGGGTCGTCGAAGAGTATTCTGCCGGCCAAAGGCTGAGTCCTATGATCACTAAGACCGCCACTGGAAGGCTAAAGAGGAGTGCCAGCAGAAAATGACGGC
>JBGSTX010000164.1:0-35448 GCA_041736305.1 Oligoflexus sp. | reverse complement strand
TTAACTACATAAAAAAAGCCAGCGAATCGCCAGCTCTTTGAAAATTATAAATTGAGTAGCGCTGCATTAAGGTTAAGAGTGTTTTCGACCAAGAAAATACCAAATCCAAAACACAGAGCTACGACATGGATGTTAATCTCTGCACGATTTTGATCCAAGCATTTTTTGAGTTGAGACCAGCTTTTTCTCGATTAAGGACTGCTCAATGGGCATGTTTGACGGTATTGGGATTTTGCGTTCGATCCGACTCTGCGGGTGTGACAAGTTTTATTCGTGCGTTCGGACTCAGGCCCAACTGCTATCAATCTCTGATTGACAGCTTTCACTCTCAAGCTGTCAAACTAGATGTTCTGAACCAACTTTGGTTGAAAATTTGCCTGCGACTATTCACGCCAGTGATAGTCAATGGCCGCATTGTCCTTGCTTGCGACGGGATAAAAGCCCCCAAGGAGGGTCGGAAAATGCCCTCTGTTAAGCTTTCCCACCAATCTTCGACGAACAATTCGAAGCCTGACTTCGTCATGGCGCATTCGATGCAGATGCTGGCCCTAATGGTCGAAAGCTTGGGAGGAAAAATCACATCGGTATTGATAGGGTCTCGCATTCACGAGGGCCTCGTCTTTTCAAATAGAGATGAACGGACCCTACTTGATAAAATGAGTGCAATGTTTCATAACATGACGAACGGAGCTGGGAAAAACTTCCTCATGGTGGCTGACGCCTATTACGCTTCAGCCAAACTCTTCAGTTCAATGATCGCCCATGGTGCGACAATGCTCGTGAGGGTTAAGCACAACGTCGTTGGATATTATCCGATCCCAGACGGGAAAAAGCAGGGACGCGGCCGCCCCAAGAAATACGGCAAGAAACTAAAAATATGGAATCTATTCGAGAATAGATATAACGATTTCATCGAAATTCAGAGTCCCATTCGGGACGAAGGACACTTAAAAATAAGGTATTATGTCATAGATTTGATGTGGAGGCAGATCCAAGGAAAAGTTCGATTTATCCTCAGCGACCATCCTACCCGCGGCAGATGTATATTCATGACAAATGACTGGGAACTTTCTCCCTCGGAGGCTATTCGGCTTTATAATGCGAGGTTTGGAATCGAACTGTCTTTCAAAGCCTTTGTTCACACAGTCGGAGGCTTCGGTTATCACTTCTGGATGAAGGCCATGACAAAAATCACGAGAGGAACCGGACCCCAATATCTCCATAGAGCGACAGAAGAATACCGAGCTAAGGTCCGAGAAAAGATGCACGCTTACCATGTATTCGTCAACCTAGCCGCTATCGCTCAAGGACTTCTCGATTACCTCGCGATAACGAAAACTGACTTGGTTTGGCAATCTTTCGGCGGCTGGATGAGGACAATCAGGAAAGATCTCGCTCCTAGCGAAGCCGTAACCTCGGAAGCCTTGAAGAAAGCGTATTTGGAATATTTTTGGAGCAAGAAAGACCCGCTTTCTTTCAAGAAATTCTTGCGAGAGAAGATGGAAGTATCAATGAATCAGGAATATTGTGAGCGAAGTGCGTAGCAATACTCCTGACTCTCAAGATATCGTAGTAAAATCGGCTCTATTCATGGCTGTAGGAATCTTGGAACTTCGCGCCGGAACAGGCAAACTGGGTGTAGCGCAAGGGGTCTTGCGCCTAGACCCTACGGCTGCTACAGCTTTCTTGATCCTGGCACTGGCGCTGGCCGGTTTGCCTCCACTCAGTGGGTTTTGGGCCAAGCTATTTTTGATCATGGCAGGTTTTCAGAATGAAGCTTGGATTACCAGCACAATCGCGATTCTGGTCAGCTTTCTTACGCTGGCCTCCATGCTAAAAATCTGGAGCACTTCGTATTGGGGCGATGCCGCTCAAAGTGTCTGGCGGCCCGTGCCGAAGATTCATCGACTGTATATCGGTGCGCTGCTTCTTGCTTCGATTTCAATAGGCATCGGCGTCATGGCAATTCCTTTGTTTGAAAATTTTCATCGATATTCATTGAGACTTTTGACTGTTGATGAGTATATCTCAGCAGTCCTCGATCTGGACAAGAGTGGACTGAAAGGGGTCAGGCAATGAGAAAGCTATACTGGCACTTGATACTGTCCGTTATATGGATGTTCATGAGGAATGACTTCACCCTGACAGGCTTATTGACCGGTTTTGGTCTGAGCTTTGTCGCGCTCGGGCTGAGTGAAAAGGTGAATCCCAGACCAGGAACATCATCTCATATGAGAGACTTGATCAAGATATCCGCGCTGTTCTTTTTGAGCGTGCTAAGAGCCAATATTTCGCTGGCTCGCGATATCCTATGGAGTCGTACAAAGTTCACCCACGCTTTTTTTCGAGTCGATTGCAGAGACCTCAGTCCGGCGCAGACCGTTTTGCTTGGAAATATGATATCTCTGACACCTGGAAGCTTGACTTTGGATGCTGATAAAAATGGCCATGGCTTATATGTTCACACTCTCTATGGAGAGGATGTCGATAAGATTAGAACTGAAATTGGCACTTTTCTTAGTAGAATGTCCAAGTTGAAATCTACTCAATCGGACCAAGCTAGCGAGGGTAGACCATGATGATGGAATTTGTTTGGGTTTTCATGCTGGTTTTGATTGCAGGGATTGCCCTTGCCGTCGGCAGAATATTCAAAGGTCCAACCGTGTTTGATCGACTTGTCGGCTTTGATTGTTTCGTGTTTCTTGTCATGGGATTGATTTGTCTGGAATCGATCCAGTTGCGATCCTTCCACTATATCGATGTGCTCCTCGTTCTTTCTCTTCTCGGTTTTATTAGCACACTTTCGATAGCAGCTTATACGGAGGGCAATATCCTTGAGTGAGATTCTCGCTTTCATTGCTATGGCAGCTGGGGTGGTCTTTATGCTCATTGCAGCGCTGGGTCTATGGCTGCTGCCAGATTTCTATATGCGAATTCATGCTCCGACGAAGGCTGCCACTTTAGGTCTTTTCTTCCTGATTCTGGCTTTTGTTCTGTCAAGCCATGAGCAGGGAATTCCTTTCAACATTTTGCTCGTGCTCCTTTTTGTCGGCGGGACGATTCCAATTGGATCCCATATCCTAGCACGAGCAGCTTACAGAGCAAAAACTCAAGTCAAAGCGACGATATCGCTGGATGAATACAAAGACCAAGCGCAGTGATAGGCCAAATGTCGCATCTACTTTGCGTTCTCCGAAGAGGGATTTCGTGAACAGAGATGAATCCTCTTAATGTTTTTCACATATATTTAAGACTTTGCGGGTCCAGAAATTACAGATGTTTTCTTGAACAACGATTGAAGGGATTGATTTCCTTGATCAATTTTTAAACTTTCATAAACAGAGCCTAGCACTGCTTTAAGATCAAACGGCAATTCTACTCTTCGCTTGTCTAACCATTCGACTGTATCATGCGAAAGTTGATTCACCAGATGAGCCACCTTAAGTTGATCGAGAGGAAACGTCGGAAAAATCTGCAACTCCAGAATGTCATCTTGGGTTTTCCCGGCACTTTCATGCGATCGTTCAATGACGAGTAATCCTCGGCTTTCAGCGGCGAGGATCCCCTCTCTAACCCATGGGGGTGGTATGTCAAGGCTCTGTATAATCTCGCGACCAGTCATCCCACTCCCTTGTCCCTCTTGGAATCTATGGCCTACTATCAGCACGCAAAGCATTGGAAGCAATGCACGAGTTTGAATGCTACGCAGACGGGCCTCCTCTGCAATATGGGACGAACTCTCCATAGGGCTGGCTCGACTCACTCTAAAACCGTGCTGAGTTCGCCATGCTATGATCGCGCTGAACATTGTAATAAGCCACGCAATATACAACCAGAGCAAAAAGAGAGGGACCACCGCGAGCGCTTCGTAGATATTTTGATTCCAATCACTATAGTGTGTATAAACTTCGAACCCGGCCGATGCTATACGGGTCATGATTGTCGCAGCCAGTCCTCCTGCTACGGCAGCTTTGAAGGAAACATAACAATTAGGACCAATCTTATGCAGGACTGAAAAGAAAAGGAAGCTTAGCGCTGCATTAGTCACAGCCGAAGTTCCCGGGGCTCCTCCTTCAGCCCCTCCTTCCACCGTTGGGAGCCAACTCTGAGCTCCAAACTTGGCAAAAAGGGAAATCCCAATCGACAAACCTAGGGCTCCCAATGTAATGGCGATCCAAAAATAAAGGAAACGGACGAAAAACGCTCGTTCGTTAGAGACCTGCCATACCGCGTTCAAAGCTACTTCGATGTTTCGCAGCAAAAGGACCACTATGATAAACAGAAACACAAAGCCGGTCACACCTATCCGAGTGACGTCCAAATTATTTAGAAACGTGTTCATATACTCGACCATCTGTTCTCCTGCTTGGGGAGTCAGATTACTCAGTATCAATTCTCTGAACTGCGCAAACCAGTTAGCTTGAGGATCAGCAAGAGGTTGAAAAATGGAAATGATGGCGAAGACAACGGCTAAAGAGGGGATGATAGAACCCAAGGATATATAGGCCATACTTCCTGCGTGGAGCAAGAGGTTGGTTTCCGTCACATCAGCTATTAATGGCTTAAACCTTTCGTGTAAATCACGAATCCAGGTGGGGAGATTCTTGCCTGTGTAACGATCTCTGAGAGCTTCAAACATATTCGGCTTTCACTAGACTTTACCTCCAAGCCACTGAAGCGCTTAAAATGAACAGCACGATCTCATGCCTACAATCTCACTATTACCTTTTGCTCGGGCTTAGCGATAGGCTCACGAGCTTTCTGAGCGTCTAAGCACTTCAAGCATCAAGGCACCAGCGACCACAACATAAGTCATCCCCGCCGGCATCCACATAATATAGCCAGCAATCTGCTGGTCCTCCAGCGCACTCAGGCCATGCTTCCAGCTACTGCTGATATAAGGCTTGTACCAAACCGAGGGTGCCACCGCCATGAGGACGCCTAGCGCCATCGAATGGAGGGAGGCAACAAAGAGATACAAGATCCCCGTTCCTAGATTCACGCGCAGGTGAAGCCGCGGGTTAAGGACTACACGCCAGAAGAAGTAAGCGCCACCAAAAAACGCCACATGCTGCAGACCATGAAGCAGGCGATTTTCAAGCGCCGCCTGATATAGCTGAGGCAGATGCCAAAGCCAAAGGATACATGCATAAAGACCTGCAATGGTCCCAGCTCGTCTCGGCCCCATGAGGGGCCTACCCAAGCGGATCATAAACCGTCTCCATACCCAAATTTGGCGTCGCCATTTACTAGGCAGACCCAAAAGGACAAAATGCGGCGAGGCACCTACGATGAGAAGAGGAGCAGCCACCATCATCAGAAGCATATGCTGCACCATGTGCACTGAGGCCAATTCTTCGCTCAGCGTATCAATCGGTGGTAGCAAAGCCGAGAGCAGTGAGAACACTCCCAGTCCGAAGAAAAAGGGCTGCAGCTCCGAGCCGACGCTATGAGTACGAGGTTTGAGTCTCCATCGCCGCCACCCTTTTGTATAGGCCAGAGTCACAAGTCCCACCTGTACCAAAATCAATGAAAACCAAAGAAGAGCGAAGCCGTCCAGCGTCCCCGTGGCAGTTTGCAAAGCATGAGCTGTCGCCACCTGCTCGAAACCAGAGGCGAGAATGCAGAAGATAAATCCGCCGTGCTTGGACTTCATCTCAACAGCGTCCAAGCAGGGTAAAAATAGGTAGAGACTGAGCCATGATGCTTATACTAAACACCACATTAGCTAAGAATCCAGCTCGGGCTGTAAATGCCCAACTGTCGGACTGCTCACCCGCAGCTGCAGGACGACTTAATGCCTGACGGCGAGACAGTACCACAGCTGCTAAGGCCATACCCAAAAGTACGAGAGTCACTAGACCTAAGACGTAAGCTAGCAAATTCACGCCCAAAAAGTAGATAGATGGCGGACCCATGATGCAGAATGCCTCACTAAGTCCATAGCAGATCAATAGGTGCAGGGTCCAGGCTATGGCTCCACCCAGCAAACAAAACCAGATGCCCAAGTGCTTTTCCAAGCAGCTCTCCTTACAAAAGGTAGGGTGAGAGGAAAAGAGTGGCAAAAGACAAGACTCCAACCACTGCTGTGAAGTACCAATAGAGGCCGGTGACCTGCAGCTGCAGGATCAGATAGCCAGTTCGCTGCCCTTGCGATTGAATCGTTTTGATAAGTAGCGCCGCGAGAAACATGGCGCCTCCCAGCACGAGAGCCGCCAGATGCCAGGTGATGGTATGAAAGAGGGAGGCATACGCGTTTTCCTGTGGCGTAAAGCCTATCCCTACGATGTGAAACATGCTCGAGGCAAGAAATATGAGCGCCGCCAGCAGACTCCCCGATATTCCCAGCAGACTTGCTCGCGCTGAGTTCTTCTGAAAGTTTTTCTCGGCCCAATGAAAACTAAGTGCCCCCAGCAAGAGCGCTGCATAGAAAATTGATGAAGGCCAAATTTCCGGTAATGCTATCCCACCTTGAGGCCAGCTTGGAGAGTAAATCCTGATATAAAAATAAGAATAAAACAAGACGCCGAAAATTGTGCCGATAACAGTTAAAGTACCGACCATGGCCCACCAACCTGATGCGAGCGCTCCTGTCGGTTCGAGAGGCAATCCCGTGAGTTCACCCAGGCCGCTCTCTCGCATTTTTTTAAGCTCCCTCTCCTCCGGCCAAAGCCAATAGCAAACGACGCCTAAGGTAAAGACAAGAGCAGCTAAGGCTAATATATAGGCTTTAAAAAGTGTTGCTACCGACATGATAAAGAGTCCGATTGCGGCGGTGATAGGTACGTAGGAAGGCGTCGATACCTTTTGTATGGCCTGCGGCTCACCACTAATCGCATCGGTGATCAGGGTTGCCCTCCAAGCAGAAGGCCTCGATGTCAACTGCCGGGCCAGACGATTCAGGTAGCTATCCCCTCCTGCCTCTGCCTGCCATAGGGGTTCGCGAGCGAGAATCACAGGCGGAGCGCGGAACACATAGTTCGGCATATCGACCATAAGTGACCACTCCAAAGCTCCGGAGTTCCATGGATTCTTACCAGCCTTCCGCCCTAAATAGCGAGATCCCAAGAGGTTGATTGTGGCGATTACAAAGCCGGCACCTAAGATGAAGGACGATACGCTCGAAAGCAGATTGTACCAGCCAACGTTTAGGCTTGCTGAATAGGTATATACGCGGCGGGACATTCCTAGAAGCCCGGCGACATGCATGGGAAAAAACGTTAGATTAAAGCCTATAAAAATCAGCCAGAAGCTCCAACGAGCCAGTCGTTCACTAGGCAAATATCCCGTCATCAGTGGCAGCCAGTAGTGGAGCCCACCCAGGATAGGAAAAATCACTCCACCGATCAGTACATAGTGAAAATGTGCCACCACGAAATAAGTATCATGCGCTTGCAAATCGAAGGGCAGAACAGCAACCATTACACCTGTAATACCCCCCAATACGAAAATGCAGAGGAACCCAAGCACAAAAAGGAGGGGGGACTTGATATCAGGTCGACTCCCCCACAGCGTAGCGATCCAAGCGAATACTTGCACTCCGCTTGCCAGAGCAATCATCAGACTAGCAGCCACAAAGAAGCCCGAGGCCAGAGCGGGGATGCCCGTAGCAAACATATGATGCACCCAAAGACCAAAGCTGAGAAAACCCGTGAGGAGAATCGCCACGGCTACATAGGAGTAAGCAGCGATAGGTCGTCGGGCAAAAGTAGGAATGATCATCGAGATGATGCCCGTCGCGGGGATAAACATAATATAGACATCGGGGTGACCGAAGAACCAGAAGAGATGCTGCCAAAGGAGTACATTACCACCCCCCTCAGGATCGAAAAAGCGGGTACCGATCGCCCGATCAAACTCGATCAGGACTGTGGCTCCAAACAAAGTGGAAAAGGCTATAATGATCATGACACCCGTGACGAGCCAGGCCCATGCAAAGAGAGGCATCCTGCCGAGGGACATACCCGGCGCCCGAAACTTTAGGATGGTAGTAACAATTTCTATTCCCGTCCCTACTCCAGCTATCTCAATAAAGCCCAGGCCCACCAATAAGAAATCTAAGCCCAGACCGGAATACCTTTCAAGTGACAGAGGGGGATAGACAAACCATCCTGCATCAGGGACCGCATTAAAAATAAAGCCTGTGAAAAAGATTAGGGCCCCTGAAAAAAACACCCAGAAGCTGAAAGCACTCATGCGAGGGAAGGCCATCTCCCGGGATCCAACGACCAGCGGTAGAATATAGATGGCGATGCCTTCCAGAAAGGGCAATACCACCAGAAACATCATGGTGGCCCCGTGCATGGTAAACAGCTTGTTGTAAAGATCGGGGCCTATCGCATCATGATCCGGCACTGCCAGCTGCACGCGCATGATCAAAGCCATAATGCCGGCGATGAGAAAAAAGACCAACGAGGAAATCATAAAGCGGTTGCCGAAAGGCTGATTGTTGACTGTCGCAAACCAGTCTCGAATTCCTTCGGGAGCCTTCCATGTCGCTTCGAACTCCTTTTGCTCCTCGTCACTAGGGTATTCACCTATTGAGCGGACTCCGGCGGCATTGGCTTTGCTATCTATCATTGAAGACTCATGAGGTAGGAGATGAGAGAGTGGTAGTCCTGACTGGCGACATAGGAAGGGGGCATCTTGTTGCCAGGCTTCAGGGCCTGGGGATTGGCCACCCATCCGGCCATTGAACCATAACTATTGGGAATCGTCCCGGCTCCCAATGAGAGCCGACTACCCACATGGGTCAGGTCAGGGCCGATCAATCCCCTCGCTTCTGTTCCTTGAATGGTGTGGCATTCCCCACAACCTGCCTTGACAAAGGTTGCAAGGCCCGCTTGCATGCGGGGATCCTGGGGCACAGGCTGCGATCTTTGCTTGGATGCCAGCCACTTCGCAAATTCTTCCGGCGGCAGGGCCACGACATAGAGAGCCATGCGCGCATGCTGCAGGCCGCAAAATTCTGCGCACTGAGCGCGGTAGGTGCCGGGCCTGTCAGCTTCGAGCCATTGATAGTTGGTGATTCCAGGAACAAGATCAGTCTTGCCGGCCAGGCTCGGCACCCAGAAGCTATGAATAACGTCCTTTGACACCAGCTCGATAAGGATGGGCTCGCCGGCTGGAATATAGATCTCGTTGGCAATTCTCAGATTGCTTTCCGGATAGTAAACATCCCACCACCACATATGTCCGGTGACGCGAATCTTCAGGCGCGACTCCTTGGGTCCGAGCGAAGCCGTCAGAAGCAGAGTGTAGACCAGGAGCAAGAGCAGAATAACTAGTGGCATCAGCAGTCCGCCAATCACCACAAAGCGACGATCACCCAGAGGCGCTTGACTTTTTCCACTATTCTCTCCTCTTTTTATCCCTATGATGAGCAGCCCCATTATGAATACGAATAAGAGGCCGAAACCCACGATCATTACCCAAGTTAGTGCCGCTATCTTCTCCGCTGCGGGACCGGCAGGATCGAGTGCCGAAGTCCCTACCTTTTCAAGCAGACTCTGGGGTACTGCATGAGCGAGGCTAGCGAATGCGAGTGAAACGGGAATCACCTTAAGGGATAGAAGAGGATGAGAATTGCCGCGCATGAATTCCCCCTCCTTAGTATTGACGCGGAAAAGTTTGAGCCACCAGAACAAAATCCACTATAGAACTGAGGTCGGCTTCGCTAATCCGATTCTTATAGGCAGGCATCGCAGCATGTTCGGGCGGCTGCAAGATGAAGTGCTTTAGTTCATCAGCTGAGAGCCTTACCTCAAGGGCCGTGAGATTGGGTCCTACTTCTGCGCCGTGCCCCCCCAATGCATGGCAATTGAAACAGCCGTATTGCGAAAAAAGCTGATGGCCTCGCTGTCCAGATTCTGTGAGCTGAATGTCGCGGGGCAGTGGAGCCAATGCGCTCCGCGGCCAAGCCGTCCAGGGTGAACGCAGGCGTTGACCTGTTAGGGCTAAGATGCCCACGACGACTGCGACGCTTGACAAAACTGCGATAGGCCTATGTCGCAATCCACGATTCGCGCCGTGATCAATCAAGGGCAAAGTGAGCAAAAGGATGATCAAGCCGAGAGGAGCCATCCAGTAAAAATATGGTGCTATGGCTGGCGGCAAATGGGCAATCAAAGCGCTGTACCAATGCCACCACCATTCCTCGATTGGACGCGAGTCCTCGATAAAATTTGCTTCGGGATAAAGTTCTGCGGGTCCGAAACTTAGAGTCAGCGTCAGGACTATGGCAAATACCACCAGCGAAAAAGCCCAAGATTCAAACATCGTATAAGGATAGAATTGAGTCCCATGCTTTTTGCTATGCTTAAGCTGATCGTAGAGTTTCTTTTGGTCTTCGGCTGTTTCCACCGGATCGATTCGTTCGGGTATGGTCGTCACGCCATGATAAATGATGAGATAAAGATGATAGGCGACAAATGTGACGAACAGCAAAGGGACAAAGACTACATGGACGGAGTAGAAGCGACTGAGGGTGGTGACGCCAATGTCCCAGCCTCCCTGGAGAAAAACGACAAGTCTCTCTCCGATGAATGGCACCTGATAAAACATGTTGAGCGCGACACGGATGGCATAAACAGCCCTCTCGTCCCAGCGTAAGGTATAGCCCAGATAAGAATTGACGATCACTAGGATGAACATCAATACCCCGACAATCCAAGTGCCTTCCCGCGGTGGTAGGTAGCCACCGAGTAGGATATGCCGCAGCAAGTGATGCAAGAGAACGACAACCATCATACCAGCCGACCAGTAGTGGAGGGCTCGCACGAACCAGCCTAGCTTGTGCTGCTCTGTGATCGCCCGCACGCTCTCATAGGCTGTCGCGGGGGCCGGCGAATACATCAGTGATAAAAAGGCTCCGGTGATTAAAAGGATACCAAAAAGAAGGAGGAGCGCTGCCCCATCCCCGTAATACCAGCGCGCGTTGGGAACTCTGCGAAAAAGGGCTCGATCGGCAATGGGCTTCAAGGCAAAACGCTTGATGATCCAGGACCGTATTCCCCTGTGACCTTCAGGCAATCCTTCGTCTTTTTCGTCTTGAGCCATTTCGTCTTCCAATGCTTAGACCATGGGAGGAACGGATCTCAGATTGATCTCCAGAACACCATTTTCAATACGGCTTTCATAGCGCCACATAGGAAGCTTGGGAGGCCCTGCCCGACGCTGTCCTTCCTTGTCGAAAATGCCCCCGTGACAGGGGCAGAAGAACCATTCACTTCCCGCATCCCATACCAGGGGACAGCCCAGATCAGTGCAGGATCGGGAATAAACAACAAATTCATCTGCTGAACGTCGCCAGACGTAGATCGCCTTCTGGCTCAGTTCATCAGCGCGGGCCGGAGAGGCAATAGACAGCAAGCTTTTTTGCATTTCACCGATCTTAAACCTATCAACCTCCGCCACAGCCTGCCAGAGGCTAGCAGGCCTTGCTTCGAATGCAGGCGAGAAAATGCTGATGAGTGAAGGAACCACTACTATTCCTGCGACTACTAATCCGGTCCCCGTTATCGTCAGCGAAAGAACCTGGCGTCGATCCATGACCTCTCCTATGGCTTCACGATTTGTAAATGATATTGCCTCCGGAGAGAATACGAGCATCTCCTTAGGGCAATTGAGCCTCGTGTCGATCTGAACCTTTGTCTTGTCGGGTACATTGATTCTGTCCTTGTGCCAAAGGCAAATTTGTACTTTGATTCGATGGAACGATGGCTCATTTCTGAGGCTCTCTCTTGAAAATTTTCTCTCACTCATTCTTATGGATTATCGCTGCTTCAGGGGTAGCTTCGCTGCTATTTATGCTGGGAAACATGTTTGTGCTCGGCTTGCAACGTCATCCGGCCGAGCCTCGCCGCTATGCGCCTCTAGGGGATAAAGAGCGCGGAAGATTATCTATAGAGCATTATGGATGTGGAGCTTGCCATGTCATCGAAGGAGTGATGGAGGCTAGTGGTAGGGTCGGCCCCCAGCTCAGCGATATCTCCGAACAAATTTATATCGCGGGAATTTTGGCTAACACACCCGAGAATATGGCCCGCTGGATTTCCGATCCACAGGTAATCTCTCCCGAGACTCTCATGCCCGATCTTGGTGTAACGGTACAAGAAGCTCACGATATCGCTGCCTATCTCTATGAGCAGCCTCGCACGCCTCTTGAACACTTTCTCAGTAGCATTTCAGCGGCTTTAGCAAGGATAGACTGAGAATATATTAGCGCGTCAGTGCGTACATGACCCACATTCCCATGAGTCCTATCACTAGGACAGCTGCAGAGTCCCAACCCATCCGTATGATCGTCTTATCCCGACGTTCGAGCATTCCCAGGAGATAGATAGCCGTTAGAAAAATACCAAGACTCGTCGCTGCGATAACTTCGTGCAGAAAGCCTTTAAAGATAGGTTCGCTCGCTACTATAGCGATAATGAAGAGTAGGGCTGTGTTGAAACCATTCGATCCAAATATATTGGATACAGCCGTAAGGTTGCGGCCCCGACGTGCGGCAGTGAGAGTCGTGCTCAACTCGGGAAGTGAAGTAGCAAAAGCAACGACGGTAAATCCTAAGAATCCCTCGGAAGCTCCTGTGATAGCCGTAATTTGTTCTATCGTAAGCACCAGCGTCCAACCAGCAAAGAAAACTACGAGAGCTCCGCAGCTAAAGAGACTTAACAAGCGCGCGAGACTCTTCTCGTCGCCTTGGAGCTCTTTATCTTTGTTCGCTATTGGCTCTTTCTCGGGAGCAACTGTCGCTTCATCGGAGCTCACGGGTTGCCATGGCTCATGGCCCTGCCTACTCAGACCAATATATACCATGAGCCCATAGACCAAGGCGATAAAGGCTGGACCTAAGTCTGCCTTCCTCCCTTCGAGCTGCCAATAGTTCTCCAGCACGGCAACGAAGCCCACAGTCGTCAGCACAAAGATCAAACCCAGTCCTTGAATGATTAGGCTAAATGAGGGCGCGGTTCCCGTCATGGCCTTCTTGCTGCCGACGCCATCCGCTATAGCGAGCACGATGGTTTGAATCACCACTCCTCCGAGCAGGTTGTTAACCGCCAGCTGCGGATGATTTCGCCAGGCTGCGGTCACCGAGGTCGTAACGTCAGGCAGAGAAGTAGCAATAGCGAGAAGAAAAGTACCCGCAAATATTTCTCCGCGTTTTGTCTTCCTACCGATTTTGCTAGCCCAGCTTTCTAGCTTGGTCCCCGCAATCAAAATTAGTACTGAGGCGGCTATGAAAGCCGAGATATTGCCCCAAAGTCCAAGTGCTGCAAAAAAATCGCTCATGATTACCCTAAGAAACTAAATGGGCTGCGAAGGTCAGACTACTCTCTCTATTGAATCCTCTCAAATTCGAGCTCCAGCAAGCTGCGATAATTCCCTCCACAATACTCTGTATAGCTATAGATATGAAGTGACTGTATAGTAAGGGTCCTTTCCACTTGGCAAACGAAAATGACTTTGCCTTGTCTTCTTGTTTTTACTCTCTTGAGGCAATTTTTCAAAAAATATGTCTTGGAGGAATTGCGCATGCAGCATAAAAAATTAGTTGTCGTTATCACTGGAGCTTCAGCCGGTGTTGGTCGCGCGACAGCACGAGCCTTTGCCGCCCTGGGCGCACGGGTAGCCCTCTTCAGCACTGGAGACACATGCGCTCCAAAATTCACGACCTGATCTGCCGAGAGCATTTTAATCCCCAGCTTAATTCCTTTGTCAACGCTCCGGGCTCCAATGCTCTCGACGCCAGCCTCCTCATTCTCGCCAAGGTAGGTTTTCTGCCCGCCACAGACCCGAGGATACTGGGCACCGTCAGTGCTATTGAAGAGCGTCTGAGTGAGAAAGGCTTCGTCTATCGCTACAATACGCATCGGATCGATGATCGCTTCCCCCCGGCGAAGGCACCTTTATTCCCTGCACATTTTGGCTAATCGATAACTATATCTTGCAAAAGAGATTCAAGAAGGCCCTCAAGCATCTGGCTTGGGTGCTCCGCATTCAGAGTGATCTTGGGCTTCTATCAGAAGAATATGATCCTCGGACACGGCGCCTCCTTGGCAACTATCCGCAGGCTTTTTCACATGTTTCCCTGATAAACACGATCGGAGTTGCAGCTGCGGACTTGGGTGAATGGGATCGAGGCTGAGCCTTCTCTCCTATAGCTCTAGCTCGCAAGAAAAGGCTGGATGAGGAGACGTGAAACGCCGACCTGGCTGGGACTGCTGAGACCCCGAACACCGAATACAATTTCATCCGCAGAGAGATCAGACCTAAAGGAACCGTGCAAGAGGTCCCAGACACTAAGTCCACTCGACCAGTTCGAGTTCATTTCAGACGCTATGAAAGAGTGATGAATACTGTGAAGATGCGGCGTTATGAGAAAGTACGCTAAACCACGCTCAAGGCGGAATGGCAATTTCAGATTAGAGTGGTGGAACAGTAGGGCCATATAGGAAAAGCTTTGCCACACGCGATAGACCTTGATGGAAGGACCAATGGCTGCCACTTGCATACTGCGGAAGATGGACGAAAGGATCGCCTCACCGCAATGGATGCGAAAGGCAGTGCTGGTGCTTATATCAAGGTCCATGTGGTGAACCTGGTGAAAACGCCAGAGGATTGGCACTTTATGCGTAAGCCTATGGCCTAAGTAGACCGTGTAGTCCAAGAGAGCAAAGGCCAGAGAGCTACGCAGGAGGCTATGCATGTGAAATCGGTGGACTAGTCCATAGTGGCGACGGCTGAGCTTGTAAATCAGGCGATCCGTGATCTGCCCCTCGATGAGTTTACGGATGAGCATACTGGAGCTGGCGATAAGCAGATTGCGCGCATCATGACGATTGGACTCCTCACGTATAGGACGCAAAGGAAAGGCTCGTTCAAGGCAGATAAGTGCTCCGAAGACCCCACACTTGAGTAGGCCGTAGGCCCAGATTCCCTTTTTCTTAGCGCCATCTCGCATTGGCTCTTCCTATATCTTATCTGGGCATTTATATTCCACCTCGGTCCTTCAAGCTCTAACTCTGGCAAGTTGATATCCTTTGGAGCGGTTTAGCGCCCACCAGCTTATCGTGAGAGCTAGTCCTACTAAGCAGACTTCGCCTAGCCGTAAAGCATTCTCAGCAGCATGGGAAATATTGATGGATGCTGGCATCGCTTATCTCCTTTACAGAGGGAATTAATGTGCTAGAGCAAGCCGGAATTGGCCCGTACAAAGCTTCGCTTCCTGGCCCACAATCTAGCACAGACTGTGGCGATTCTCCTATTCCAAGTCCACGATCTCCAGGGTCATTGAGAATCAACGCTCGAGCAATAGCTTAAGCACTCTAGCGAGTCTCTTGCGATGTTTCTTCACAATGACAAATAAAATAGTCGATATTATGCAAGTCAAGTAACAGGCTCCGATCCATCGGTTTAGACTTCTAAACATGACTCATGCTGAACAATGTATCGGCCAAAAACAGTATCTTGCGCTACGATTTTTGGGTAGGCTGACAGTGATTCAGCTGTTCGGGTGGGACCCGATCGAAAGCTTGAGTAAGTATATGGCCAAGCATTTTCTGAATTTGGAGATTGACCATGCTAATCAACGCAAAGCGAATAATTGGTGCCAAGGTTCATGCGCTGGACGGCGACATTGGGAAAGTCAGCGATATATATTTCGATGATAAAACCTGGAATCTTCGTTATATCGTGATCACTTCAGGTTCTTGGCTGGATAGTCGCGAACTACTCCTCATACCTTCGAGCCTGAGAGTGCCTGATCCCTTTTACGATACGATCATCACTGACATGACAAGAGACAAAGTTCAAAAGAGTCCATCTGTTTTTACCGACTTACCGGTTTCAAGGCAGTACGAGAATCAGCTCCATAGGTACTATGCCTGGTCCCCTTATTGGTATTACCCTATGCATGCCGGTTTTGGAATTTATCCCTACCCAGCGGTTGTCCCAAAACCTGAGTCGACCCTTAACGAAGAAATGAAGCAGCGGCAGGATAAGCGACTTGAAAATGCCGACCCCAATTTGCGAAGTTTTAATGAAATCAAGAAATACAAGATTGACGCAACTGACAAAGAGCTCGGCAAGATAGAAGACCTGCTCATTGAACGGGAAAGCGCGCTTATCACCCACTTAGTGCTTGATACGATCGAGTGGTGGCCAAGCAAGCATGTAGCAATCGAAACATCGTTTATCGAGAAAATAAACTATGGACTAAGATGGATCGAAGTTGGATTGGATAGCAAAGCCATCAAAGACGCGCCGGCATTTAGCGATTCTGCCAGCTCGAATCCTGCATATATGGAAAGTTTAGCAAGCTACTATCGAAACCTGAGGACTAGGCGGACCTCAATGAGTGAGGATCGAGATAGAGCTTCAGCAACGCCCGATCACTCACCAATGGTTTAGTTTGGCAAGAAGCTCTTCAAAACCGTGAAGCTCGTAATCGGCAGTGCGCGACCCGATCATGCTGCGGCATCGCTGGGTTCACCGTATTGCGAACTATCGCTGGCAGCTTCTCTCTTGAGTGAGTTCTGCGAACATGCATTCATTTGTTAATGGTTAAGCACCATTCATCGAGCTTTCTTGGCACAATGACTCCGACATCTTGGAAGGGCCTTTTAGAGGCTAGCTTGTCTTGACAGTTCATTTGGTGCCGCAGGGATTTGGGGCAGGCTGCTATCAAACGAGCAGACGTCTGAGAATCACCAGAAGCAAATAATGTTACGTCATGACCCTGCTTCACCAACTCTTCGGTGAGGTAGGAGACGACACGCTCAGTGCCTCCGTAGCTCAAAGGAGGGACAGCTTCTTCGAGTGGTGATATTTGTGCGATACGCATAATGAACGCCTTTTGAGAGTAAGCTACAGCAATTTCGATTTATTGAAACACTTGCAATTATCCAGAAACAGAGTGCTTCGATCGTCAATGGCTTGCCATTTGAGTATTCCTGCTTGCTCAGCGGTAGGAACCTCTGAGTTGTAATCAGCCTATGATGAATCCGCCTGGAGATTATAAAAATGCTTAGTAGTAGTCGCCCACGTTATTTGCTTCGTACGACTTTTTCCCGAGTGTGCTCGGACTGTCCAAGGCGATCTTTTTCTCAAGAATAGCCTTTATATAAACCTCTTTGACGATCAGCAGGAGCACCACTGTCAAAGGTGCTGCCAAAGCAGTGCCGAGTAGTCCTCCAAACTTCCCCATCAATAGAATAGCGAAGAGTGCGAGAGCAGGAGGCAAGGACACGGCCTGTTTTTGTATAAGTGGGGTGAGAACGTAGCCTTCTATAAGTTGTACGGCCCCATAGAGAAGGATGACATACGTAACTGTTTGTCCGTCCTGGGTCGATGCCATAAGAATGGCAGGAATGGCGGCGAGGACAGGACCAATGAAGGGAATGAAATCGAGGAGACCTGAGAGAAACCCAATTCCCAGAGCCATTGGTACATTCAAATAGAAAAGGCCGATCGTTGTCAGGATACCCACAAAGAACATACTGCTCAGTCGTCCAACTAGCCACCACCGGAGGTCATGAAATATTTTAGTAAGAAGTTCGGCCGTTGCAGCGCGTGTTTCAGGAGCTATAAGTTTGACAAACCCCGATTTGTAAAGTTTGGGTTCGAAGGCTAAAAATGTGCCGAGCACTATGATGGCCATAAAAGTGCTTAGGGCTGAGAAGAGCGTCGTAACGCTTTGAAGTGTCCTCGTGCTTATGTTTCGGAGCATTTGGGCATTTTGATCGAGCCATTCTCTCACAGTGACGTCAGGGCCCATGTAACGCTCAAGGAAAGCGCGGACCTCATCGATTAAGCCAGGAAGCCTAGCTACAAAATCATTGAGCTGGGTGGAAACCTTGGGAAAAAGATAGGCCATGAAGAGGGCGAAGAAGATCGATAAAAGACTGATTCCCAGCGCAAGGCTCCATTTATAGCCGATGGGTAAATAGCGCTGTAAGAAACTGGCAATGCTAAAAAGAAAGACTGCAATAAGGCAGGATGCAAAAAGAATGAGAAATATCTTTAGGCTTAAAAAGAGCAAAAGGCCGCCGACCGCAACAATAAGAAGAAGTGACACATTTCGGCTTAGAACATTCGCATTCAGCATTCGTTTCGGCATCAGATTGAGCCTCCATGGGAAGGCGGCAGATAGTCTAACGATCTAACGTATGGGACGATGGCTATCCAGCCTGCCGCGAGAGCGGCGCGCACTGTAGACAGCATGAATCAGATCATCCCTGCTCAAGTTGTCCACGTCGGGGATAGCTAACTCAAAAGCACAGCGTCGAAGTTCTTCTAGAGTTTCGTCCTCCAGCCAGCGTTCACCCTGCGCATGAGGAACTCCATCTCTATGGCTATTTCGATCGTGATCAGATGAATCCATCGTGTCTCCTACCATGAGGCTCTCCTTGTTCCGTATTCGTCGCTTGCACTCTCGATTCGCGAACTGTTGTTCTAGTGAATCTCGACCCATAGTGGTCCAGAAAAATGTGATAAAGGCCAGGCTAGCTAGCCCATGATCGGATGCGTTTTTACGCCTGCTCTCAACCCCAAATGAGCCATCGGCTGTGCGAGCGCGCACTGAGGACTGCGACTTTTCCAGGTCCGAAAATCATCTTCTCTCGTGCGCTAACTCGACATTGAAACATTTAACGGCGCTTCGTCATCGAGCAGCATTTTTATTTTCAATGGCACTGATCACGCCGCAGGCAATGCGTCCTCCTGAATCACCGGATGGCTGAGTCTTTAAATCGTCTGCACCTTCATGCAAGACGACACTGCGACCTATTATTGGAGACCAGTCTAAAAAGCCTTTAATCTCAGGAATCTCCAGGGTTAGAATGCCACTTCCGTCTTTGTTGGCTGTAATATTACCCAAGTCCCCTACGTGTCGGGTGAAATCGCTGGGTCCCGAATGTGGCGCCTGGGTTGGGTTAAAGTGTGCGCCTGCTGATGAGGCGTCTGCCGCACTGCAATCACCATTTTCGTGAATGTGGATTCCATGCTTACCTGGCTTGACTCCTGTGACGGTCGATACTACTTGGATACCGTTCTTGGTTTTACTAAAGATGACCGTGCCTGCTGCCTTCGATCCACTTTTTGGCAAGAGCTGTGTTTCGGCGAATTTTTGCCCCTCTGCTAGTTCCCTGCTGACCATGTGCTCTGTTCTTGCCTCCGCATTTTTTCTTAGCTCTTTTGCAGAGGGATCAGCAGAGCGAGGTATGGGGGCGGGAGCATTTTCTGTTTGGCCGCGAGCTGATAATGGTATGAGTGCAATAAGAAAGAATCCTGTACTGCGGAGAAAAAGCGAATGCTTATTATAAGACGTCATATTTGTTTTCCTTTAAATGCTTTAGCCAGCAACTTTCAACAATCCTTTTTGCAAAATATGGACCACCTTGATGAGTTTAAGAGCTGTCCTATGCGCTATTAGATGAGAAGTTATTCACTGCCATTCAGCCGCCTCTCTGACAAGCAAAGATCGTGGCTCGTTTCCTGCACTAGCACAGTGCGCTGCTAAGTCCCTTATGCTTGGATTAATCTATGTTTGAATTCAAGCTAAAGGTTTTCTGTCTCGTTAAAGCGGACGCCTGAATGCTTCTCTTCGAGCATAACTCCATGAAGAGGTGGTGTGTGTCATTAACAAGGAAGATAATTGGCGTATTCTGCGGCCTTATTTTCGCCCCGTTCGCTATCCTAGCTCTGCTTATCACAACAATAAATTTGATAAATTGGGACAAGCATACTGAATTTCTTGCTTCCGCTATTGAGGTTTTCAGCGATTGGGATGTTGAACAGCTGGACGGCATGACATTAAAACTGCAGTCAGAGATGGTCCTCGCCTTCGAGGATATCAAGATGCAGCAAAGATCCTCTGCTTCAAGCCTCCAAACCCTAGAAGCTCAGAAGATTAAAATTCAAATTCAAACCCTTCCCTTGCTCTTTAAAGGGAAGGTCATGATAGATGAACTCTATCTGAACAAGGTGAATATCGTTCTAAAAGAAACTGCCGTGAAGACGGATCAGGACGAGGAGCTAGACTGGAAAAATATGATAGACGGTTTGCCTCCTACTTTTGTGGCAAATGCATCAATAAACGATTCAAAGGTCACATACCAAGCACATGCGAGCAAAAATAAGCTAGAGGCTTTCCTGGAGCGCTTAACTGTCAGATCAAAATCGATTGAATCGCCGCTGTCTATGCAAGGATCGGGACAAGTAGATGGGACAGCCCTAGTCATACAGGGAAGTCTTGGATCACTTGCGAATTTTCAAAACCTTGAAAGCGATTATCCAATCGAACTCACGTTATCACTGAAAGATCAGCTTTTAACAATTATTGGCCACCTCAACTTAGAGAAGAACCTACACCACGTTCAGATCGAAGCCAGTGGCAGCAGACTTGCGCCATATCTTGAGATATTTGGCCTAGAAGCAGTTGAAGGCATCACCCATCCCTATAAACTATACGCGAATATCGATTATTCGCCGCAAAGTTTACTTGTTAAGCAGTTGAAGCTCGAGCTAGGTAAAAGTCATCTTTTTGCTCATCTCCAGATGATTTTTGAGGAAAACGTGCGACATTTTTTGCTTGAAGTACCGACAGCTCAGGTTTTCTATCGCGACCTAGAAGCGCTTCTTCCGACAGAAAATGGAAGTCCTCAAGAGCCAAGAAAGCTCGATTTAGAGCTCGATAATTTCGTAATGAAGGCTCCTGGCTTTGAGCAGGCTATTCAATTGAATGGCCAGGGCTCTATTGGATCTCTCCCTTTTAAGCTACTAGGTACACTAGGATCCATGAAGAAGCTGCAGGATGAAGCGGGAAGCTATCCTCTAGACGTGCAGCTCGTAGTCAATGGAGAGACTGCCCAAATTAAAGCCGAGATCGCGGCCAAAAAAGGCATTTACCGCGCTGATGTGAATGCCTCGGGTGAAAATTTGGCGCCACTTATTAAGATACTTGATCCAAGTTTCGCAGGTCAAAAAACGCCTTCTTATCAACTCATGATTGAAGCCTCTTATCATCAGAAGCAGCTCGCTCTGGCTAAGCTTAAAGCGCGGCTAGGCAGCAGCCATATACATGGAAGCGCAGACTTAACATGGAACGGCCCAAAGTCCTCATTTGAATTTAAGATCGGCTCGGCCTTTATCGATCTTCAAGATGTAAACAAGCTGCTGGGAGATGGCAACGAAGAGCCCAACCGGGATCCTATCCAGTTAAAATTAGAACGCGTCCTTATTGCTTCCCAGAGCCGCAAGGCACCGATAAATATAGAGGGTCGGGGAACTATCCAAAAAATACCTTTTTATCTCGATGGTACGGCCGGCTCCATCCGACGCTTTCATCGAGCAGCGGCCTATCCGATACATGCAAAATTACTAATTCATCAGCAGAAACTTGATGTCCATGCGTCTCTTCGCCCCTCGAAGGACTCATATCAGTTCCGAATGACAGCGAAAGGGGAAAAGCTCGCTCCGCTTCTAAAAGCCTTAGGCTATGAAGCAGCAAGTCCCATGGACATTCCTCCGTACAGCATCGCTCTTGGTGCAACTTATAGCCGCGACAAAATAAAGATTTCACAACTGAAGGCCAGTCTGGGTAAGTCTTTGCTTTCAGGTAAGGGTGAAATAAGATTGAAAGACAAAAAGCCCTTTTTTAAAGCTGATCTAGTGGCTTCTCAACTAAGTTATCAGGATTTTGCTGGTCTTCTGCCTGCTGAGGAAGAAAAGCCCGAAGAAAAATATGTCTTTTCTAAAGATCCTCTTCCTCTTGAGGTACTTCAACTGGTCAACGCGAATGTCAATCTCAAGCTCGGGGACTATAAGGGAGGGCAGTTGGGCGAAATGCTTGACGAAGGGATAGTCGGAATCAAGCTCCGCGATGGTTTGCTCACTGTTGATCCCTTGGCTTTACATTTTGCTGGAGGTACGATCGGTGGCAATCTCACTATCAATAGCCGGCCCAAAGCAGCTGAAACGAAGCTCCGTATCGGAATCAGTGAGCTGAGTCTGAGTTCAGTGGTTGCTCCAATCATTCCTACCATTGCCAAAGGCAAAATCGATCCGCGGGAGATTATTGTCGGGCGTCTACAGAGTGCTATTGATTTAAAAACGCGGGGAAACAGTCTCCGGCAAATGGCGAGCAATCTCAACGGTAATCTCCGTGCGGCCGTCGACGACGGTCACATTGGCTCGACTATTCTCGAAGCTCTAGGTTTTGACATAACAGAAACACTCGTTTCTTGGTTTAAAGATCATCCGCCTACTCCTCTCAACTGCTCTATAGCCGAATTCGATATAAAAGACGGGCTCGTGAAGACGCGCACTTTCTTAATTTCTACCAGGGACAGCAATATCAGAGCGGACGGTTATATCGATCTCAAGCGAGAGATGATAAACATGCAGGCTTTTGCACGTGCAAAAGATTTTAGTATCGGCAGCTTTCAGACTCCCGTTATATCTACTGGTCGACTGAGCGACATCAATTTTAAGGTCAATAAGCGAAGTATGTTTTTACGTATTGCTGCGGCAGTAGCACTGGGGACTTTACTTACACCCGTGGCCGGACTCCTCCCTATGGTTGAGCCTGGGCTAGCGCCTGAAGGTAAATGCCAGCAGTATGAAGATGAGTTGACAGCAATTCGCTTGGACAGCCGAGCCAAAGTTAAAATCACTAGTGCCATTTTTTAAAACAGGATTGGCTCATACTGTTTCAGTCTGGGCCGTTTTTACCTTTCTATGGTGACTTCATATCGCCACAGGTGTCGGTAGCCTCTGTGATACATCGGAATTTTGACCCAATTGCAAAACTGTCGAATCCTCGACATTTTTTTAACCTTCAGTCCCCATGCACCAAACTTTCCAGCCTTTAGAAAGCACTACGCACAAGCTCATCGTATAATGTTTCATGGTTAAATATCATCTCATCACTTGGCTTCTTGAGGTAGACCTCTGATACGAAACTTTGCTTGAACCAGGGGCATCTATTCGAATCTTAGACCATCCTCGGCATGGCCTATGCAGAAAGAAGACAAGGACTCAGCGCTATGCGAAAGAGTTCTAGGTCTTTTCTCAAACAATGAGATGCAGACTTTCACACCATGAGGAAAGGAGAATCATTATGCATTTTTCTTCGGTAGCGACCATCTTGCTAGGGAATACTTTTCTTTTAGCATCGTGTAGAACCGTACCAGAAGGTGCACCTCAAGATTTCCATCTCGCGAACTCCGCGATCGAGCGAGCCGATGAAGCGGACGTCAGTGAAATTCTTCCTTCAACTATAGAGCGCGCAGAGGAATCGCTTGAACAAGCTCTTGCACTCTATGAAAAGGCCGAAGAGGATGATTTGGATTCCGCGGCGAGCGATGCCGTATTTCGGGAGGCCAAGGATAAAGCTGCAGAAGCCAAAAACCTAGCAAACCAAGCTCTAGAACTAAGCCGGCAGGTCAATGCCTGGGACGAAAATATTGGGACTTATCTTTCTCGTCCGAAGTTGAACGCCGAGCTTAGTGCCTTAAGAGCTAGAGTCGCGCTAACAGAGCGGCTAGACTCTACTAGACAGGCTGGGCGCACCATCGATTCGGACATGAATTTCAAGGTTCCTGTGGCATTTTTCCCTACTGGGTCTGATCAGATACGGGGGAAATTTACCGAGGCAGTAGCCAGCCTCGCTGAGACACTGAACTCACATTCTGAGACTAAGGTGGTTTTAACTGGGTATGCCGATCGACGGGGGAGCGCCGAAGAAAATGAAGAACTATCTAAAAAGCGGGCCGAGCGAGTGGCCGGGCTCCTGCAGGCGATGGGAGTTAGCCGGGACCGCATCACTATCGAAGGTACAGGCGAATTGAAGTTCACTACAAAGGCAAGCCCTGCTGAAATGCAGCTGAACAGACGCGTCGACGCCTTTGTCAGTTCTGAGGGAAGCCCTGCTGCCGTGGGTAGCAGGTGATGGTGCAGGAGCAGGGGCAAAAAAAAGGAATACCTTATGTTACCCAAAAATGGATTCATTATCGCATTGATCCTAGGATTCGCAGGAAGTACTAGGGGGGAAGATGGGCAAAAAGCCCAATCCTCGACTGCGAATTCTCAAGGTGAAAGAGTCTATCATGAACTCGGAATTGGCTGGAAGCAGGACGTATCCCGTTTCATGGATCAAGGAATTAAGTTCAAAGGTGAAGTCGAAAATGTCCTTGGCGAAAACGCGGTGGTAATCGATCTAGATGGATTCTGGGGTTTCGATGAAGTCTTGGTTGTATCGACGACGACTGACTTTGCCTCCTATCAGGAAGGCGATACAATAAAGGTGCGTGGGGTCGTTAGGGATATGGTAACGACTGACTGGAATAAGGCTTTTGGTGCGATCGTCACGGGCGGAGATATCATGAATTATCATCAGAAGGCTTACGTGGTAGCTGAGAGCATCGAAAAGGCTGAATGATGAGCCTAGCCGTCAGAAGCTCCAAGAGTGAACTAAACTGCAAGCATGAAGCTGAGCTTCTGCTTAACATCCTCTTTCTCTGGAGAGAGCTTAGAGTCATTTGTCACTGTCGTCCATGGCTAAACGAGCTCGTAGGTGCCCCCGGGGAGCCGACGTGTGACCTGGCGTGTATCATCGTCTATGCGCAGAATATAGAGCCAACCGTTGTCGACTAACTCGCGAACCACCGAGTGCTGCACTACAATACCTTCAATAGCCTGCTCAGGAGCCGCTATGAATACCGAAAGGCGCAGAGGTTCGTGCACAAACTGCGCGCCATCGTGAACGGATTGCCAAGGCAGGCCCACCCGCAGTCCTCCGGCATTGCCTTCGAGAACTCCCATTTCGTTGACGAGATTATGGAGTATCTTGTTACCCGAGCCGTAAACATCCGGGGCAACTGTCGAGGCGTAATATTGCAGATTGATCCAGTTGGTCACTACCATCGGCGCGGTCAGGATCAGCTCGAGAGTCTTAAATTCCTTATCGTCCTGCCAGCAGTAATCGTGCAGAAAAGAGCGGCCGGCAAAGTTGAGACCTCTGGTCCACTGCCGCGGTGCTACGATAAAACAGGCGTTGCCAGCGAGGCCCCATTCAGGCCGCAACTCCGACCAATTTTTGCTGCGGCGCTCGGCAGACTTGTCGAGAAAGACCGAATGGGCTTTCTGCCTTTCCTTCTGCGCGGAGCGGCTGGCTCGCTCGATAAAGCTTTGCAGCTCTTCGACCGCTGCCTTCCAGCCGGCTGGAATCTTATCCCTATCGAGTATAAAAATAGTGTCCGTCACGGTTTCATGAATCGCTGGCACGAAGTAGCTGGATTCGGGAATCTCAATATCCCGACTTTTGAGTGCCGAACGTATCGCTGGCAGATTGAGCATGCTGCAGAGGAAGCGCGCATTGATATCGCCCGCATGCCCACCGCAGGCACCGCAATCGAGAGCCGACGCAAAAGCGTTATTCTCCGTTGCACTCCCATGGCCCGTAATCAGGATGAGAGATGCAAAATCCCGCGTCAGCCCCATGTGCCGAAGCACGCCGGCCAAACGATCGGCGTAGACCGCAAGCTCTTCTCCATTCAAATTGGACTCGACTGCAGGCTCCCTATCGCGGTCATCAAATCTCCGCGGCATGCCACGCAGAGTGAAAGGAGATAGAGCCGCCTGTCCAACTCTCCGAATTAAGCGCCCTAGGGCCAAGAGCCCAAAGAGTTCGACGTATAGAAAAGAAGAGAGCGGCCCTTTCCTAAAATTCTTATAAAAGGCCTGACTGAAACTCTTCGACTTCACTGCCTTCCCGTGAGATGTCTTGGCTCTCTCGTTCACCGTAAAAGCAGCCGACAGCAGGACAGGCAAACGGCCTTGCGAGATTTTGTCACCGATTTTTTGATAGGCGAAAGGCAGACCAAAAAAGCCTGCAAAACCGATGGTGCTGAGTTGTTCGGATCTTTTCTCAAGGGCGCGGCGCAGAGGCTCCGAGCGCACATCGATGCAGGTCACGACCTGATAGCGAGGCGGATGCAGAGGAGGCAGCGGTCGGTCCAGCAATGAAGCCACGCTGCGTTGGTAGCTAAGCTCCAGAGCGTACTGCCAGATCTGATGCAGTTCGAACTCGTGCACGCGCGAACTCTGACTCGATTTGATAGCTGCGAAACTCCGCTTCCAGACCAGAGTTCCCTCGGACTCATCAGCTGCCACAAGCGTGGCGAGAACGTAGTCGTAGGCGAGGCATACGGCGAGAAAATCAAGAAGACGAGCAGCCTTAGACTTATCTTGGGTGGTCGGCCACGCGGCGAGACTGAACTGGGTCGACCAGCCGAGGTGGAGCGCGAGCAGGCGCGAGAGATAAAGCGTCTCGTCTCGACTCGACTTGAAGGCGAACTTGCTCAACGCCAACTCGATAAACTCTTCAGCCGTGAGAGAGTGGAAAGCTCTTACAGCGGCCTGAAAACCCTTAAAACCAGCTGCATCCATCGAATCATCGCAGCCTTGTGCTGCCAACCAGGCTTCCCAAAAACCTTGAGACTGCCAAGGGAACTTGGCGACCGCTTGGTTCTGGTCGAGGTAGGCAGAGGCATACTTGGAAAGCTCATCGATTACCAGTGGCGCGAGGAGCGAGTCACCTGTTTTCTGCGCATGATATTCGGCAAAACTCAGTATTTCTTTGCGAAGACCACGATCGCTCGACGAGTTCCATATCAGCTCATCGAGCGTCTCGGGAGCTGTCGGCAGGCGCTTCTGAGCAGCCTCCAAGGCGCTCGCCAACGCATCCTCGCTGATGTAACCGCGGCTATAGCGTTCCAGATAGTAAGCGAGAGGCATATAGAGACGACGGTGAAGCAGAGGGGCCAGATCTGTCATGACAGCTGTGAAGTCACGGTCCCGCAAGTTCCAGAAGGGATTGACGGCAACCGAGCTTTGCAAAGGCCAGGAAGGCACGCTGAGGCGTTGAGCCTCGAGCACTGATGCGCGCGTCGCGGGCACCGAATTATGGGCAGCATCTGATGAGACCATCGCATCTTCCTTTCAGCTCGTTACTCTTGGCTAAACGGGCCAGATCCGTGCGAGCAATCGACTCGTGCGAACCCCGAAATGACTGTCGTTCCATAGTCTCGCATAGAGTTTTTGCATCCTAGGACCGCGGGGTCGCATCAGTTCGTTCGACAGCCAAAAACCGGCGACGAAAATCAAATAGCACAAAGCTACGGCGCTCATGATCCAGGGGTTGGAGCCTGGTACCCGGGATAGCTCAGTAATAGTCCAAGCGTACAAACCTCGCTCCATGGCGGCATAGATGATGCCTGCGAGCAGCAAAAAGCCCAAAGTTCTCCCAAGAGGTTTGAGTTCGAAGGCGAGGTAGCTCAGACTTTGCAGCAGAGCGAGGAGAAGTACGACGCCGTACGCCGCAGTAGCGAGCCAGGTGTTTGCCTCCCAGCGGGCAACCACTATGAGGATCAGCGCACCGCCGGCAATCGCCAGGAGACGATAGACGCGCTTAAGCGGCCGAAGAGGGAGCGAGAGGCGCTTGCTCTCTTCAACAAGGTCACCGGTACTGAGAAAAGCGTGCGCCTTATAAAAACTATGGGCGATGATGTGAAAGAGAGCCAGTGCGTAGGCCCCTAGACCGCAGGCGAAAAGCATCATCCCCATCTGGCTAATCGTCGAATAGGCTAGCTTCTTCTTTACATTGTTTTGCGTCATCATCACCAAAGAGCCATATACCGCCGAGAAGGCTCCCACCAGAGCAAGAATGAGGCAAGCGAAGGTTGCATGACTCATGATAGGACTGAGTCGAATCGTCAGAAAGCCACCGGCGTTGATGATCCCTGCATGCATGAGGGCTGAAACAGGGGTCGGAGTTTCCATGGTCTCGGGCAACCAGAAGTGAAAAGGAAACTGTGCCGACTTAATCATGGCACCAAAAGCCAACAGAACTCCCGCCACATTGAAGGAAAAGATCTGGACGTCGCTGAGCGGGCCATGCGCTCCCTCGGCAAGAGCGAAAATATCGCGGAAATCGAAGCTGCCGCAAGCTCGGTAGGTAAAAAATATGGCTCCCATGACCGCCAAGTCGCCGAGTCGGCTCACGAGCAACTTTTTCCTCGCGGCATACACCGCTGCCTTGCGGTGTTCGTTATAGAGCAGCAGATGATGCAAGCCCCAACTCATGCACCACCAGGCGATAAAAAACATAAGGAGATTGCTCGACAGCACTAGCATCGTAACAGATGTAACGGTCACCAGGAGCCAGCGATAGAAATACCATTGTCGCTCCTCACCATCGAGGTAGCGAAGCGCATACTGGCCGACGACCGCCATGAGAAACGAAATAGTCATGAACATAAGAGTGGAGAGAGCATCGATGCGGAGAGTGAAGGCCAGGTCTAGACCGGCGACATCAACTAAAAACAAAGCTGGAGTTGCATTGCCGTAAGCCAGATAGAAGCCAAAACAAGCCAGAGACACAGCTAAGAGGCACCAGAGAAAGAAGACTATTACCCGAGCACCAAAATTGTTTCGCATCATGGACCTCTTCGCGGTCCGAGCCGCGGCGGCGATGAATCAAAAGAATACTAACTTACGACTTTACTATCGTATATAACTTTTTTGCTACATTTGCTTCTTTAAGAACACAACATACACCATGGAGAGATTGTATGATGTTTAGAGAACCTGGCGGCGTACCATGAAGTTGGCCTTTTTCGATACCCACGGATTTGACCGCCGTGCCTTTGAGAAAAGCAATCAGGCCTACAAGCACGAAATCACTTTTCTCGAAGTCCGCCTCAAGGCCGACACAGCACAATTGGCTCAGGGCTGTGATGCTGTCTGTGCCTTTGTCAATGACCGCGTCGATAGAAAAGCGCTGGAGATTCTGAAGTCTCTCGGTGTGCGCATCATAGCTTTGCGATCTGCGGGATTCAATCAGGTCGATATCAAAGCTGCTTACGATCTCGGTATACCTGTAGTTCGGGTACCGGAGTATTCTCCTTACGCTGTCGCTGAGCATGCTGTTGCACTGATTTTGTCGATGAACCGTCACATCCATCGTGCTTACAATCGAGTGCGCGAGATGAATTTTTCCCTAGATGGCTTGGTCGGTTTCGATTTGCATGGCAAAACCGTGGGCATCATTGGAACCGGGCGCATTGGCCAAGCCTTTGCGCGCATTATGAAGGGCTTTGGCTGTAAGCTTCTGGCCTATGATCGCTTCCCCAATTCGCTACTTCGCGAACAGCAGCTCCTTGAATATGTGCCTTTGCAGGAACTCTATGCAAAAGCCGATATTATTTCCCTACATGTGCCGCTGCTGCCTGAGACTAAACATATAATCGATGAAGCAGCTCTAGAGTCTATGAAAAAGGGGGTGGTCCTCGTCAACACGAGCCGAGGCGCGCTGGTCAAGACCTCTGCTCTCATCGCTGCTCTTAAGAAAGGGCACGTTGGGTTTGCCGCGCTTGACGTCTATGAGGAGGAAGAAGGAATCTTTTTCCACGACATGTCAGAGTCAGGGGTCCAGGATGATGTGCTAGCGAGGCTCATTTCCTTCCCCAATGTCCTTATCACCTCGCATCAGGCCTTCCTCACCCACGAAGCTTTGGCCAATATCGCTGACACGACCCTGGGAAGTTTACATAGCTATGAGCTAGGTGCTCCCCTAGAATATGGAGTGAAATGGAAAGGCCAAAACTGATCCACTCAAAGGACGATAATAGTATGGTACCGAACTCAAACAAGCTGATTATGGCGGGCGTCATTGCGCTGGCTCTCCTGATTTTGGCCAATTCTAGCTTCTTCGTCGTTTCACCAGGGAATCGCGGCGTCATTGTCACCCTAGGAAAAACGGATCCCATCGCCAGACCCGAGGGCATAGCCTTCAAGCCTCCCCTGATCGCGTCCACGACTCTCATCTCCATCCGCCAGGAGACGGAGGGAGTGAAATCCGAGGCTTATTCATCGGATCTGCAGCAGGTCAACGTCATGCTGAAGGTGCTCTATCGTGTTCCCGAAAGCAAGGTCATCAAAATTTTCACAGATTATGCGGGCAAACCTTTTGAATCCCTAATCGCCCCGCGCGTGCAGGAAGCTCTGAAGGAAGCTACTGCAATGGAAACGGCCGAAGGCATAGTGAAAGGCCGCGAGCGCATCAAGCAGAAAGTTCTCGAATCAGCGCAGAAGAAAATCCAAGATTTGATGGTGATAGAAGACATCGTAATTGAAAACGTCACGCTATCTGCCGAACTAGAGAAAGCCATCGAAGAAAAGATGGTTCAGGAGCAGGAAGCCGCTAAATCCAAGTTTCTCAAGGAGAAGGCCCGCGTCGACGCTGAGACAGCCGAGATCCGCGCGGCAGGTGAAGCCAAGTCTATCGATATTCGTGGCGAAGCCATCCGCAAAAATCCCGGGATCATCGAACTGCAGATGATAGAAAAGTGGAACGGCGTCTCACCTCTGGTGGTCGGCCAATCGACCGGTAGCTTTATACTGCCACTCGATAAGAAGAGATAGAGACAAAGACACAGCCAAAGCTGCTGCGCTCGAACAACGCCAAATCCACTCCTTTCTCAGCTTTCGGAAGTCTGTTAGGATTTAAGCCGAATTTTTGAAGAAGGATAAGCCGTGGGAAGAAAGTCGTCAAAGATAGCTTCGAGGAAGGGCGCTGCCGATAAGGCTAGAGGACAGCTCTATACAAAAATGCTGAAGGACGTGTTCAAGGCCTCCAAGGGCGGCACTAGTGATGTATCGGCTAACTTCCTCTTAAAAGTAGCCATCGAAAAGGCTAAAAAATTTAACGTACCCAGGGACCATATAGAAAAGGCTGTAAAAAAAGGCCAGGGCAGTGAGGGGGTTGGATTCGAAGACATCTCCTACGAGGGCTACGGTCCCGGTGGCGTTGCCGTCTTTGTCGAGGCCTCTACCGATAATCCGACACGGACTGTGGCGAATATCCGCAGCTCCTTTAAAAAATGCCATGGCACGCTTGGCACGGTCGGCTCGCTAGAATTTGTCTTCGATCATAAGGCGCAGTTCGAAGTAGTCGCTGAAGGCATCGATGAGGAAGAATTCATGATGCAGATGATCGACGCTGGGGCCGATGAAGTGGAACTCGATGAATCTTATTATGTAGTAACCGGCCCCAAGGAAGCCTTCGGCCAAATACAAGAAAAGCTTCATGCTATCAACGTCTTACCCGAAGAAGCTTCGCTCGTGCGTATTCCGAATAATAAAAAAGAGGTCGATCCCGAGACCTTGGTACAGATAGAGAAACTCATCGACCTCCTCGAAAACGATGATGACGTGGTCACCGTTTATCATAATCTGGCGAATGAGATCTAAAAGGACGTTCAGAGTTGTGGAGCGGTTCAGAACAGCTACGATCACAATCAATCTGAGCACTGGGCCCAGTTATTTTTTGAGCAAGTTCTAAGGCGCTGAAAGGGGAAGATCAAAAAAACGCGCGATAGCGTTGAAAAGATCCACTCTGCGGAGAGGTTTGGTCAGATGTAAGTCACAGCCCACGGAGTAGGTCCGAGCGATCTCGGCTTCGAGGGAATGGGCTGTCAGGGCGAAGATCGGGGTCCTGGCCCGCTGCAAGATGGTTTCGAGCTCTCGGATCCGTGCACTTGCTGCATAACCATCGAGCACAGGCATTTGTATGTCCATGAGTATGAGGTCAAACTCCTGCCGTTCAAATGCTTCGATCGCCTGCTTCCCGTCGACGGCTACTTCGATGCGACTCTGAAGACTTTTGAGATAAGCTTTGATGAGGAACCGATTGTCTTCCGAGTCGTCGACCACCAGAATGCGCTTTTCGCGAAACGAAAGTTCGACCAAGGGAAGGACATTCGGTTCTGCTGCTTCTTTCACTTCGACGCCCGGAGCGAAAGGGAGGTGGACGGCAAACTCGGTACCCTGCTTGACCTGACTTTTCACCGATACCGTACCCTTCATCGCTTCTACGAGCTGCTTGACGATAGCGAGTCCAAGACCTGTACCCCCATACTTTCGGGTGATGCTCGTATCAGACTGAGCGAAACGATTGAATATCTGCGAAAGCTTCTCCTCTTCGATGCCGACTCCGGAGTCGAGTATATGGAGGCTGGCTTCGAGCATGGGGGATGCACCGCCAAGAATGGCAGTGAAATGAATATGTCCCGTATCAGTGAATTTGACCGCATTTCCAAGAATATTGAGGATAATCTGCTCGGTACGCTTGGAGTCTCCCCGTACCCAGGACGATCCGTCCGCGTGAAAGGAGAAACGGAATCTAAGGCCTTTTCGGGTGGCCATGACTTCAATAAGCTCGGCAACTCTCGAAACTAGCTCGCGGAAATCGAAGGATTCCATTTCCAAGACCAAATCCCCGCGCTCGAGCTTCGAGAAATCGAGGATGTCGTTGACGACGTTGAGCATGACCTGGCCACAGTTTCGGAGTATCCGAACGTAGCGACGCTGTTCGTCCTGAAGTTCGCCCTCCATCAGCATATCGGCCATTCCAATAATGGCGTTCATGGGAGTACGGATTTCGTGGCTCATGTTAGCCAGAAAGTCGGATTTGATTCGGGCGGCCTCTAAAGCCTCTTCTCTAGTTCGCGTGAGCACGATCTGATTCGATTCGAGAGACTTGACCATATGGTTGAAATCAGAAACCATCTCTTCGATCTCGACTGGAGCGGAAGTATGGGAAATCCGAAAGCTCAGGTCCCCGCGCGACAGTCTTTGCAAGCCGCGGTGAAGATTCCGCAGCGGACGCACGATGCCACTGCGATAGGATAAGGCTATCAGAACGATGGTCAAACCCAAGAGGGTCACGGAGACCGCAAGCGTCCAAAAGATCTGCACCAGGAGTTTCTTGAGGTCTCTTTCGTTGCCTTTCAGTTCGGATTCGATGCGTAGAGAAAAATCTTTGAGGCGCGCTGAATTGATTTCAAATATCGTCGAGAGCTGTAGGAAAGCTTCATCGGCTCGCGTGAAGTCCCCTCTTTGGATCGCCTCTATCATTTCGGTCTGAAGAAAGAGCGATTCTTCCAAGCCTCCCGCCAAAGACTGGCCCAGTGAACGGATGGAAGAATTGGAAGGCAAATTCCAAGGCACTTCGCGAATGACGGTCCGACGACTGTTCACTAAGCGATTGAGCTCGTTGAGATGAACGGGCTGGCGATTGAGCCTATAGAGAACTAGTTTTTCCATCATGAGGGCGCGATTCCGCGACACTTCGAAGACGTAGCGACTGACATCGGAATTGATTTTGATCTGCGTACCAAGGCTAGTATATTCCGCTTGGAAAGAAATCGCGATAAAGATGAATACCACGGTGAGACCGAACAAGAGCACGAATAGAGGACCCAGAAGCTGAGCCTGTATCGACTTGAGCGCACGAAGGGTCTTCATTGAAAGGTCACCTGGTCGGGAACCACGGCTTTGATATAAGTCTCTTTGAGCAGGAGACGCATATCGACGGCAGAGGAGTTTTCGCTACGGTTGCGGTACCAGTTCGCTTCTTCCTGCAGCATGGTGAGAAGAGTGGCACTGAGACCGAGGTTGACATCGAGGGTCTTCCACGTGTCGCTGGAGACGAAGAATCCCAACGAGTGCAGCTTCCTATCGACGATGGACTGAGCTTGGAGCGCTTCTTTTTGAAAGAACATCTGGGCTCGCACCAAGCTTCTCATCAAGGCATAAAGCGCGTCGTCAGTCACATCCGGATTGCCACGCAGACTTGCGAGGAGAGAAAATTCTGAGTAATACGACGATTGGAAGCGCATGTAGGCGACCTTATCTGTCGCTAGAGCCTGGCCTAGGTAAGGTTCCCAGAAGGCTGCGGCATCGATCTGCCCAGACTTGAGATCATCGAGGACCTGCGCGATAGAGCTCTTGACGACAGTGACGCGAGCAGGATCAATCAGGTGTGAGCGGAGCAAAAGATCGAGGAGGAACTCAGCATTGGTCCGAGGCACGACGGCTACCGTTTTGCCGATTAAATCCGCCGGTCGGGTAATCCCCCGGTCTTTTCGTCCTAAAACGGCAGTATTATGATCGGACCGATGGAGTTCCGTGAAAATGCTCAACTCGTGACCAGCCAAAGAAGCATGGACCACCGGGGTCTCAAAGACGACAGCAAAGTCCGCTTTATCGTTGATCACCATATCGAGACAATCCCGGCCAGTCGCTCTGAAGGTCATCGAGGTCTCTATACCTTCGTCGGCGAAGAAACCTTGCTCGTGAGCAAGGATCACTAAAGCGCTGCTTTGAAATCCCGGAACGGCAAGTCGCACGCGATGGCGCACGCTAGGTTTGGGTGCGATGAAGAAAACGACGCTCCAGGTCAATAAGCCAAGAACGATGGCCCAAGGCAGAGTTTTTTGCAATGCAGCGAACTTCCGACCCTTCGTCACGATACTTTTCCTAGCGCGAGCTATTTAACACCTCTTAACGTGCTACTGGGTAGAAGATCCCAGCTTTCGGAGGCTACCATAGCTGGACGAGACTCAGGAGAGCAAGGCTTGCCATAGATATCCATCCGCTTTCTCCTGAATCCCGGTTTTTTTAGAGCCGGGTCAAGGCGAACGCGCTAAGGTTTCGCGTGAGCGAATGCCGCTGTTCACCGGTCCCTCTTTTTCCAGTAAGCTCCATAGACTTGCGGATGCTCCTTGGCTTTGGAGGCTCCTGCTGTTTGGCTACGTGGTTTTTGACTACTTCTAGTGGCGTGGAAGACCGCAGAAAGCTTTTTTGGAGCGGATCGATGAAGGCGACAGCAGTCGACGGATGCCGCCTGCCCCTCATCGGGCCTTGACCATCGAGGAAAAGGCTAGCTTTCGTGAGTATCTTCAGGCCATAAGCGAAGGAGCTGAGTGATGAAACATCTATGCATTATGACTTTGACTTTAGCGACAAGCCTTCTTTTCTCACCCTTGATGGTAAAAGCCGAGCCCCAGACGAATTTTGGCATAAAGGATCTAAAAGACCTCATTTTAAAAAATAACATCAAAAGCATCGATGACCTGCTCGGGCAATTGCGTCTGGATACTCCGGAAATACTCGAAAGCTACTCTCTTGTCTTCTCAAGTCGGAGTCTTCAGACGGCTTCCGAGCAACATCCGCGCGTTATAGTGTTTGGAAAGAATCCAGCTAACCCTTACGATAGCGATCAGAATAATTTTATTTTTGCTTTCTCGGGTGATCCTAGTTCGCCTCGCAAAAACATCATCGAGCTTATGGAATTCGATCCGCTTACGAATGATGTTCATTTTGCGGAGATCGCTTTCAGCCGAAAACGCGCTTCTCGCCTGATTTTGGCAAGATAAGACCATGCATCTTCATGAGTCGATACACACGTTTTCGATTTATTTCTGCTCTATAAGTGCCTCGGAGAATACGGTTGACGAGAGCCGTTACGCGCTTATAGCCATACGTTGGTCTCTTCTCGATAACTTGCCGGATCACAGGCAAATAGATCTCGTCATCGGCCTT
>JBGSTX010000137.1:0-12796 GCA_041736305.1 Oligoflexus sp. | reverse complement strand
GCCTTGTCATGTCCGAATTCACAATAATTTTTTTTTTTTCGGAAGACTCAATTGCTGCCAATCCAAATCCGACCAAGGGCTAGCAGGATTGCGAACTGACCTCTTTATGTAGGCAATGGAGTTCCCGAATTGAAGTGGCAGCTATGACCAAAGAATTGACATTGACGTCGAAAGATCAGTCAAAGCGGAAGTTTTTCTATCTAAGTCCAAGACATATTTACAGGCCTAATATGGCATGTTTATTGCAGATTATTATGTAACGGTATGAAGGAGGAGTTTAGCTCATGAGTTTGAGGAAGATCGTTTGTGGAGCCGTTTTCCTGGGTTTGATCGCTTGCGATGCCAAGTTTAACAAGAGCAAGGACTCGAGTGATGGGCAGGAAGAAGAAGCCGTCGCTGAAGGGTCTGGAGCCGAAAAAGGTGTCATCGATGCGCAAAAGGCAGTTGAATTGCAACCCAACGAAGTAGTCGTGGGCCAATGGGGAAGCCAATGCTTAGCAAATCCTGGCAACGCTATTCAGCCTGCTACGGTCTTGGTCTATCAATTTTTTCCCGACAACACAGCAAACTCCAAGGCGATATCCTATCGAGATGGTGCCTGTGAATCTCGCTATACCAAAGCTGATGTCGATAAGTTACGCGCTCGCCTGCAAGCTGATGCTACAGCTGCTGGTGCGCCTTTGACAGACAATGAACTCAAAGAACTCGAATATCTCTGGTTTCCGACTGTTAGCAACTTCACCTACAAACTAGGTCGCAAATTGAGCAACGGACTCATTGAAGTCGATATGATTTCGAAAAATGCCGATGGTAGCGATAAAGTCGTATATGGTTCTGTCTACTTTGATGAGGGGCTGCTCTATTTTGCTCATGTCTGCGCGGAGGCCGATGCACAGTTTGCAGCGTGTTCGCCGGTTGCAGGTGACAAGGTTGATCGTCGGGGTAAGAAAGTAAATTTTGAAATTGGTTTTGAGAAGCAAGCTTTGCCCCCTAAAAATCCCGTACCGTGAACATAATAATGACGTAGCTAGATCCGCTCTCTGATTTCTTGTATGGTCGGGATCCTTACAGGAGCAGGGAGTTTACCATGCGTCGTGAAGCCGAAGATTCTATGCCGCTAGCGGCACGCTATCGCCCTCAAACAGCAGCCGAGCTCATCGGTCAAGAGGCAATCTGGAAGCCCGGTTCTCCGCTATGGAAACTCGTGCACAGCAACAGTTTTCATTCGCTTCTATTTTGGGGTCCCCCTGGCACTGGAAAAACTTCACTGGCGCGGCTCATTGCCCAAATTGTGGAACGGCCGCTCACCGAACTCTCAGCTGTTGAAGCTGGAGTGAAAGACATTCGCGAGGCCATCCAGAGGTCAAAGGCCGGGCTAGAGCTCGGCATGAACGCTGAGATTTTATTTCTCGACGAAATTCATCGGCTCAATAAGGGGCAGCAAGATAGTCTCCTCCCTGCCGTGGAGGCTGGGACCATCAAGCTCATTGGTGCCACAACTGAAAACCCCTCTTTCTCAGTCAACAATGCGCTTTTATCGCGAAGCCTCACCATTCCCTTCAAGAAGTTGGACAGTGCCCAACTCGCAGACCTTCTCATCGGAGTCGCACAAAAGCAAAAGCTCTGCATCGACGCCGACCTCGGCGAGGCTCTTGCGCGTGCGGCTGATGGTGACGCGCGAGCGGGTCTCAATCTACTTGAGGCGGTGCTTGCCTCAGCGCGAGAATCCGGCGAAGAAACCGTCAGTCTTGAAAGCGTCCGCCCTTTACTGCAGATGATCGCGCGGCATTTCGATAAAAATGGTGATCTCCACTATGACATTATCTCAGCTTTTATCAAAAGCATACGCGCCAGCGATCCTGATGCTGCTCTCTATTATCTGGCTCGCATGATAAAGGGTGGAGAAGATCCACTCTTCATTGCCCGACGACTGGTAATTGTCGCGAGTGAAGACATCGGTAACGCGCATCCGACTGCTTTAGTGGTGGCTCAAGCGGCGATGAATGCTGTCCGAGAAATAGGTATGCCCGAAGCGAGGATCTTGCTGGCTCAGGCTTGCAGCTATCTCGCCTCCAGTCCCAAGTCTAACCGCAGCTATCTTGGAATTGAAGAAGCCCTCGCGAAGGTAGAGGCGAGCGGCGATCTTCCAGTGCCTATGCATCTCCGCAATGCACCAACTCGTTTTATGAAAGAGCAGGGCTACGGAAAAGACTATATTTACGGCCACGATGATCCCCTTAGGGCAGCTTCGATCTCTAACCTTCCGGAAAAGATTCAGGGCACGGTTTTCTACCGCCCTAGTGATTCGGGTAGTGAGAAAGCGATAGGTGAGTTTCTTAGGCGACTGAGGCCATCAATCAAATACTAAAATATCGCTGCGCAATCTCTGCCTACCCTTCGATGCTATCCTTAGAGCAGTATGGACGATGCAGAGGCAAGCACGATGTCGCAAGACTTTAGTAAGAAGCACACTGGAGACGGGATACCGAAGAAGGGTCGCAGCTGCACGACCTGCACTGTCTGCTGCACCCATCTCGAGATTGAATCCAAACCTGGCTATACGACCCGCTTCGATACCGGAGAAGACCTGGCCAAGCGAGCTGGTATTCGTTGTCCCTATCTTGGACCTGGCGGCTGTACTATTTATGAAGTAAGGCCGCTTGTTTGTCGTCAGTTCGCTTGCGACTGGCTGCTTGGGGCTAAAGGCTTCAAAGAACTCGATTCCCCAGAATACGTCGGCTACATTGGCGTCAGGGGCGTTAATCTCCACATCTCGCATCCAAGCTTTCAGCCCAAAAGAACCGCTTAGAGCTGAGTCGCGCGGCTACCAAGTAACGTCCCCTTCAGCATCTTCCTAATTTCAACCACATGCCTAGCCTCTGCCTGAAGAGCATCCATGAAATTTTGGGCTGCTTTGTCTTGGCCTTGGCTGCGAGCTATATCGATGAGAAGATCCCAACCGTCATGGTCAGCAAGTTCAATCATAAGGATGGCTTCTAGGGACTGCGAAATGCTTGTCCGTGGATCAGAGATGACCTGCAACGCCCCGAGACTTGATACACCAGCTACATCCGCTGAAGGGGTGAGTGCGGTGGGATCCGCGCCGGCGTGCTCGATACAGTGCTTGATGAGAAACATGTGTTCGAGTTCTTCGTTCCGAATCGTCTCGAGTCGGACGATGTCGATCGCTGGCGGCAGACTGTTCTCCGCCATACATTTTCTGAGGAGCGCTTCGTAGAGGCGTACACCCGAGCGTTCAAACGCCAAGCGCTCACCAAGCTTGTCGACAAAAAGCTCTGGCCTATCGCCCTTTATCTTCTCGAGTCCGGTCTTAGCCATGCCTTTCACTGTAAGGGGTACAGGAATGGAGCCAACAGCATGAGCGTTGCGAAGTGAATCCATCTCGATCCCTTCGGGATCCTCGGCGCTAGTCGGTACGTTGTCCCAGCTGAAGTTATCGATACCTTCTATCATTTCTTTTGAATGGACTGGCGACATTTGAATGCCAGTACGATTGCGCCCAAGCACTGGTTCTTGATTACTCATGACGTAGCTCCTCTACATTGCATAGCGTTTGCGGGTCAGCTCTGTGCCTGGTGCCCAACGATATCCTGCGGCCACTTGCTCAGAAGGTGAACCAGAAGCATTGAGCTGCTGACGATAGCGAAGCGTGCGATCGTTTTCCTTTGAACGATCGACGAAGTTCGGTCCGTCGGCGCTTAAATTCACTTCATTTTCGAGGACATTTCTAACGAATTCTCTCTGACTTTCGAACGCAATCGGATTGGGTAGATGGCTAGGAAGTATTTCCATCGGATCGCGTTGCTCAATCTTCTTGAAGAGCTCCATAACCATATTCAGGTGGCCAAGCTCAAAGTCGAGAAACATCTCCCAGATGCGTTTAACACGAGCATCTGTCTCGGCTTCAACGCAGCTGTAGTAATTATAGACTTCATTGGCCTCATGGAGCAGCCACTTCTCCATCCAGGTCTCAGATGGGTCAATAATGGATTCATACTGGGTAACATGCTGCTCTTCAATCGAAGCGATTTCAGCGTAGAGAGAACGGGCTAAAGGATCAGCAAACAGCGGCCCGATATTCATGTAGTAGTCATGGGTTTGAAACTCAGCGGCCATAATTGTCAGAGCGTTCAGTTTCGAAATCGGTTCGGCGCGCCTTCTATCATACGGGTTTTTGACGTCATCAAACGGGTGCCGATGCTCGATTATGGTAGGTCGGCCAGGTAGAATGTCGGTGTAGCTTTGCAAAATTACGTTGGAGTCTTTGCCTTCCAGGCGGTCCATAAGCGCTGAATAGCGGTACATGTGGTCAAAATCTTCTAGCATCCCGAAGCGGTAGACTTGCGCGAGATAAGGATTGGGCTCTTGCTGGGCGATAGCAGCCGTGACTTCAATTGCCACCTGCTCATATCCTATCGTTGTTTCAAGCGGAGACTGGTCAGCTGGCAGGAGCCAGTTGATGGTAGTCGCTTGCTGCTGTTCTACTCGCCTGATTTCTGCCAAGACCCTTTGTAGATCCCGATTCATACGAGAGCACGCGTGAGAGAAGCGCAAGGCCTCGGTCTCTAGGCCATTCATTAGAATCAGTCGAACCCGCGTAAAAGCATCGTTGTCCAGTTTACTGATGGGTTCTTGAACGATTTCTTTCCAGCTTCGAATTTGCTTTTCTAAGGGGTAGCCGGAGTTTCCTTCAATTTTTAATCCCATTTAGACACCTCTTTGATAATGGGAGGGCTTTCCAAGATTATCCCCGTGCAGCCTGAGAATAAAAGATGAAAAGCATGTCAGACGAGATAAAAGCATGGTACCGATTTATATGTACATACAGGATGAAAGCAGAGGTTTTTTGCAGGAGGCTGTCAGCCTCTTATTTATCTCTTACACTGGGAGAGTCATGGGAAGGCAGATTTTCTTGGAACCCTCCCACCCAAATGATAAACTTAAGCAATCAATCGATACTTAAGAGGAGAGAGCATGGCTGCGACGCTAGGTACTCATGTCAATCCAAGGGCTTTTCGTAAAACCCGACTTGTCATCCTCTGGTTGGCCCAAGTGATTGCGGCCTGTCTCTTTTTCTCAGCCGGGATATTGACGCTTATCGGGATGCCTGATATCGAAGGGATGTTTTATGCCATCGGTTTTGGCCAAAACCTTCGTTATATTACGGGTTCCATACAGGTGATCGGAGCCATCATGCTGCTCTTTCCAACAAAAGCCGCATTTGGTGCTCTCCTCTTAACGGTGACAATGTTTTTTGCCGTCTGTACTCACCTTTTTTTGATAGGTGGGGATTTTTCTACGGCTTTTTTCCTACTTATCTTCGTTGGAATCATCGCCTGGGTTCGGCGCGACGCGATACTTTCCCTGGTCCCGGGCGCTGTTTGGAAAAAAAGCGAGGAACAGAAGTAGTCGCTTGGGGTAGCCTTTTGAGAGGTGAAGCCGAAGCTGGACAGTACTTGAGCTTGGCCACGAGTTCTACGTGTCCGGTCTGAGGAAACATATCAAATGGAGTCAGACTTTGCAGTTCGAAGAGCCCTGACCGGGTCAAAGCCTGCAGATCCCTAAACAGACTATCCTGGTGACAGGAGACGTAAACGAGCCCCTGCAGCTGGTCGAAGCGAGACCTCAAGAGACCCTGTCTTACTTCCAAAGATAGACCGCTACGGGGTGGGTTGCAGATAATGTGATTCACTCGCTTCGATTCGGGCTGCTTCAAAAAATCCTCGAAAAAATTTTCGACTCTCTGTCGATGAAAACTAATTCGTTTGAGTCCTTCTTGGTGAGCGCTAGCCTCGGCAGCGTTGATGGCATGCTCATTTGTTTCAATGACGTAGATCTTCTCAAAGGCTTGAGCAGCCACAAAGCTATAGGCGCCGAATCCTCCGTAAAGGTCGAGCAGAATATCACCCCTAAGATCCTGGGTAATATATTCTATAAAGCGCTGAGCGAGGCTGTGATTGGCCTGAAAAAAAGCCAGAGGGTTGAGGTCAAACCGATGGCCTGCAGCCCAAAACGCGAAAGTTGATGGCCCGCTGAGATGATCAACCTTTCGGGAAAGCACCAAATCGTCGTCGCTTTTGACTAGAGTCGATTCATAAAGACAAAGCTGCGGTAAACCTAGCTTTGCCGCCCAACTCTCTAAAATTCCTCTATCAACCCCCGTATGGGAAAGCACGACAGCGGCCTCAGCAGTTTCAGGACAGTAGCGAACGGTCAAAAATTTTAGCCGTCCGCCTTGGAAACTTTTTTTCTTGTGATTGTAAAAAGGCGCAGGGACCCGTAGGCCGCCCTGGAAGAGTCTTTGAATGAGCTTGTTCAATGCGGGATGGTGGACCAGGCAACCTGGAATATCGCTGACAGTCTTGCCACCCTGTTGATAAAGGCCGATTGCGCGGCGACCTGCATCGTCTTCATGAAGGCAGAGCTTACTCGATATCCGATAGCCGGTTGGCGATGGACTTTCGACGATAGCCTGGAGTGCGGTATCCGGCCCATCTTTAAGCAAGGGCCGAAACTTAGCGAGTAGACTCCGGTTCTTATCGTGCAGCTGCTTCACATAGGGCAAGTGTTGGAGCGTGCAGCCCGAGCACTTACCATAAAACTGACAGGGAGCTTTCATATGGCAATTTGGCATTCTTAGCTAGAGGATGAAAAATCTTCGCTTCAGCCAGTCTTTATTTACGCTTCATCGACTTCTGGCAAGAAAAAAACATTCGCACATGTATAGCAATACTAAGGAAGCAAGGCCTTTCGTGCAAAGCTCTTGCTCAGGCTTTCGAATAAGGTTATCGCTGATTCACCCCTTTTCGGAGGCATCATGGACAACCTCCTAGCCGCGCGCATGCAGATGGCTTTCAGCCTGGGTTTTCATATCATCTTTGCAGCTATAGGCATCGCGATGCCCTTTCTCATGTCAGCCTCTCACTACCTTTACCTGCGTACGGGAGAAGAGCGATATCGAACCCTTACCAAAGCCTGGTCGAAGGGAGTCGCCATCTTCTTTGCCGTCGGAGCTGTATCGGGCACGGCCTTGTCCTTTGAACTTGGCTTGCTGTGGCCGAAGTTTATGGATCTGGCTGGACCCATCATCGGTATGCCGTTTGCTTGGGAAGGTACAGCTTTTTTCCTGGAAGCCATCGCTCTTGGTATTTTTCTTTACGGTTGGGATCGGGTACCGCCTCGCATTCATTGGGTGTCCGGCTTGCTAGTAGGTGTCGCAGGTGTTGCCTCCGGCCTATTCGTTATCTGTGCCAATGGATGGATGAACAGCCCAAGTGGATTTCGCTGGGAGAATGGACGAGCCTTTGACATCGATCCCTGGGCAGCAATGTTCAATAAAGCCGCCCTCTGGCAAGGAATACACATGATCGTAGCTTCTTTCGAGGCGGTGGGATTTGCTGTTACGGGCTTGCACGCTTGGCTATATCTGAAGCATAGACTCCCTCTGCATCTCAGCGCCTTGCGCATTGCCTTCGTCTTTTCCGCAGTAGCGGCGCTTATTCAGCCGCTAGTCGGTGATTTCTCAGCCAAGAGCGTGGCTGAGCGTCAGCCGCTCAAACTTGCCGCCATGGAAGGGCACTTTGAGACAGAGCGTGGAGCTCCTCTTATTATTGGTGGCCTGCCGGATGTGAAGAGGGAAGTTACAGATTGGGCAATCAAAATACCCAAGGCCCTTAGCTTTCTTGCCTTTGGCGATTTTGATGCTGAAGTAAAAGGACTCAAAGACTTTCCTAAAGAACTGTGGCCTCCGGTCGCGATAGTTCATATAGCTTTTCAGATCATGGTGGGTATAGGCACCTATCTGGCTGCGATCGGCTTGCTTGGACTCTGGCTCATGTGGAAAAAGCCGCTCATTTTTGCTGGAACAAGGTGGCTCAAGGTATTGGCCTTGACGACTCCTTTGGGATTTCTCGCCATCGAAGCCGGCTGGGTCGTCACTGAAGTTGGGCGGCAACCCTGGATTATCTACGGTATTATGAAAACGGCGGATGCTGTGACGACTCGGCCGGGAGTAGCTTTCACCCTGGCCCTTTACCTTCTCATCTACGGACTTCTCATTGCCGTCGTGACTCTCATCATGAAACGACAAATCGCCCTGCTTCACAGGGAGGGAAAGCAGCTCGCAGAGGAAGGGGGTCATCGATGATAGACATTGTTCTCATCTTCCTCGCTCTTTCATTGGCCTTCTACGTATTATTTGGTGGAGCTGATTTCGGTGGAGGTATCCTGGAGGTCGGTCTTGGGCGCTACCGAAACGAGGATCTCAGACGCATTATCTCGCATGCTATGGCGCCTGTTTGGGAAGCAAATCATATCTGGCTTATTCTAGCCGTGGTCATCCTCTTTATGGGCTTTCCGAAGGTCTACACCGAAGCCCTGACTTATCTGCACCTACCTATGATGGCTGTACTGCTGGGTATAGTCGCCAGAGGATGCGCTTTCACCTTTCGCCATTATGATACTTTTAAAGCCACGAATTATCGCACTTACTCAAGGATTTTTGCGTATTCCAGCCTTTGGACCAGCTTCTTTCTCGGGGCCACCAGCGCCGCGTTTATTATCGGGCGGATTAATCCTCAAGCTCAGACCTACTCAGGGTTATTTCTAGACCCTTGGTTGAATCCCTTCTGCCTTTTGGTTGGTGTTTTTACAGTCTGCCTTTGCGCTTTGCTAGCTTCGGTCTACTTGATGGGTGAAACCAGCGATCCTGAACTCATTCAAATATTCAGGCGCAAGGCTCGTTCAGCCAGTATTGGGTCAGCGGTTCTCGGACCCGGGATTTTCTTGGCTGCCCAACGCATGGACCTGCCTTTAGCAGCGATTTTCGTCGATAACGTGGTAAGTCTGCTCTGTTTCGGTATAGGTACAGTTTTGCTTTTCTTCTTTCGAAGAAGCCTCTACGCACCACCGCCGATGATTGCTGCGCGCGTATACGGAGTATTGATAGTGACCTTAGTTATCGTTGCGTGGATGTTTGCACAATATCCTTTGGCTCTTCGCTATGCTGCCGAGTCAGGTGAGGTTCACCTAACCTTTTATGCAGCTGCCGCTCCAGAGAGTACTTTACGGGTTTTGCTAGGCAGCCTCTTGGTTGGGGCACTCCTTATTTTTCCTAGCCTTGCCTATCTCTTCAAAGTTTTTAAATGGCAGACTTTGGAGCAGGAGGAACAGAAGAAAGTTCCTCTTTAAGCTCATGGCCTATTGCGGGCTGATGGTTAGTTCGCTACTGACTTGCGCATTGCCTGCTACCTTGCGTGCGGTATTTTCAACCAGTTCTTTTTCATCGAGGCTTCTGACAGGCCCCTTGAGAACTACACTGCCGTTCCGCGTGATTATTTTTACGTTACGAGCATATGTCGATAGCGCGTCATTGCCAGTAATACTTTTTCTAATCTGCCTGGTAATTTCAATATCACGCGGATCGTTGCCTTGATCGCCTGCCGTGAGATCAGTGTGTCGCTTATTCCTTTCGGAATTATCACTTCCAGGTTGAGTTGCTGCACTGCCGTCACTCGGAGCTGTGGTTGCTCTTGTAGTGGGGGGCGGTACGACCGAAACAGAGGTATCGGGAGGGGCGACTTCCGAATCCGCTTCGTTCGCAGGGTTAGGAGAACTTGTAGTGGTTTTCCCAGTCCTTTCCCCAGTTGTTGAGCCGACGGTGCCGGTTGTTCCCATTGCGGAGGGGGCTTGACCAATTGTATCGGTATCGCTGCCGGCGCCTGGGGTCAAACCTGTGTCGGATTCAATGGCTGTCGGCGTATCAGGAGCACTCGAACTCGGAATAGATGAGGTGTCCTCGCGGTGTGTGCAGCCGACTAGGCCTAACCCGCCTAGCAGGGCCAACGCTATTGTGGATCTCGATACGGATGAAAGTAGTTTTGCGTTTTTCTGGGGTGTTGTTTGCATAGAACTCGTCCTTCAAAAGGTTCGACATATCTGGCCGCGTCTCTGCGGCGACGTTTTGTAAGAGTATAGATGCAGGAGTTGTGCCGGAGAATGCCTTCGAAAAATTAGCGGCCAAAGAACTGGGATACGACAAGAGTAGAATTCAGCTCGCCTTTGACTCACAAAAAAGTGACAAGGGTGGATCTTTATAGCTACAAGGATTGGTGGCAGTCTGTCTCTTGTGCATAACGTGACCCTAAAAAGCTTAAGCCCCGCTCATAGATTGTGTATGGTTAATTTAATCAGAGTCCGCTTGTCTTTATACGAATTTAGAGTGGCGTATTTTCTGACGCTATTGATCCGTGTTGGACGCGAATTTTTGAGGTTAAAATGCAAGTAGCCCTTCAATCGCATCAAAAAGTCGCCATTTTGATCGTAGATGATCGGCCCGAAAATATTCTGGCTCTGAGCTCTATACTCTCAGAACCTGAATTTGAAATCGTCGCGGCGCAGTCGGGATCTGATGCGCTTCGCTGCTTGCTGCGGCAAGAATTTGCACTGCTGCTGCTCGATGTGATGATGCCTGGAATGGATGGATTCGAGTTGGCATCAGTCATTAAGGAAAATGAGCGTCATCGTAGCACACCTATTATTTTTCTGACCGCGATGGCAACTGATGTCAATTTTGTCTACAAGGGCTACTCCTTCGGTGCTGTCGATTATCTGACGAAACCACTTGAGCCTAATATCGTACGAGCCAAAGTCAAAGTTTTTGTGGAACTCTATCAGCAGCGCGAGCGAATAAAGGTTCATGAGCGTCGCGAGCGAGAGTTCCAACTCGAAGAACAGCAGCGCAAAAGAGAAAGACGGTATAGGAGTCTCGCTGAGTCGATGCCAGCTATCGTCTGGACAGCTCGGCCCGATGGTGAAGTCCAGTATTTCAACCGGCGTTGGCAGGAGTACAGCGGACTATCGCCCCTTGAAGACTGCGGATGGGAAGCGGCAAGACTAGTATTTTTTCCCGATGAATATGATGCATTTTTTGAGCAGTGGAGGGAGCATGTAGCGCAGGGCCAGAGTTTTCAGCGCGAGTGCCGTCTTCGGCGGGAATCTGATGGCTGCTTTCGCTGGCATCTATGTCGCGCGGTTCAAGAATTCGGTGAAGATGGGCAGATGGTAGGCTGGCTTGGGACTTTTACCGACATCGACGATCAAAAGAAAACAGAGGAGAGTCATCGCTTTCTGGCCAATGCTAGTTCTGTACTTGCATCTTCACTCGACTACCAGACGACCTTGGCTAGTATGGCTAGGCTTGCGGTCCGACCTATAGCTGATTGGTGCGTAATAGATATCATAGATGATGATGCCCAACCTCGCCGCGTCGAGGTCGTGCACTGGGATCCTTCCAAAGCGGAACTCGCTAAGAAGCTGCTGGGCTTCAATCTGGATCCCAAGGCTGAGGATGGAGTTGCCAAGGTGCTGCGGACAGGGCAACCGCTACTCGTTCCCGAAGTCACAGATGAATGGCTAGAGTCTTTGCATTTTAGCGATGAACACCTCTCGCTCGTTAAAAGCCTAGGTTTGAACTCCTATCTTTGTGTGCCGCTTCAGGCCCGCAATCAAATATTAGGCTCGATAACTCTCGTGACCGCGGAAAACTCACGTCGCTATAGTGTGCGTGATCTTGAGCTGGCTATGGATATCGCCCGGCGAGCCTCGATTTCAATCGATAATGCGAGGCTCTACCGCGAAGCTCAAGAAACCAATCGACTTAAAGATGAATTTATAGCGACACTGTCACATGAACTTAGGACTCCCCTCCACGCTATCTATGGTTTCACGCAGCAGCTGGACCGGCAAAGGCTTGACCGCGAAACCCAAGGCATTATCGACATTATAGAGCGCAATGAGCTTTTGCTCATGCGTCTCATCGAAGACATCCTCGATGTCTCGCGCATTATTCGTGGTCAGCTTCGCCTCGATCTTGAAAAATCCGCGATGAACGAAGTCATTGATACAGCGATCCAGACCCTCGAACCAGCCGCCGCGGCTAAAAAGATTAAAATCATTAAAAAGATTGAGCCGACCGTAGCAACTGTCGATGCGGCACGCATTCAGCAAGTGGTTTGGAACCTTCTTTCGAACGCTGTGAAATTTACTCCGGAGGGCGGCAGCATTTCGATCGAGCTCAGAAAAGACGACGATAAAACAATCCTGACTGTTGTAGATAGTGGGATTGGGATTCAATCAGCTTTCATTCCCTACATTTTTGATCGCTTTCGCCAGGCAGATGGATCTATCACGAGAAAACATGGTGGACTTGGACTCGGTATGGCCATTGCTCGCCATCTTGTTGAGTTGCATGGCGGTCAGATTCATGTTGAAAGTGAGGGGGAAGGTAAGGGATCGAAGTTTCGAGTCATACTCCCAGACCTGCAGGAATCTCCCGTTTCTCTAGCGAAGCAGCAAAAGCTAGCATTGGAAAGATCAACTGAACCCGAACCTATTATGCTGCATCTTGAAACTCTGCAAGGAATTAAAGTATTAGTCGTGGATGACGAGGCAGACAATCGTCTTTTAGTTAGTAAAATACTGAAGAAAGCTGGAGCTGAAGTGAGGGGGGCTGCATCAGCCCGTGAAGCTTTCGAGGAAATGGCAAGGTCTTGTCCAGATGTACTGCTCAGCGACATCGGTTTGCCAGAAGAAGACGGATATATCTTTATTCGTAAACTCAAGGCGATGAAAGATCTGCAGATGTCAAGAGTTCCCGCCGCAGCGCTTACCGCCTATGCGCGGGAAGAAGAGAAAGTTCAGGCCCTAGCTGCGGGCTTTGAAATGCATCTCACCAAGCCTGTTTCTGCCGGTGCCTTGCTTAAAGCTGTCAGTAGCT
>JBGSTX010000117.1:0-11322 GCA_041736305.1 Oligoflexus sp. | reverse complement strand
GCGATGCGCCTCTGGGCCGAGGAGCGACAAACAGGTACTATCGAACTCCTCTTCACCCTACCCCTGACGCTCAGCGACGCGATCCTTGGGAAATTTTTTGCAGCTTGGCTCTTTGTGGGCTTCGGCCTACTCCTGACCTTTCCTTTGCCACTCACCATCGTCTATCTCGGAGACCCTGATTGGGGGGTGCTGCTTGCCAGCTATCTCGGAGCTATCTTGACGGCGGGTGTTTTCCTCAGTCTCAGCTGTCTCGCTTCAGCTTTAGTCAAAAGCCAGGTCAGCGCCTTTCTCCTAGGACTCTTTCTCTGCTTCATCATGCTGCTCCTCGGCTGGGGGACCTTTACAGATATCCTATCGGCCGCGTTTCCTGCCAAGCTGGTCGATACCCTCGCGACCTTTGGAGTCATGCCGCATTTTCAAACGATGAGTCAGGGCGTGATAGACAGCCGGGATCTCATTTATTTCTTGCTCATGATGGGACTCAACCTCGTGCTGACGGCTGAGATTCTCGCCAAGAAGAAAGCCGACTAAGGAGAAGCTCGTGCGTCTGAACCTAGTCCCGTCTCGTCTCGCTTCTGTGTTCATCTGTACCTGTGGGGTACTGCTGCTCGGACTCGTCCCAGCACTCCCCTATTTCCTGCGCTTTGATCTGACCGACGAAAAGCTTTACAGCCTATCACCAGGCAGCATGCAGATCATCCAGTCGCTCACGACTCCCGTTGAAGTCAAACTCTACCTCTCGCAGAGTTTAGCCGGGCTACATCCTGTATTGCAGTCGCATGGCCGTCGAGTCGAAGAATTTCTCCGTGAATATGCCTCTCACACGCGAGGGGCGCTGCGCTTTGAATTGATTGATCCACGACCCGACTCTGATGACGAGGTCTGGGCGCGCAAGTACGGAGTCCGTAGTCTTCCGGGCCCTGGAGGCGAGTCGGCCTATCTCGGCGCTGTACTTATCGCTGGCGACCGTGAAATTGCGATACCCTTTTTCGATCCGCGTAAAGAAGATCTTCTCGAATTCGAAGTCACCGAAGCGTTGGCCAAACTACAGAGAAAGCAGAGCAACAAGCTCGCCATCTATTCCTCGCTGCCGATAGGCGTCAATGGTAGCCAGCCGCGCGACAATGCGGGGCGGAGCCTCGACTGGATTTTTCTTGGACGGCTCAAAGATTTTTATGAAGTCGAAGTCTATCCGACTCCGCCCGAACTTATTGCTCCCGACGTCAAAGTTCTCATCGTCATGCACCCGAAAGAACTGGAAGCTAAGTCCGCCTATGCAATTGATCAGTTTCTCATGCGCGGCGGCCGCTTAGTCCTCATCCTCGATTCGTTTTCTCGCTTTGCCCTCGACCAGCAGTCGTTGGCCGATCAAAAGCCGGGTTTCGAGATTAGTCCAAGTTCAAGCCAGCTCTCTAGCCTGCTCAACCACTGGGGTGTCAAGTTTATTGAAAACGAGATCGTGGCAGACCTGCAGTATTCCACAAAGGTCGAAAAAAACGGGCAGATTTTTGATAATCCACTCTATCTGAGCCTCGACCAAAGTCACCTTTCTCGAGAAGCTGTCATCACCACAAGCCTCAAGCAGTTGCTCTTGGTCGAGGCAGGGTCTTTCGATGTCTCTAAGCTTGATCCGCAGCTTCGCTACGAATCCCTCATTCAAACTTCTGACAAGGCGGGCCTGGTCCCTCATATCTATAACAGTCTCTTTGAGCCCGAGGCTATAGCACCCAAAATCAGCGGTGAACGCGGGGTCAAGCAGCTGGCCGGCATGCTGCGGGGAAAATTCACTTCAGCCTTCAAGAGTCCACCGGAGGGAGCCAGCTCCAACGATGCAGCAGCGGTTCGCTCCGCGTCAGAGGCCACGGTACTTCTCATCGGCGATAGCGACTTTCTATACGAGGCCAATGCTATCGAGGCGCTTAAAATGGGTGAGCAGTGGGTCCAGAAACCACGCAACGATAACATCACGTTTCTGGTCAATGCTCTGGCTCTTCTATCAGGTTCCAACGAGCTCATTTCACTCCGCTCGAGCGGGCGCGTCCAAAGACCTTTCATCCGGCTCAAAGAAATGCAGGAAAAAGCCCTGCAGCTTTGGAAGGGGCAGGAAGAATCTCTCAGCCAACGCCTGAGCGCACTGGGGCAAGAGATCGGCCTCTTGCAGTCCCAACTCAAGGGCTCAGACCAGCAAAACCCTGCGGCTCTCGAGACGCAAATTCAGGCTGTCCGCGCCGAAGAGCTCAAGCTCAGAGCTCAGCGGCGCGAGATTCGTAGGAAGCTGCGCGAAGACGTCGAGGCGCTTGGCTTTCGCCTTAAAGCCCTCAATCTCTTGGCGCTACCCTGCTTGATAAGCCTAGGGGGTATTCTGATCTATCGGCGTCGCTATCGTTCTTAGGTTTATGCAAAGAGGTGCTTTTTGAACTGGCCGGTTTATAAACGGGAACTTCTCAGCTACTTTCGCACTCCAATTGCCTATGTTTTCATCGCTGCTTTCAATTTGGCAGTCATGATCAGTAGCTTTTTCCTCAATGGGCTCCTCGATACGGATCAGGCTGACCTCCAGCCTTTCTTCGGGGCTCTGCCCTGGCTCCTTTTGGTTCTCGTGCCGGGGATAGGGATGCGTTCCTGGGCTGAGGAAAAGAGCAGCAAGACCCTTGAACTTACGCTAACGCTGCCGCTCGATGCCCGCAGTGTACTGTTGGCGAAGTTTTTTGCGGCCTGGACGGTGGTAGCATTTGCTCTGGCCCTGAGCTTTCCTCTGCCTCTGACCGTGGCCTACCTCGGCCAGCCCGATTGGGGTGCAATCGTCTCCGGCTACCTCGGCGGATTTCTGATGGCTGGCAGTCTCCTGGCTGTCGCTAATCTCTCATCGGTGCTGAGTCGGATACAGGTCGTGAGCTTTGTCCTGGCAGTGTTTGCCAGTCTCGGTCTCCTCGTCGTCGGTTGGGGTGTTTTCTCCGATTTTTTGCGGGAATTCCTGCCTCTCGTACTCGTCGATGCCATCGCCTACCTCGGCGTTATCACTCATTACGAAGCTCTCGGACGTGGGGTCGTCCCGCTGCAGGATGTGATTTATTTTATCTTAATTGGCAGTCTGGCTCTCCTGCTCTGCGACCTCTTCCTCTCGAGCTACGGGCGCAACGCAAACTTAGGCACCCAGCTGGTGAAATCAGGCTCGCGCCATCTCCCGGTGGCTTTGCTGCTTCTAGGCCTGCTGTTGGCCAATGCTTTCGTGAACTTTCGCGTCGACCTCAGCGCCAACCAAGCCTATTCCATATCCAAAGATAGCCTCGCCCTCGCCCAAGCCATCGATCGTCCTACAGAGATCAAACTCTTCTTTTCCGACAGCCTGCCGCAAGCATCGCCCTTCATGAAGCAGTATTCCTACCGGGTGAAGAGCGTCCTAGAGCAGTATGCTCAGGCAGCTCCCGGGCAGATTACAGTGCAGAAAATAGATCCGAAGCCGGACTCGGGTGCAGAAGATGAGGCTTTAGCGGCTGGCCTCCAAGGCCTCGCTGGCCCCCAGGGCAGTCTCTATTTCGGCATTGCGATGCAGAGCGGAGCTGACAAAGCTGCGATCCCTTTTCTCGATCCAAACCGCGAGGACCTCTTGGAGTACGAGATAGCCAAAGCTCTGATGGCATTAAACGTACGTAAAAAACAGCATCTCGCTATCTTTACGAGCATGAAAATGCGGCAAACCCAGGCCGATGGTTCGATCCAGGCTTGGTCTCTGCTCGAAGCTCTCAGCGGCACCTTCGAGGTCGATACTTGGAATACCCTGCCTGCAGAGCTGCCTGCGGATCTGGATGTGCTCTTCATCTTCCATCCCAAGGAAATCGATAAGGATGCGCGCCGTTCCATCGATAGTTTTCTCATGCGTGGTGGTCGCATCATGCTGGCTCTGGATCCTTTTTCAAGAATAGAACTCATTCAGAAACATGGGCGACCCCAGCTGGATCCCGGGGGCGAAATGCCCAGCTTTTCAAGCCAATTTGATCAGCTCTTCAGTCACTGGGGCATCAAATTCGATGCCACTAAAGTAATCGGAGACGCTAGCCGTGCCGCCAACATCAATATCTTGGGGCAGTCGATACCGCACCCTCTCTTCATGAAACTGGGTAGCCAGGACTTCAGTAAGGCCCCTTTCCTGAAGAACCTGAGAGAAGTATTTATCGCGGAAGGTGGATCCCTCTCCTTAGAAAGCGGTAAAAACGTCAAAATGGAAGCTTTGCTTCAAACCGGCTCTAGCTCTGGCGCTCTCGACAATTTCGTCTTAGCCTTCCAGAGTCCCCAGGCAATCGTTGCTTCATTTCGAGTCACATTGGAAAAGCAAGTCGTCGCCGCTGTCTATCAAGGTTCTTTCGAGAGCCTTTTTGAAGCTGGCAAAAGTGCGAAGAGCGAGATCATCGTCATCGGCGACGTCGACTTCATGGACGACAGACATGCAACGCGTTCGCAGAGTATAGGCGGTAAAACGCTGAACACCCCTCGCAACGACAATCTGAACTTCGTCATCAATGCGCTCGAATACCTGGCTGGCAGCGCTAGTCTCGCGGGCGTTAGAACCTCTGGAGTTATTGCTCGCCCCTTCACTCTCTTACGGACGATTCAAGCAGAAGCTGAAGAGCGTTGGCGCGGTGAGGAGAAAAAAGTTCAGGAATCGATCAAGGCAGCTCAGCAGCAGTTGAGTACTTTCTATGCGCGAGATCAGGCGAGCAATACTCTCCCTCTCCGTTCGGACGACTTGAAAATGATCAAAGATCTGCGTCAAAAGCAAAGACTTATGGACCAACGCTTTCGAAGCGTGAGACTCAATTTGCGAGAGGATAGTGAGCGTTTGTTTCATGGACTCATTGCCGCCAATATAGTCACGCCTATCGCCCTCGTCCTCTTAGGAGCGCTAGGATTTTCTCTCTGGCGCTTCAGGAAATTGCCGCAGCTTAAACTCAGCGTTCTTTACGTGCCTCTAACAGCGATTGTCCTCGCTGGCGTGCTATTCGCTGGGCAGAAAAGCAGCCTAAAAGCTGCACCAGTCTTCGATACGCTTTTCGATATGGAAGACCTAGCCGGCATTGAGCGGGTTATCGTCAGTGAGAACGGCAAGCAAGCGACTCTCGTGAAAGGCCCAGAAGGCATCTGGCGGATGCAAGAAGCGGGGATGCAGGCGATCAACGCCGACCGCCTCAGTCGCCTCCTCTACGATATGGCTGAGGCCAAGATCGTCCGACGTCTGACGACAGCCCAAGGTCCAACTGATTCCTATGGCTTCGATCAGGGACGCAGTCTAGCCTTCACAGGCCAGTTTAATTTTAAGCTCACTGTAGGGAAGCAGCAGGAGCACGGCGGCTATCTCGTTAAACTGGACGGCCAGGAAAGACCCTTACTCATCGACGATTTCCTCCACACCTACGTGGACCCTGAATTCTGGCTGCAAAAACCTGAGGAGAGAAGCCGTTGACCATCGAGTGACAAAGGAGTAAAGCCTTCGCCAGCCCCTGCATATGCTAGGGATAAACTTCGATCGATGGGGTCAGTGTGAAAAATATTCTTTTGATTTCGCTACTTGGAAGTACCATCTTCGCTTGCTCTGGGGTGCGGGAGAGCGAGAGTTCTTCTGCGCTACCTTTGCATGATATTGGCCAAGGGCTTAGCTTTAAAGCCGATCTACGTCCAGCTGATGGTAAGCTCACCGAGTTGCGGATCTCTCGCACGAGTGCTGGCACATACGACGCAGTTCTGCGCGTTCTCACATCTGGCTTCGGTAGCCCGATCAGCGAAAGCACCGAGGATCTCGCTCAAGGCCTGGCTTGCTTCGCAGCTAAAGACAGGGCAAGGCTGATTACTCTCAGCTGCTCGCGGGACGACCGGCCTGTCGATGGCGCTCTGAAAGCCCTAACCCTCACGCGCGACGAGCAAGGGAGCTATCGAGCCTCGCTACAGACCGAATATTACAATCGCCTCGAAGGTCGTCCGGTGTTTGAGACAAAGGAAATCGCTTCGGGATTGGAACTGCAAGAAGCGTACTGAACGCAGCCTATGCTGATTCTTTGAGCAAGGGAAGCTTGAGAATAAAACAGGTGTGGGCTCTCGTCACATCTACGAAGAGCTCTCCTTGATGCTCTTCCGCGATACCCTTCGAGATGCTGAGTCCGAGTCCTGTACCTTTGCCCAGCTGCTTCGTTGTGAAAAAGGGCTGCATCATCCGGCGAAGCGTGTCCGAATCGATGCCGGACCCGCTGTCCTCAACCACGATTTTAATCATATTCGCTGAGCGCATGGCGTTGAGCTCAACCCATTTTTCGGGCAAATTTTCGACGGCATCAAAGCTGTTGCTGAGAAGATTCATCAGAATCTGAGAGATCTGTGAGGGCCGGCAAGGCAAAATCAAATCTTCTTTGCAGTTAATCCTGAGTTCGATGCCATGGTGCTTGAAGCGTTCGCTGCAGAGCTCGAGCGTGTCTTCAAGTATGCGGGAAAAAGGACTCGCGACCATGGGATCGTGACCAGAGTCCCTCGAAAACGAGCGAAGCCCCCGAATAATCTTGGCTATCCTCTGAGCCGTCGACTCCAGTTTGCTGAGGTCTTCGAAAAACTTTCTAGGCTCGAAGCGCCCAGCTTCGAATCCCTTCTTCATCTGCGTGACTTTGCCACAGATAATAGCTAGCGGATTATTGATTTCATGAGCTATCCCTCCCGCCATCTCGCCGAGGGAAGACATCTTTGCCGAATGCACCAGTTTCTCTTGAGTGGCTTTCTGCATCGTCAAATCAAATTGAAGGGAGATGAGCCTCTGGACTTCTCCCTCGAGGTCTCTAATCGGTGCGATTACCGTCTGCGTCCAGTAATACGAGCCATTCTTAGCCTTGTATTGGATTTCACCTTTCCAGATTTGTCCGGCTAATATGCTTTGCCACATCTCTTCAAAAAACTCTTCCCTACGGTGAGTCGAACTGATTTCGAGCAAGCTTCTGCCCATTAATTCCTGCGCCTGGTAACCCGAAATCTCACACAGATTTTCATTGGCGCTTATGCACCTGCCTTTTTTATCCATAACGGCCACGATAGCAGCTTCGCTGATGGCGCGCATCGTCTGCTCTAGCTCTGCTTGCTGTTCTTTCAGCTTTTGGGTACTGCTACGCACATCATTCAGAAGCGCATTGAAGGATTCAGCGAGATCACCTATTTCGTCAAACGATCGAATTGGCGCCGAGGTGCTGCCGTGATCCCGGGCTTTGTACTTGAGATAGTAGGCTATGTCCTCGATAGGGAGCACCACGATGCGCTTTAGGAGATAGAGTACCGTCGCAGTAATAGCGACAATGACTAAGAGCAAGGTCAAAGATCTCTGCACAGCGCTTCGATGTGCAGCCACGATGCTAGGCTTGGCATCGATCCGCAGTAAAAGGGCTGCTTCCTGCGGAGATCGCTGATTGACAGTCCGGAGCGAGAGTCTGACAGGAGCTAGGCCCCATAGCTCACGGTCGGCTTTGAGATGCTGCCTTTCACGGTCGAGGCGCCCCTCAGCACCTAAGAGCAGCTGGACCATCTCAGTCAAGCCGGCCTCTTCCACAGTTGCTCCCAAGATGCTCTGCTGTGAGGAGGCGAGGATCTTACGCGTCGAGAGATCGAATATCACGGCCTGAAGAACGTCTTGCTCGGCTGACATCGAGCTCACGATTCTCTGGACGCTCCCTATGTCAGTGACATTCTCGGATGGGAAAGCCATAGCATGGGCAAGTAACCTGGCTCTCTCAAAAAGGCTCTCCATCAGAGAGTTCCTTAGCGCGAACCATTCATATATCGCGAGCAGCAGCCAAACGCAGAGGCTCAAGCCCAAGATCGGCGAAACGAGCTGATACCTAAGCCGCGAACGCGAGTTGAAATTTAAAAGTCTTAGCATGCTCGTTCCACAAAAACTAAAGAGCCTGGCTCATTCATCTGAGTTGCTTAAATTGCTAATATCGACGTTGCTTTGTACAGCGTTCGTAGCGGCTAAAGCCGACACGATTGCAGGGGCCACTCTTTCAATAATGCCTCCTTTGCGGAGGAACTCCGACTGACGGTCCTTGCCGAGTAACACGATGCCTGATTCTAAGCTTTGTCGAAATTCGGCTAGGCTGATATTTTCGCGTGCCGCCATGATTTTGTAGGATTCTTCTTGATTCTCTTTCGCGTAGTCAAGCGCTTGAAAATATGCTTTACGGAATGACTCTATCGCTTGCGGATTCTCGCGGATAAAACTCTCGTCGGCTGAAATTATGTCTAGAATTGCAGCAGGGATATCTTTGCTGCTGAATATGACCTGAGATGGCACCCCTTTTAAAATTTTGAAAGATACGGAAGGGTAGCTCACAACTGCGTCAAGCGATCCGGATCGCAGCTCTTCCAAAATCGCATCATCCTGTGGGACGTTGATCGTCGATACATCGCTTATGCTCATTCCTTCTCTTTCCAGGGCGAGTTTTAGCAGAACTATCCCGACTGTCCCGGCCTCGAAACCGACTCTTTTGCCTTTCAACTCTTTTACTGAAGAAATACCCTTCAAAGCTATGACGACATCAGAGCCGTCAGAATAGTCACTTACGATGAGGGCTTGGGCGCGGCGTTGTGATTTGTCGCGGCTGACAATCTGCTCAATCATAGTCGAAGCCATAATATCAACTTGCCCTCTTTCAAAGGCTCTGCGGAGATCATTCAGCGATGAGTACTCCAGAATCTTGGTATCCAGTCCGTTATTATGAAAGAAGCCTTTGACGTGGGCAAGGTAGAGAAACTCATAGCCGGGCCAGTTGTTGATTGCTATACGTAGGTTTGGCCTTGGCTCAGGTCTGAAAGCCAGCCACGCGCCTATAATGACGGCCAGAAACCCGCCTAGAACCAGCTGAAGCCGCTTATTCACTTCTCTTCCTCCAGCCAATTTTTAGCCTGCTAGTTCTATAGCATGAGCCCTAGCACCGGACTCACAACTCAGGATACTAGTATCGAACTTTTGGTGCGAATCTTAATGGGTATTTTAGGATCACTAGGCTGTTTTGCTCGCAGATACTGTTTAGATGGCGCAGGCCGGAACAGGAGTAGATTTTATTGTTAAATATTTGCTCAATAGAATCCATACTTACAATCAGGAAAAGTCGCCCCTCAATAGCCCGAAATCTAGAAATTTCTACGACCTTCGCTGGCGTCAGGAATTATTGAAGCCTAACTCACCATCTTATCTATGCAATTCACAACTACTTAGCTTTTGTCTAATAGCTACCGATAAGATTTTAACGCTCAGGAAAACAAAAGGAACTTAACATGCAAATGAGAGTTCATATTCTTAGTCTTCATTTACTCGGCTTCATTCACATGGGAGCGGCGTTGACTTCCTGTGGTCTCGCGCCTGCTTCAAGGCTGATCGAAGGTGAGAGCGGTGGAGCGAATTCTCTAACTAGAGATCAGAATATTGAAGTAACTCATAGTGGACCAATGTCTGAGCAAAACCCCACCCTACCGCCTAAAGGTAAGGACGTTGCTATCGAGCCACCTCCTGTTGGTGGTGCCTATCTCAATTGTAAAACAATGATGGATAAGCTGTCTAAAGACGCGGCTCAGGTTGATTGCGAATTCGATCCCAAGGAAAGGGCGATAGGCGAAGCTGACTTTCTCGTCTTCTCCTTTGCACAGGGCCCTAATAAGCTGGATTCAGTTCCGATCTTACCGCGCGAAAAGTTGCCTGTGGTGCTTTAGGCTAACGGCAAGTGGACTTACTCGTTTAACTTTTCACGTCAGGGTTTGGTCGGTCCAAATCTCTACGTAAGCGCCATGGACATCAACGTTCCTGATGTGATTTTCTCTGCTGGATCAGACCTGAGGGGACTCGAGGTTCTTTCCCTGACAGGAAATCTCGTCGGCTTACTTGGAGCGTCTCAGGCATTTGGGGGGAGCGAGCCGGGCTGTGCTGCAGTCGAACGCGACAAGTCCATGAACCTAGGAACCAGATATGAGTGGGAGTTTACCGTACTTTCCGATACGGCGACCCTCTCCGCGTCCTTGCTGAACGTTTGTGGAGTGGCTAATGGGCCGTCGCGCAACAGCTTCGAACTGGAACATTCGGAAGATCGAGGCCGCACTACGATAATGCAAACCCTTGCTCTGACGCCCACTGAGCTCAATCCTGGGATGCTGCCGGTGATCCTGTCTAAAGGGACCTATCGCTTTCTGCTGAGAGCGACGTCAAATGCGCAAGGCACCTACGATAATATTGTGATTGGCGACGTGTCTTTGGAAATACAGGCGGGAACAATTTCAGAGATAATTGCCAGAAGGACAGCTTTTGTCGGCACCGCTCTGAGATAAGTTGAAAACTGCAAAGCACTGGCACGCTAGGCATTCAGCCTAGCTTTTTTTATTTTCTGGAGCTAAGTTTCCCCAGGTTTTTAACACATAGGGAGACCTTCTATGAAAATCGTTTCAAGTAAACTGCTATTGAAAGCCGGACTTTTGAGCTTTGCGTCACTTCTGCTGGCGAGCTCTGCCTTTTCACAGAGTGGAGGTAGGGGTCTAAGTCCAGGCGGCGGCAATCACTACACTTGGAGCTGCCGTGCTTCTGACGACAGCAGCAGTGGCCTCTTCTACTTCGGTGTAAATGCAGATCGCGACGCTGCAGAAGACAAGGCGCTTTCGACTTGCCTTCGCTTCGTCGACAGCTGCAATGTCGACTGCGAAAAGCTGCAGTTCTAACTAGCTGAGTTCGGGAGCCTAGCTGCCGGACTCTTGCTTTTTTATCCTCCCTAAACACCAGAAACTCCAACTCTTTTCGCTATTCTTTAAAATTAGCATCGCAGATACCGAAAAGCACTTATCATGCGCAAGGGCGAGGTGTTTGATGCGAGCTTTGATTACAGTATTAGCGATGTTTTTGACTCAATGTTCTGAGGGTATGTTCAGTGAGAATACTGCCTCGTCTCTGGCACCTGCCCGGCTCGAATCTAGCGACGCACTCGACAGCAATGAGGATGGCCTTATCGATATCCCCAGCAAGGCAGATGTCACTGCTTACCTAGAAAAGTGTCGCGGTGGAGCTGAAACGTCTATGCAAAGTCTCACCCAGACCCAGTCTTACCTCGAACGCAAAAACTGCTCATGGAATACCGGCGGCAATCTTGACCGTCGCGACGCTTTTCACCAGGCGCATGAGATATCCGCAGGAACTCTCGATCTGCCCAATGGAACTGTTTGTGAGATTAACATTCGGTCCAAACATAATGCTGCCCTGCATTACGACGACTTTTTGGTATTGACTCTGGCCAATCAGGTGGTCTTCATTAGCAATCGTGATAT
>JBGSTX010000110.1:0-29978 GCA_041736305.1 Oligoflexus sp. | reverse complement strand
GATATTGGTGGCGGCGGCGGCGGCGGCGGCGGCGGTGGTTACGGTCAAGGCAGCCGTGACCGCGGCGGCAATCGCGGCGGTGGTTTCGGTGGACGTAGCCGCTACTAAGATTCCATTCATCATGTAATCGAGATCCGCTCTTCTGTAAGCGAATGCTGCAGAATGAGCGGATTAATAAATTTCCTCTCGTGGACCTCATCCACCTCCCGTAAGATACTCTTATTGATGAGCCAGCTCGACCCTAAGTGTCATAGGGCGGATTTTTCGTCTCGAGTTTAGCTCGTCCGCATCCTAACAAAGGATAGACCTGTGACATTTAATGATCTCCCCTTGCCCGCGGCTCTTCATCGCGCTCTGGAAGCGATGAGCTTTTCAACTCCGACCCCGATTCAAGAGAAAGCCATCCCCGTAGTCTTGGCTAAGCAAGACCTGATCGGCTGCGCTCAGACAGGTTCGGGCAAAACCGGGGCGTTCTCGATCCCCATTGTCGCTAGACTGCTCGAACAGCCTACGCAGACAGCTTTAGTTCTAGCGCCTACGCGTGAATTAGCGATGCAAATCGGCGAAGTCCTAACCAAACTGGTAAGTGCCGCCCCCCAACTACGGGTTGCACTGCTGATCGGCGGGGCATCGATGTTCAAGCAAAAACGCGCTTTGGCTCAAAGGCCTCGCATCATCGTCGCCACCCCTGGCCGCTTGGTGGACCATATTCAACAGGGTACCGTCCACTTATCACAGACGGCACTCCTTGTACTTGATGAAGCAGACCGGATGCTCGACATGGGTTTTGCACCCCAATTGAAAGCTATCCTTCCCCATCTGCCGGCTGATCGCCAGACGCTCCTTTTCTCGGCGACTTTGCCGCCTAATATCGTGGAGCTCGCCGCTCGTTATCTCAAGAATCCGCAGCGCGTAACGATTGAATCGACTCAGGCCGAGGCGCCTCGCATTCAGCACACTGTGGTTGAGACCAACAACGATGCGAAGAACGAAGTTCTCCTCGATCAGCTGAACTCGCGTTCCGGTCGGATACTTATCTTTGCACGAACCAAACATCGCACCGACCGTCTCGCAAAATTCTTGCAGAAATATGGTCATTCGGTAGCGCGGATACACGGCGACCGCACCCAGAGCCAACGCGAAGCTGCCCTCTCCGGGTTTCGTTCGGGCCAGTATCGCATCCTGGTTGCTACAGACATAGCTGCACGCGGAATCGATGTGCCCCACATTGGTCACGTTATCAATTATGATTTGCCCCAGTCGCCAGAAGACTACGTCCATCGCATCGGTCGTACAGCGCGCGCCGGAGCAAGTGGCGAGGCTATTTGCCTTCTCGTTCCAGACGACCGCATCCAGTGGCGTCGGATCGCACGCCTGCACCTTTCAGGCGTCCAAGGAAGCCCAGAAATCGTCAGGCCACAGGTGAAAAGGGCTTTGGGCCTTCCACAGGAAGCAATCGTAGCGTCGGAGACACTGGGATCGATGACTCCTAGAGTACTCGCCCCCGTGCAGGCCATAAGAAGAACGCTCCAAAGCTCCTAAGTCTAAGCCAGAGGCGCAGCAAGACTGCGCCGACTCTCCCCCTCATCCTCTCCAGTTCCTACGATTCCTCTCTCATCCACTTTCTATGAAAATCTCGCTTAAATAGGGCCTGAGAAGGTGAAAACTTCAGCCTCTTTTCCCTAGTTTTGGGCTGCGCAGACGCGGCTTTCTTGCTAGAACGATTAGCCAGAGAAACGGATGGTCCTAAGGACTCACTTGAAACATGCCAAAATGAGGTCTTTTTTTGTTAGGCTCAGAAGGGAAATTTTCGACTCTTTTCAGTTCTCGCAAGTGGCTAGTAGCCTGCCTTGTTTTTGCTCATGCGATAGTTGCTCAGGCGCAGGAAGCTGACACCGAGATCAATAGGCTGTGCGATAACGTAATTGTAGCGTATGAGTACGATCTCAATTTTACCGGCACAGAACGACGCCTCCTTTGCGGCAGTTCAGGGATTGAAGCCTGGGAGCAGATTCCTCTGCGCCAGGCGCAGTTTCTGATGCAGAATTTCCTTGAAGCTCGCGGCTATCACCATCCGGTCTTCACTATAGAAGGCGAGCAGCTGACAGTTCAGCCTGGGATCCCGACTCTCATCAATGAACTCTCCACTCAGCCCCCTATAGAGGACCTCAGGATTGAAAAGTATTGGCTCCCGCGGGGTAAGCCCCTCACTCCCACCGAACTCGATGGTATAGAAAAATGGGTGGGAACCAGATTGAGCCGACTTGGGTATCCCTGCCCCGAAATCAGAAGCGTCGGTGATCCTGAGACTGGCGAAGTAATCGTCGCGCTTGAGACGGGACCGCTTTGGACGATCGATAAAATCGATGCCGATCCTATTCCTTATATCCGCGGCGGCATCCTCGATCGCTACCATGCTTTCGATATGGGTGATCGGTATAATTCAATGCTTTTAGAACTCTCTTCTGAACGCCTCCGCGCTTCTGGAGCAGTAATCAACACGCAGTATCTCCCCCTATGCCAGGAGCCTAGGCCCGGCACCGTGAGACAGATTACTTTTGCCGGCAAGCCTCGGATCGTGAGTTTTGGCTTTGGGTTTGACACCGAGGAACTGTTCAAGGTCCGTGGTTCTTGGACCAACACGCGTTTCTCGGAAACCGCCTCCTCGCTTGATGTCTTAGCTACCGCTTCTTATGTTTCTCAAGTCCTGCAGACTCGCTTCAACTGGTACTACTTACCTTTTCCCACTCGACACTACCTAAAGTCCTCTATCCGCGCCGAGCGCGAAGTAGAAACTTATGAGTCACTGCGATTAAAAGTCTCGAGCACACCGGCCTGGACGAGCGATTTTGCAGGCTTACATGCTGAGTACTTCGTGGGTCCAGGTCTCCAGTTTGAATCCACTGTGCAGGGCAATGGACCTAAGGCTACGCGGCTTTTGACTCTAGATCTCGGCCTCAGTCTTGAAAGCAACTTTTTTGAATACTATCGGGCAAACCCTCTAAAAGGCTATCAGCTCAACCTCAACGCATCGATGAGCGAAAAGAGCATTGCATCCGACGTTTCGGCTTTGACCTATAGCATCGACTTTACCCGAATTTGGAACCTCCTGGATATGGATCCTGAAATCTGGATTTTGGGTCTGCGCGGGAATTTTGCGACGACTGAGGCTGGGCGGGATACAAAGGCGGAAGAACTGCCTCTCTCATTCAAGCAATTCCTCGGTGGCTCGGAAAATCTCAGGGGCTTTAAAAGAAGGTCACTGCCTGAGAAAGGAGGCGATGAGGCCGAGGGTTCTTTGACAGCCGCGTATATCGGTAGTGAACTCAGACTAAATAATGTGATTCCTTACAAGCTGCAGCCCTTCATCTTCGCCGACTTCGGCTGGCTTGGCGAACAGTACCTCAAGTTATACCCTAGACTCTACTGGTCTCCCGGCCTAGGTATGCGCTGGGAATCACCTATTGGTGGACTGCGGGTAACGGCTGGGCATGGCTATGTGTCTGGGAAGAATAGAGAAGAAAAAGAAGGTCTGGAGCAATGGCAATTCTACTTTAGCTTAGGAGAGCAATTTTAATGCTCAGCGTTAAAAGGCTACTAAAAACCTTCGGCATCATTCTCACGGCACTGCTGAGTTTGAGCATGACCGTTTGTGTTCTTCTGTACATTGTCCTTCTCGAGCCACAGTGGTTCATTAACGAAGCTTCGTTGCGATGGGCGTCGACGCGCATCTTGAGTCCCATGGGAATAGATTTGACATTCGAAAGCTTGAATCCCGAGTTCAAGAAGGAATCCTTTTTTCACCGAAACCTGACGGTAAAGAGCCGAGGATTCCAGTTGCGTATGGAAAATATCGAGATTGAAATCCCCTACTTATCTCTGCAACTGTTCTTTGATCTAAACCCCACTCATTTAGGAGTGACAAGGCTGGGGCCAATCGATGTTTTAAATGGCAAATTCAATATGCGGGCTAGCGCACCTGATCCTGCAAGTGAGCCATTCACCTTGGAAGGAAAATGGATTCGTTGGCTCGACGCATTGCGCCTTGATCCTGTTCATATCTCATTTGACGAGATAGTTTTCACTCCTTACCAAGAACGCCCGATCACAAGCAAGGTCGATATTCGCTTGAGCAAGACTGATCTGGAACGAGTTTGGACGCTAGGCTTATTAGTCGACAAACTACGGGTCGATCTCGATCCAATGCAGATGGATCTCCCCCACGCTGAAGGCCGTGTCGACTTCAGTCTGGATGAAAAGGGGATAGTTGTCCGCAGCCTAGGGCCTATCCTCGTTCAAGGCGAGTCTTTAAATATAAATTTAAAAGCACCCGAGACGAATCCACCTCAACAGCCGCAGAATCCCCCTCCGATGGCCGAACAAAGCCGTTGGATGGAGCAAATTAAAAAAATTAGGCTGCAGCCGAGCGAGATAAGCTGGAATTCTTTCGCTATTCATCGGCCGGGTGAGCCAAGCGTCGAGGGACGCGCCAAGCTCAGCATCAGTAAGCCTAACGAAAGCACACTGAACGTAGCTATGAATCTGGACAAGGTCAAAGGCGTCCCCCTGCAAAGCGTGAATCTTGATCTCGGCATGAAAATACCAGCGGTAGAGGGTTACCTGCCACTCGACGCCACTATCAAAGGTAAAGCCAATCTGGCTAAACTGGGAAATGCTAGCTTGAATGGTAAAGTGATTTTAACAAGTTTAGAGGATGGCAATTACGACCTTAATGCATCGTACAACTATGGCCCTTCGGTTTTTACGGCTAAATCCCAAGGAAAACTGGCCGGTGAACGCTTCGAGATTAATCTGAATGGACAGGTGACGAATCCCCACAAAACTCTTGAGAAAATCGCTCTGCCCCGCTGTCAGCTTCAAGGAGCTTTCGGCGAAAAGCGTCGACCATTTCTCGAGTCTGCTCTCGACTGCGCGATAGCATTGACTCGCGTGCCAGCACCGGCAGAGCAGCCGTTTCAAGACCTCTTGCCGCGTACCGCCAGCTTGAGCATCAAGGGGCCTTTCACTATCCAGGCTTGGAACGATGCCCCACAGTTTACAGCGCCTATCAGCGTTATCCTGGAGCCCTTGAAGAGCGAAGTTTATCAGCTGAACGGCAAGACCGATATCAGTCTGAGCGGCGTTCTCTTTGGGCCTCAGCAATCTTTTGCCGGTACGGCGAACATTGATACCCGCATAGTTCTGGGGAGCTTTCAGTCAGCCGTCAAGCGCTTTGCAAACACTGATTTTTCAATTCCTGCGCCTTTCAATACCTTCGATGGACGTATTCAATGCGGTGCGCAAGGGCGCATTAAACTTGAAGATCAAATGCTCTATCTCCCAATCTCCTGTGCAAGTGAGCTCGATTCATCGACTCAGACAATGTGGATAAAAGCTGACGGTCTGGTGCAGACGCGAGGCCAGCAAAAGCCTCTTATCCAGATGACTGTCAATCTAGAAAAGGTGACCTTTCAACTCCCGAAAGTTTCGCTTGATGAACCAGTTCCGCAAATTCTTCCAGACAAACGCATTGCCGAGCTGACGGAAGCCGCCTTGAACCCTGAGCCGGTGCCTTTACCCGTAGAGCTCGATATTAAAATCTCTACTCCCCGAGGGCGCCCTCTCCAGTTAGCGAGTCACTTGGTGAAGAATCCTATCCCCATCGGAATCGATCTAGTACTTAAAGGTGATAAGCCGACAAATTCTGGCACGGTATCGATTGAAGATTATGAAGTCAGCTTCCTTAAAAAGAAGGCTCATATCGATCACCTGAAGGTTGTATTTGATCCAGCCATCGAAACGCCTTCTTTGGATGGCCTTTTAGTTTTTCGGGACCCTGATTTCAGAATAGACCTCAAACTCTCGGGTACCGTCTCTCAGCCTTTTTACTCGTTCGAAAGCCAGCCACCCCGCAGTTCTTCCGAGCTTTTATCGATGGTGCTGTTTGGCGGTAGCTCCGATTCACTAGACGAAGACAACCTTCGTTCAGTCGAAGAAACCCGCGCCGCAATGGTCGACGGTGCCGTTGGCCTGCTCTCTATGTATTATCTGGCTTCGACACCTATCGATAGCGTGGGATACAATCCTCATACAGGTGTTTTTCGTGCGCGTGTGCGCCTCGGTAAGACCTTATCGCTTTCGGTAGGCTCAGACATTGAAGGCCTCAATCAAAGCGTAGGCATGCGCAAAAGGCTTACAGAAAACTGGTCATTTGAAACGACTGCCGAAACTGATGAAGAAAGTCATGAAAATAAGGGTACTGCAATGTTTCGCTGGGGGCGCCGCTACTGATAATACTGGTAAGATCCACGATCGACCCTATGCTTTCATTAATGTATAAAAGCTTAATGATGGCTTGAACAACTAGTCGTGAGATCACCTATGACTAAGTTCTACTTGCTTCGCAAAGCTGCCTCTGTCCCTGAAGCCGGCTTGCCCGAGGAACTTTGGCCTCTCAGTCTCGCTGGCCAAGAGGCGGCGCGAAAATTAGTATCACCCCTCGGATCTCTCGGCATCCGACACATCTATGCAAGCACGGAACGCGGGGCGATAGAAACAGTTCAACCCTTCGCCCAGGTTTATGGACTCAAGATATTAGTTCTAAATGAACTCCAAGAACATAAGATTGAGCCAAACGAAACCAGGGACTTGAGCCCGATGCGCTGCAAAGTCTGGGAAGATTTTGATTTTGCACCTGATAAGTTCGAATCGAGCCGAGTTGCCCAAAGGCGGATAGTTCGCACAATCCAAAGCCTCATGCTCCATCACCAGGATGAAGTCATTGTCATCTGTCTCGCGAGTGATGCGATTGCTCTCTTTCTCAATGCCATCGACCCTGGCTTCACACTTAAGACCTGGCAGATGGCTGGGATTCCGGAAATAGTGCGCCTTTCGCGGGAAGAATACCGACTGGCTTGGGACAGGCTTGAAAACAAAGCCTCCCCGCTTTCACTCGTCGGTAAAAACCGATCATGACAAGGTCTATCAAGTTTAGCCTCCTTGGGTACCTCCTTCTCTTTATCCTCAGACCTGGGAGTGCGGGTGCAGCGACCCTCTGTCTTGGCCCTAACAAGGCCGAACGTTCCCTTATCTATTTACATGGCTTAGAGGATCGGGAGTCTGCAAGTGATGCCGAGCGGAACAATCGACTTGTACTCGAGCACCTGGCTCAGAAGCTTTCTATGCGGATAGCTCTACCGCAGTCTGAACAGCGCTGTGCAAATGGCAAGCGCTGCTGGCCCGCAAGCGAGACGGCTGAGCTCAGGAAAACCTTTGAGCTGATCAAGCAGAAGGCAGCTTCCTGTTGGACGGGCTCTAGCCCGAAATCATACGGTCTACTCGGATTCTCCAACGGTGGCTATTATGCATTCAAGCTTTACAAAGCCCACCAGGACCCAGCATTGAAATGGATTTTTGCATCGGGGAGCAGCGGGAGCTGGGAGCCCAAGGTGGAGAAGCTAAATCCTCTCTCCCGCTTTTATCTCATGTTAGGACGCAAAGAGCTGACTCTTCCTGCGGCCAAGAGATTTGCGGAAAGCTTTCAAAAATCGGATACTCGCTTCGAAATTTCTAGCTTCGATGGAGGCCATCACCTGCATGAGGCCACTCTCCTGCGGGTAATTAAGGAAAGCGGCCTTTGAACCTGCGAAGGCTGCCTATTTTAGAAGCCCTTCCTTTTTCATCGTCGTCAGTGTCGCGGGTCGCGCTTTCACTCTGTCTACGAACTTAATGATGGGGGCCCAGGGACTTAGATCGAATTTCAAGATAGAGCTCCAGCTCAGTGTCGTAAAAAGATAGGCATCGGCAATACTGTACTGCTTGCCCATCAGATATTCATGATCAGCGAGCTGGTTGGCAACAAATTCGAGTCTATTGCTAAGGTTCTCGCGAACCATTTCCTTGTACGCATCAGGCGTCTTAGGGTTCCAGAGGGGTGCAAATCCCTTATGGATTTCAGTGGCGACAAAATTCACCCATTCCAGACAGCGATAGCGATCAAAACTTCCAGGAGTTGGAATGAGCTTTGCTTCGGGCTTTTGGTCAGCAAGATACTGGAGAATTACCGAACATTCTGTCAAAACTTGCCCATTGGAAATTTCTAGAGTAGGCACATAGCCTTTGGGATTGATTTGACGAAAGTCACTTCCAGCATAGGTTTTCTTTCTTAAATCAACTGCAACAGCTTCATAAGCAAGACCTGACTCATTCAAAATGAGGTGGGGGGCAAGGGAACAGGAACCAGGACTATAAAAGAGCTTCATAAACACACCCTAAGATTTGTTGAGGCCAGAACTTGAGACTCTCTAACCCACATGATGCCGACCCTCAATGATTCCTGCTAGTCTAATCCTTGGCTTTTGGCCGAAGTTTTGCTTACATCAATGCTTTCCTCTCGAACATATTCCAAGTGGGAGCTATTCTGACTATGCAGCCTTTGAAATCATTTTGGCGGATGACACTATATTTCTCGCTAGCTAGCTGGAGCCTGGGACCTTTTGATCTATGGGCTGCCGGAAAGCCTGACGTCTATGATCTTGCGATCTGGAAATTCAAGCCTTCCGTGAACTTTGAGCAAGGCAAGAAGGCTGCCGAAGAACTCAACGCCGTTTTAAAAAAACAGGATGGCTTTGAGAAGCGCCACCTCTACTTCGATAAAACTCAATCCGTATGGATCGACCAAATCAAGTGGAAGCACCTCGACGCTGCAAAAAAAGGACGGGACACCTTACAAAAAGACGCTGTTAAAATCAAGCTCGAGGGTATGATCGATCCAGCAAGCGCGCAAAATTTTCAAAGCGAGCGCCTTTTCGAAGTAGGAACTTGAGCCTGTGGGAAGCAATAATGCATGGCTAAATTATCATCATCTCTTTTACTTCCGCTCTATAGCTACAGAAGGAGGCATAGCTAAGGCTGCCAAAAAGCTACGCTTGGGTCAGCCGACACTCTCCACTCAGCTTAAACAGTTCGAAGAAAACCTTGGCCACCCCCTCTTCGAGAGACGCAAGAAGCGCCTGCATCTTACCGAGGCAGGCCGCATTGCTTTGAACTACGCTAACGAGATTTTTCGCCTAGGTGACGAGCTCCAAGACGCTCTTGGAGATCGACTGCGGGAAGATCGCATTGAGTTTCAAATCGGCAGCCTGGACACGATACCTAAAGTAGCTCTGTGGCGTCTCTACCAAGAGGCTCAGAGTCTGCGGGATTGCGTCGCCTCGGTGGTGGAAGGTCAGAGCGACTTCCTCTTTCGCGAGCTCAAGGCCCACCGTTTGGACCTCTTGCTCATCAATCACCCCCCACCGGTTGGTGAAAGTATCGGCAAAAATCAAAGTCTCTATTCCCGTATGCTCGGACAATATCCCGTGGTGATCTGCGGTGCAAAGAATTTTGCCAAGTTAAACAAAAACTATCCGCAGTCGCTCGATAATCAGCCCTTTCTCATGCCCTCCGCACACAATAGGATGCGAGGTGAAATTGAGCAGTTTCTGCGCGTCCATAATCTGAGAGTCGATGTCGTCGCGGAGATTCAGGATTCGAGCCTTCTAAAATTGATGGCAACAGCAGGGGCAGGAATAGCTGCTTTCAGCCAGCACTCGGTCGAGGAGATGCTCAATGCGAAAGAGCTCTTCAGCATTGGTCAGCTCGATGACGTCAAAGAAGAGTTTTGGCTGGTGGCGGGCGAACGTCGAATCAAAAACCCAGTGGCCGCCCACCTTATGGCCAATTTCCAAATCTAGAGGGAGCCCACAAACTTCTTTACGATGTCCATAGCCTCTAAAGTATCCGGATCGTCAGGCACCAGCGCAAAGCGCACGTAGCCTTTCACCCCTTCGCTGAGCCACTGGGAAGGGCTGCTTATCACGCCATGTTCGGCCAACTGCAGACAGAATTTCACATCATCGATAGCTTTAGGAACCTTGCACCAGAGGTAAAAAGTCGCCTCGGGCTTATCCGCGATCATCCCGAGACGGTGAAGATAGGGAAATGCAAGATCGATCCGTCTCGAGAAGATTTCCCGCCGCTGCAAGACATGCTCGTCATCTTGCCAAGCTATGGCAGCAGCTTTTTGAATCATGCTTGGAGTTCCGACCCCGAAGTTAGCGCGGGCGGTATTGATAGCTGGCATCAGACTCGCATCGCCGATAATGAAACCACTCCGATAGCCTGTAATTCCTGAGCGCTTCGAAAGGCTCATAAAGGAGAATACATTCTTGTGCGCATAAGAGATCGGAGTGGGAGCCCTTCTACCGCTTTGATCCCAGGCACTGTTATAGATGTCGATGTAGCAATCGTCAGCCAGCAGTGTGACGTCTTTTTGTTCGCACCAGTCGATGATCCGCAGGAGTTGATTTTCTTCTATAGTAGCCCCCGTTGGATTGTGGGGGTAATTGATCCAGAGGGCAGCCATGTTTTGCTGGACTTCCTGTGGCAGATTCCATGGTTCCATTAAAAAATGATTCTCTGCTCGTAGCTCGATGGGATAGGGCAGACCACCAGCAAAGAGGGTCGAGCTGCGGTAGACGGGGTATCCAGGATCGGGATAAGCAATAATGCGACGGCCACCAGCCCGCCCGACGAGACAGAGTGCTATGTGGAAAATTGCTTCTTTGCTCCCGTTGCTCGCCGTAATGTCGAACTTGCCAGACGGCTTGACACCAAAATTTCTTTGACAGTAAGACCAGATTGCCGAGAGAAGTTCTGGGCTACCCTTGGTCGACGGATACTGGCTAATTTCGGGAATGTTTTCTAGTAGGGTTTTTCGGATCGGCTCCCAAGTAGGGATTTTCGGATCGCCGGTTCCGAAATCAAAGACTTTCTTTTGGGCAGAGATAAGACGCTGACGGATTTTGGCCAGCTCTTCCATCGGGTAGTTCGGAAGATTCATCGTAACTTGATTTAAGCTCATCGCAGCTCCTCGGTTCTTAGGAGGCCCTGGCCTCAGTTGGCACCTACTTCATCCGCCATAAGGTTTCGTGCGCCCCAGGTGATTACGAACGTCCCAGATCTCTGGAAATATTGTTTTGCTCAAAGTCGACTGCAGGTACTTCGCACCTGAGGAGCCGCCCGTGCCGGAAAGCTCACCAATCATGCGACGCACCATCTGTACGTGACGATATCTCCATAGTACCAGAAGTTCATCTAGATCGATGAAACCTTCAAGCAAAACAAAGAGCTGATAGTTCTTTTCTGGGGCTTCGTAAATATCCTGGAAGATGCGAGTAAGGCGAGGGTCTGCTTCGTGGATTTGGGTCACGTCTCGCTCCAGTACCTCGACTGGAATGGGGAGACCTTGTTCGGCCAAGGATCGCAGGAACACATCGTAGAGAGTCGGTGCTGCAAAGGCTTGTTGCAGCCGCTCCGTCGCCACGGCATCATGGGCGAAAAAACGAAAGTATCCAGTGTTCTTGAGACCCAACCTAAATTCAAACTCGCGAAACTGAAACGACTGAAAACCACTGGCGGGATTGAGATGGCTGCGGAAGCGATTGAATTCGTCAGGGGTCATTGTCTCCAGGATATCGACCTGATGAATAAGCACTTTCTGGATCGTCTCAATGCGCTTCAGAGAGCGAATAACGCCCATCGACTTATGAACTTTTAGCATGCTTTCGCAGTGATCGAGTTCGTGTAGCATCTGCTTGAACCAGAGCTCATAAACTTGATGAATGATAATGAAGAGGGTTTCGTCATGTTCTTTGGGGTTGGAACGCTCCTCTTGGAGTGCGAGGAGCTCGTGTACCTTGAGGTACTTGCCATACGTTAGCATCGAGGGATTGGGTTGTATGAGAGACTCGTAGCCGCTAGTCGTCATCAGTTTCTGTGCCCCTGCCTGGTATATGGATGGTCGATGATTTTGGGTGAACCAGCGACCGGTATACCTTACAGCAGGGCTACATGCTTGTGTTTTTGGCCCTGAAAAGCAAGCCTACTGAATGATTCCGAGCCATTCCAACTTACCGGAATAAGGGAACATATCATAACACTCAAGCTGACGCAGTTTGCGCCCGCCTCGGAGCAGCTCTTCGAGGTCTCGCACCATCGTTTCAGCTTCGCAGGATACGTAGAGGAGTCGACTGTCTAGCCGGCGGCCAAGACCTTCTAAGAGCAGCTCCCGCGCCATCGGTGCCAGTCCTCTTCTTGAAGGATTGACCACGATCAGACCGGGACTGTCAGCCCAAGTGGGAAGATGACCAACGAGGTCTTCGACGCGTCCGGAGATATAGTGAGGTCCGTGCTCGGAGTGGAATCGATTGCGCTCGCGGTTGGCTTCTGCATCCCGTATGGCCTGCGGATTTTCTTCGATACTGAGAGTTTTGAATCCCTGCTGCGCGAGGAGAAGACTCATCTGCCCCGTACCACAGTAGAGGTCCCAGGCGGTCTCGCCAGGAGCTGCAGGGCCAGCCAGTTGCTCAACCCGGCGATAGATCGTTTCCGCCTGCCAAGGATTCACTTGGAAAAAGCTTGTTGGACCAATTTCAAAAATAAGGCCGCAAAGAGATTCACGCAATCCATCAGCACCGGCTAGTTTCTTAGTCGTCGAACCGAAGATTCCATTACTTTCGTCGTCTTTGACGTTGAGATGGACAGAAACAAGAAGATGCCCCTTCTGCCTTAGTCGCAAGACCATAGCTTTGAGAAGCACTTTCATCGAATCGTCGGTACAGACGAAAGTCAGCATCACTTCTTCGGTGAGATGCGAAGCCCGAATCGCGAGATAGCGGAGGTGTCCGCTCTGTTTTTCATCGCTGTAAGGCTGAACAGGTGAAGCTTCGAGCTCGGCCTTGAGATCAGGCAGCAGCCGATTGATCGACTCTCTATGCAGAGGGCAATTATCAAAATGGACGAGACGGTGTGAATCAGGCTGAAAGAGGCCTATTGCAAAACGCTCGCCCATACGGGGCTTAAGAACAGCCTCAGCAGCAGGCCTTACGGCGAGCTTGGCATGGGCGCGATAAGCCAGCATACGGGGAGAAGGTTTAGCACGAGCTACCGAAGTGCCTTCTAGCAGTCCGGCATCACGGAAGAGTTTGAGTGCCTGCTCGTGTTTTTCCGAGAGGCTCGCCTCATAAGATGAATTGATATAGCGGCAGCTGCCACAAGTGTGGGCAATTTTACAAGTTGTAGGGGCTGGCTGCGGTGGGCTGGAATAGTGCTCGACGCGATGGTCTTGGCGCCAACGTTCACTCCGAAAGATATTCGCTTTAGGACGCTTGATGCTTTCTATTGCCATAAGTATTGCGCTTTTTTTTAGAGAAAAAAGTTTCGGACCCAAGGAAGAGTGTAGGGCTGGATAGATACCATCAATAAGGCGGGGAGGAAACAATTTTCGACAGCTGAGACTCCATTCGGAGCCCTCTTAATAAATCCAATCATCTCGGACGGTCGGCATAGCAACTTCGGGTGACATGAGCTGGCGCCGATAGATTTTTAAACCCAGATTTTGCGTCATCGCTTGCCAGGTCGTCCATTCTTCCTGCAGAGTTTTCACCGAATAGGGAGTGTTCGGCGACTTTGACCCTTTGGAGAAAGTATAGGGCCCCAGGAGATAGATCGCAGTATGCCTAATTGACTTGAAATTGATATGCTTGGGCGTTTCCGGAGGCGTGGCAAAGAAGACCATAAGATCGCCATATTTGAGAGGAGTCGTGCGGGTGTCAATTTCGTAGAATTGGTTGCTGATAACCCGCCACAGCTCGTCATAGTTGATCATGGACTTGTGATAACCCTCTTCCTCTTTGACATTGATAGTCGGGAGTCTCGTCATCGCCTGATTAAAGAAAGCCAGGGCTGCGTGAAAACAGTTAGGCCCACGGAAGATAATAAATTTGCCAGCCATTTTCCGCGCGAAATTCGGCAGGAGATCTTCGTCCAACTTGAGGTCGACACCACCTTTCACCTTTCGACTAATCTTAGCTATCTGCTCTTTTGGCAAGAGATACGCTAGCTGCGTTTTGAACTCACTCCAAGTCGCAGGATCGCTCGCGAGATCTTTGGTGTGTATCGTTACCGAATGGTGGTCGCGTGCGAGGTCGTCGCCTATCGCCTTAATATTGATTAATTTGAAGTCACTGGGTTCAAGATCGAGCTTAAGACTCGACTTATCCGATGGTCCCTGCTTTTTCAGTTTACTGAGCAGCATTTCGCTGAGGGCTTCTGACTTTCCAGGTAAAGCAATCTTTCGCACCAATTCCTGGAGTCCGGTCTCCGAGCGGGGTATGGTGATGCTGAGCGGTTCTATAGTTTGATCATTGCGGGGATTAAACGCCCGTGTCTTTAGCTTCTTATAAGGAACAGTTATTTTGATCAAAGTATCGCTTACAGGCAAATTAAGACTTGCCCTAAGACCGTTGAGATCATGGGTAAACGGAATAGCGATGGTTTGAAAATCAGTAATAGCCAAGAGCGAGCTGCTGACTGCTAAGCAGGCGACTGCTAGCACGATTATGGCTTTTTTCATATCGACTCCAGTGCCTTTTCTAATTTCTAAGACATTGAAAAGTTTGTCTAAATAGGATCTTACGAGATCCCGACCTGCCGCTACCGATAAAGGAATTGAGCTGCGGGAATACTTTGATTCTATCAAAGGTCCCTAGGCAGAATTTTCTTCTGGCCCTTGCATATAATGAATTTAGAGGCTGTCAGTCCAAGACACGATCCTGACTGAAGTCCTCTCTCAGTCTGTATTCATCGCCTAGAAGGGGAATGCAATATGACCACAGTCTTAATCATCGATTCCTGCAAGCCGAGTCTTGTGATGACCTCCGAAGTTTTTAAAGACAAGGTCGCGGGAACTGTTGTGGACGTAGCCACTAACGGCAAAGATGCCTTGGAGTACCTTACCGCCAAGCGTCCTGACCTCTGCGTAGTAGATTTCGATCTACCTGACGTGGACGGACCAGCTCTCGTCGAAGCGATGCGGAAGGTCTACGATGGGCCCATCCTCCTTACCGCTTATCCCAGCGATATGGTGCAGCAGGCTATAAAGGATACTCTCTTCGCATTTAACGACGCTAGCGCTTGGATAGCTAAGCCGGTCAACTTCGAGAATTTAGCTGAAAAAATTGATCGCTTTCTGCTTGCTAAACACCGCCTGGAAAGACGCTTCATCGCCGGCTTTACGACCCAGCTGGTGGCCAAGGCCGCAGGTAGAGGGAAGCGAGCACCCAAGGTTTCAGGCAAGGTGCTCAATATCAGTCTAGGCGGTGCCTGCGTGAAAATTCAGGGCCCCCTCAAAGTAAAAAAAGCCCAAGAACTTACAATGTCTATTTTGATTCCGGCGTCCGAGGACGAAGAGCGGGCTGGTAAAAAAATGACCGCTATTGAGGGCACCACTGAGGCTAAAATCAAGGCTAAGGTAGCCTGGACTAACGCCAAAGGGGAAGTCGGCCTTCAGTTCGCTAAGCTGAGTGACCTGCAAAAAAAGCAGCTGGAGACATTCTTCAAGACTCAAGCGACCGAGCTTCTCGTCGATCCAACGCTCGCAGAAATACTTGCATCAAGCTAAAATTACTCGTGAAAATGTCTTTCCCTTCAAGTTTAATCGGCCACTGCCGATCATCCGCCTATGCGGATCGAAAGGCTAAGGACCGATGCTTAAACGCTCACCTGACAATCTAGATGAATTCGACAACCAAATCGAAATTGGTGGAAACTATTTCGAGCTGATCGAGTTTACGCTTATTAGGCAGACGGCTCAGGGCGAAAAGATCCATGGAACCTATGGGATCAACGTCGCTAAAGTCCGCGAAGTTGTACAAATGCCTAAAATAAATTCTTTGGCGTCCCGGGTACCTGGAATCGCCGGAATATTCGAGCTGCGGGGCATACCCATTCCAGCCGTCAACCTTTGTTCCGTTCTCGGTGATCAGTATAGCTCGGTCAGTGACGATCAGCAGATCATCGTCACCGAGTTCAGTCATAAGCGAGCCGGATTTATCGTCCACGCAACCAATCGCATCCGCAGGGTTACCTGGGATAAGGTCTTGCCACCGGCAACGGACAGCACCTCCTCCATCACTGGCATGATGCTGATCGAAGACAACGAGTTCCTATTCATCCTCGATCTTGAAACCATCATAGCTGTACTCGAAGGTATGGCCCATGGATCGCCAGCTGGCGAAAATCCTGCTAACTATCGCCAGCCAATCCAGTCCCAAGCTCAGTTTGCGGCACCGGCCACTGGCTTAGGCGTACTCTTGGTCGACGATTCGAACTTGATCCTCAGCAACCTTTCAAAAGCTCTAACCCAGGCAGGTTTTAGCGTCGTTCTCGCGCGCGACGGCCTGGAAGCCGTGAGTATACTGGAAGAATCTGGCCCTCATGGATCGATTCAGGCCATCGTCACCGATATCGAGATGCCGCAGATGGATGGCATCACGATGGTCACGCGGGTTCGGGCCAATCCAAAGTTCGGCTCCATGCCCATCTATCTGCATTCCTCACTCGGTGATATGGGTTCCAAAGCCCTCGCAGAGAAAGCCGGAGCCAACGGCTATTTCGTGAAAAATGACGTCACCACCATCATTGAGACCTTGAAAAAGCACCGCGTAGGCCACAAAATAACTGGATAAACCTCCTCTTTTCCAGTCAGGTCGGACGCTATGCGGGAATTTTTGCAGCTCGTGCTCTGGCTTTCGCTTTCCCTCATCCTCGGCTTTGTGCTGCAAAATCTCTACTTTGCCCTCCGAGCCCCAGCTGCTTACCCTTGGTTGAGCATCGCCATAGCTCACTCTCTGCTCGCAGGCAGCTTGCTGACTAAGAACTGGCAGCGTTTTAAGCTTGAAAATAGTCAGTGGAAAGCGATGTGGGTCCTTGGACCTGGCCTATCAATAGCGCTCGGTGCCCTAGTACTGGCACTAGTAAGTCGATCTTTTGGAACTCCCCTCTTCAAGCTTGAGCCAATTCAACTATTGCCAGTTCTAGGTCTCGTCTTTTGGGTACCCATAGTCGAAGAATTAGTTTTCCGTTTTGGTCTTAGCTCCTTTCTCCAGTCGAGGCTGGGAAGACTCTTGGGAATCTACTTGACGAGTCTCATCTTTGCCCTGGCCCATGGTGACGTTCAAAGCGCATATGGGATTCTTCCTCTGCCACCGCTGGGACCTTTTCTATTGGCTTTCTTCGCTGATCTTATATATTGGCGAGGTAAATCTATCTGGGGAGCTATCATTTTTCACAGTGCCTGCAACGCCACGCCCCTCATCTTCCAAGCGATCGATGCTCGCTGGCTAGATTGGCTTAAGCTTCTTTACCTGCGAGGAGTTTCTTGATGCCTGCCGACAAAGATCCCCCATCATTAGTTGAGGAAGGCAACGGCACAGACAGCGTGAAGCTAAGTCCCGAAGAGGAGGCCCGCGAAAGGATCAAGCAGCTCTCGCGAGTCGTCTGCATCTGCAAGGGAATTTCTCTAGGGCGCGTTTTGGATGGGCTACCCGGCTGTGACACAGTGGCCGAAGTTAATCAAAAGGTCGGATCGGGTACGGGTGGCTGCCAGGGTGAGCGATGCGGCCCAAGGATCAAGATACTGCTGAAGAAGTTTAAAGAACATAAAGCCGGTACAAAATAATCAGGTCCAGAGCACGTCGAGCAAAGGCCCGAGGTCTTTGAGAGACGATAATGACCCCGCAGGCTGCCGGTGTCGCGCATACTGCTCGTTAACTATCTGCACTCCTTTTATGCCTTGCGCCTCGGCGCAGTCGATATCAGAGGGCTTATCGCCGAGCAAAACACTTCGCGTCCAGTCGATAGGAAAATCTAGGCCGGCCTGCTCAAGTAGGCCCGGTTTTGGTTTGCGACAAGCGCAATCGACAGCAAAGGCAGGCACACTGCCCTGGGGATGATGAGGGCAAAAGTAATAAGCATCGAGCCCAAAACCTAATGCAGCTTTGATCTGCCCGTCTAAAGAACGATGGAAAGTTTCAAGCTCTGCCAGCGAGAAGAGGCCGCGGGCGATACCTGATTGATTGGTAATGACGATGAGCCAGTAGCCACGTGCTTTGAGGAGGCGTAGGCCTTCAAAAACACCGGGAAGGATCTCTAGATCTGCGGGTTTATAAACGTAGCCGTGATCGCGGTTGAGTACTCCATCGCGATCGAGAAAAGCCGCAGGTTTTTCAGGTCTTTCGTCCATAAAGCCAGAGCCGGTCCAATTCTTTCACAGCGAAACGCGCCGAGCCTAAAAGCACTTTTCTATAGGATGAAACCACTTCAGTCTGAGGCTCACCAGCTGCCACCAGGTAGTTCACATCTTTGATCATCTGCTCCAGCTGCCAGAAGTCTTTGATTGGTATCAGCAGCTCGACGACGCGTCCCACTTCCTGGTAAGCTTCGATATTCTTACTTTGAAGATACAGCTGTTTTTTTCCACAAATCAGATACTTACGTATCATAAAGCCTCGGCCGACAAAGTAGGGGAAAAAGTCCTCTTTCTCTATCGGCAAAAAGCTTGGGAATTTAACGGGTCTCTTCGGCGACGGCTGGCGCCGAGGCTGGAACGACCTCAGTTCCTTCGGTCTTTTCCTCAAAGTCGTGCATCACCGAGTGATAGATACGACGCCAGAGAGTAGTGTCTTTGCGAAGCCAGGCTTCGAAAAGCTTACGCGCTGAGCGGTTGACCATCGCCTTCTTCAAGAAATATTCAGCGAATGCTTTGGTGTCTTTTAGATCTTTCAACTGCTCGACGTGACCTGGCAAGACGAGTAGTTCAACTCCCCGTGCACGGAGGATCAAGGAGTTCTGGACGGCATAAAGCTCTACAGGCTGCACAAGTTTTCTCCCAATCTAGCGATACGACCGCTGCTCTTATAGCTCGAAGGCGAGCCGTGACCAAGCCTTAAGTGGCACTTTTGCTCTTGCTTTTGCTATCCCGAGTGCGACAGTTTGCGTCTTCGCCCGAAAAGAGACCCTCGGCCTCGAGCCGTCCCGCCGCGTTATGTCGGGCGCGGTAGACTTGGAAGGGATAAGTCAGCTCTTTATTGAGGGCGCCATACCCAAGGACTTCTTTGAGAAAGAAACCCTGGAAAAAGCGCAGCATCAACTCGAACTGAGTAAACAGAGCAGGATCGATTTTAAGGCCCGAGCAGTCGATGAGAAGATTCCAGCCTGAGTGCCATTGCATGAGGTTGTTCGTGAGCTTGCTTCTGAGAACGCCCAGCTTCTCAGGCGTATCGATATTGGCTTCACCGATAAAGCTCATTTCGACAACGTGCTGGCGAAAGTGATTCTGCAGCTGAATGCTAGATCGAAAATCAGTGGCTTCAAGCGGCGCGCGAGCTTTGCGAAGCCCTAGGCTTTGCCAGGCCTGCTCCTCCTGAGCGAACGAATCGAAGGGCAGCAGCGCGGCAAATTCGGGGTCGCAACCGAAGACCACGGCGTTTTTCAGAAAAAATCCACTCAGTACCTTTTCCATGCGTTTGAAACTGCCAGCGATGGCCTGGTGGTCGGCACCGCTAGCGAGTTGCAGGAGGCGACCGTCGATCAGCGCCTTATAGGGGGAATGCCAGGATTTGAGGGCGTCGAGCCAAAGCTGGCGCCACTGCATCACGTCACCCTCGCCGCTGAAGACGGTGGTCTCTTCAAAGGTCTGGGTCATAATTTTTTGTTGATAGTCGTGTTCGAAAAGTATTCGCATTGAACAGCCTTTCAGCCTTCCAAGAGGGCCTGGACAACCGCACGCATTTCGTCGGCATTTGCAGGACCATGGTACTTCCGACCGTTGAAGAAGATCGTCGGCGTCCCCGTCAAACCGGCCTCATTGGCCTGCCTGATATCATCTTGGATCTTGGCGATAATGTCTTTAGAATTTTTGCACTGCTGAATCTGCGCATCCGTGAGGCCTAAATCTTTGGCCCAAGCCGTGATGCGGCTGGATTCAATACGCGACTGATTATCGAAAAGTTGGTCGTGCATCTCCCAAAACCTTCCAATATTTCCGGCACAACGCACCATGATCGCGGCCTCACAAGCAAAAGGGTGAAGCGCGCTCTGCATGCCAGGATTGCAGGCTTTGTCGAGTGGATAGGACTTGAAGACAATCTGGATTCTATCTCCAAATTCTGCGCCCAGTTGACGTAAAGCCTTAGAGGCTGTGGCGCAGGCAGGGCACTGGAAGTCGGCGAACTCAACGATTTTCACTTTGGCGTCGTCGGAACCTTTACGAAAGTCTTCGCCGAGTCCGCTATAGGGTGAGGCGTCTATTTTGATAGCTGGGGCTGCTTGCGCATCAAGTGAGTCGAGGGGCGTGACGCGAGCTTTCCCTTCGGGGGCGGGCGTAGTGCTGCTGCTCGAAGGTTTAGGGAGATCGAGGGTAAGCTGAGGAGAGGTACTTGGCTTCATAAGCTGAAAGAGCGCGATAGATACAGCTAGAGCAAGCAGTGCGTACCACGAACCATTGCTGATATTTTTGAAGGCAAAAGGGCCTGGTATACCTCCGCGGCAGAAAAAGAGAATAAAGGCCTGCAGGATCGTGACGCCATAGATTCCGATGCAACTCGGGCACAGCTTGCCAATCACGAAATGAGAGATCCCTCCAAGAGTGAGAGAGACTATGACTCCGATCCCAACCATAAGTGCGTAGGTTTGGAGAGACTCTTTTTGTAGTTCCGCTTTAAGCCGAGCGATCATTAGAAGGACAAAAAGGCCGAGAAAATAGCCGATGCCATATATCCCCAGCGGATTCCGCCAGGGGTCTTCGGCGAAGCGGCTATTTGCGACGTCGTCGCAGCTGAAAGAGTCGTTGATGTTGCACATGAAGCTCGTGTCGCCCTTGGATTTGAGCTCAAGGTGATGGAAGAGGGAATAGAAGCTAATTCCCAGGCCGAGTATGGCCAGTATGGAACCTAGTAGGATAAGCGACTTCAGTTTTTCTTGGCGAAGGGGCATTGACACTCTTCTTCTCCTCTCAAAAGCTGCTGTGCAAAGGCTTCATCGTAGAAGAGCTTGGCTTCGCTGGCAAGGCTCTGGAAAAAAGTTGACAAGGATTTCGGATTCGAGCATAAACCGTCCTTACCTTCTCGTGAAAGCGGAAGGTATTATGGGGGTTTAGCTCAGTTGGTAGAGCGATACAATGGCATTGTATAGGTCAGGAGTTCAACTCTCCTAACCTCCACCAGTCTTCCTTCCAATATAGCCTTACAGCTGAGACCATTTTCCGAATTTCATGCCTTCTTGTCGTCTGTTTCAAAGCGGGAGATCCGCTCGTCCATAAGCGCAAGAAGCCCCTTCTTCTTTGCCGCCGGAACGGCAAGTCCATCGAGAGCCGTTTCGATAAAAGTTCGCTCTTCTCGGATCTTCTCGATGAAATTACTCAAAATCTTTTGCCCCCCGGATACTCGTGTCGTAAGGCCTTGGAAATTCTCTGCATTGATTTTTACTTTCCGCGCCCCGATCGTTAGTGCTGACTCTTCTTTATCTTCTGGCATGAAAATAAGCGTTGGGACGATATCGTAAAAGGGCGAGATAGCGGCCTCGATCGTTCCAGTTTTTGCTTTAGCGATGATGATTGAAAAGTTTTTATTATGATTGTCAGAATTTCCGAGCACGAAATTAAGGATGGTAGCTCGTAGCAGAGCTTCCAGACTCGCAGTCTTATAGATCTTCGCATACTCAGATAGAGCCTTGAAGATCTGCTCCATGGAACCCGTATACTTGTCATCGCCATAGGTCCTTTCAAGGATCTGCGCGAAGTCTTCTGCGTGTATCTTCTCTCCATCCCGTCGATCAAATCTCTTCGTTATGAAGACCGGGTGAAGGCCCTCAAGGTATAGGAGACCTGACTCGGCCGTAGGAATTCCAAGGCGTCTCGCGAGCGAAAGCGAAAACTGCTCAAGCTTAGATAGCCCGCGATAGTCGATTCGATCACCTTCCTCATGTTTTGGCTCAGGCTTGAAGATATATTCCGGCGAACTGGTGAAGGTCCTCCGGTCTTTTTCACCGTTGGCTTCGAAATTTATCCTGGCGGCAAATTTCGCTTGAACACCCGTTAGAGATAATTTGTGCGCAAGATTTTTCACAGCAGGCTCTTCAAAGTTCGTGGGAGAAAGCTTTAGTAGGGGAGGGCAGGCGTACCCAAAGAGCCGCATCGAGCAGTCTTCGTGATAGTTGCGGTTCTCACCACTTTTCTTTAGCGGCAAGAGACAAGAAAGGCAAACATCGTGGCTTGGAATCTTATATTCCTTTTCACCAACCTGAATGGTCGTTATCTCCTCACCAGCAATCTGAAGAGCGGAGAGCTTTTGAGCGACATCGCTTTTGATCTCGGCTGCACCGATGTTTTGCTCGCACAGGGAAAGGAGAAGGCCCATCCTATCCTTCGTGTTGACACCGAATTTTCGCGCAGCGAGACTCAAAAGCCAACCCTCCGGGATCAGCCCATTAAAAAAATTATGGAGTTCCTTCGATTCGTAGCGGGCGATAGTCGTCGGCATCGTGACCGAGAGTGGAATACCTTTCGAAGCCCGATAGCCCTCGTCGTAGGTGAAAGCGTAAGAGGTTCCTTTTTTCGTTTCAATCTCTTCAAGCAAACCAGCAAGGACGCCGCTCATGTAGACTTCGGCCGTTCTCATGTCCTATCCTCCAAGCCTATCTCTTTTGGCTTCGGGCCGAGTGTATGCCCGAACACATCGAGGATCTTTAGAATCGTCTTCATCTGAGCATTGAGCTTTCCCTGCTCGACTTCTTTGAGCGCGCGCAGACCAACATCAGCCCTTTCGGCCAGTGCCTTTTGGTCCCAGCCGTTTGTGGTTCGCGCCTCTCGGATGAAACGAGCGATTTCGTTATCTTTTTCTGGCGGCCTACGGTGAAGACGACCTTTGCGTAAACCCTGACCTAGATAGTCAAATGTGCTCATATCAAGCCCTTTTCTACTACTTGCCAGCAATTCGAAGAATTAAAGGTCCTTTTTCGGCACCCTAAAAGATCAGTTCCACCTAAAGTACCTTATTAGGTACCTTAACACAATCATCAGCGTTAGGAAACTTAAAAAGGTGCTTTAAACTTCAATTTGATAGGTATGACACCTAAATAGGTGCCTTAGTAACCAGAACTGATAAGACAATGTCCGCATTGAAGGTCGTCATGGCAAGGAATCGTTTCTAGACGAGCTGACGCCGGTTATCCCGTCATGACAGGCGGACCGGCTTTCATTTGCTCTGGCGTCCAATTTCTCGATGGTGAAGGCGTGATTCAGATCGGTACTAAAATTTGCTCGCCGCCTCCGCTCTGTGAGAACGATGGAGAGATCAACTGCATGGCGAACACAAGCTACGCTGCTGCAGGCGTCGCGGGCGCCGCAGATAAAATTATTGCGGGTCAAAGCTTGGGTGGCGTGAGCGGCAACGTTAGCTTGCCAGCTGCCGCTAAGGTTTTAACGGGCACCAGCTTTGGGGTGATCTTTGATTGTTCGCAGTTTGTTGTGCAGCTGCTCTAAGGAAAGGCTTGAATAGTTCATGGACTGGTCCTCATCGGGTAGAGTTGTTTTTACTATATTTCGTCAGGTCATCCTGCTGCCGTATTGGATGGAAAGCTTACATTTTATCCCCCTTGCCTACTATCAGAAGATACAGCGCGAGCACGCTGCCACTGACCTTCAGCCTACGGGGACTTGATTTGCCAATCCAAAGCCTAAGGTGAAATGCTTACAATTCAATCCAAAGAGGGACCAAAAAAAGTCTGCTATCAGCTCTTATCTCTACCTCTCTACCTGGTAGAAAAAGTCCCAGAAATCGCCGCGGCTCATTTTCGTGGAGGCCTTGAGTGGTGAGAATGTGAAGCTTGCGCGACATCCGACTTAAGGCCAAGGAGCTCTTTTCGCGCCAATAGATTTCTAATAGTGCGCGGATGCACTCCGAGCAAGCTGCCGGCCTCTTCGGGACTGATTTCCTTGTCCTTGCCGCCAGGCACTTTCGTGTGCCGCGAAACGGTTTTTTTTGCCATTTGCTTTCCTTTGTGCGGAATGCCTTTCCGAGCCGGGGCGAAAACGGAATCTACTGATACCACGTACTTTCCGTTTTCCTCAAACGGCTGACAGTTAAGAAATATTTCTGGTATTTTGCCAAAAAATAATTTAACTATAACTAATTACCAATATCAAAATGACCGGAAATCAAGGGCTCTGGCCGGCCCGAGACTTGATGCATGAGTTCGCGTAGGAAGCTTTTCGCTTACGGGCAGAAGCCGCGATCCAAATCAAGGCACTTTGGCCCTGGACCTGGGCTCATCCTTGGGACGCTAGTCCCAGGGAACGTCCAAACCCTTTCATTCAGATTTCGCCGCTTCTTTATGCCTTCTTCTTTTCCGATGTGTGCTGATTGCTTTGAAGGCGGTCGGCGAGCCAGATGTTGATAAGAGCCTTACGTGCCACATTCAAGCGGCGGGCTTCTTCATCAAGAGCTATAATCATCCATGAAGGCAAGTCAATCATCACTGGCTTGACGCTCACTGGCACTAGAACGGCGCTTAAGTCATCGCCGTCATCGACCATCTTGTCAAACTCTTCAACGGTGACTTTTTTCTTTGTCATGGCATTTCCTTTTCTTTTTTGTGAGCAGGGCGAAGGCTCATCACTCGGTATTTGTCGCCACGCATCGTGTAGACACAGAGCCAGACTTGGTTTTCAATGATGCCGCGACGCACCAAGCGCTCTTCCGTTTCTGTATTTCCGGCGAGAAGCTGGCCGTGGGGCTGCAGCCATACGAGGTGCGAATCCAGGAACGCGCGTCCATGCTTTGCGAGATTGATAGCACTCTTTTCTTCATCCCAGTCAAATTGCATCCCGCTCCATTCGTACTTCATAGCACCCCTAAGAAATATTTTATAGATATCTTATCACTAGCTCAATAGATATTTCTAAGCACGCACCGACCCATGACCCCGAGACAGGAACGGATATATTGAGAAGCCAGCTCCTCAAGCCGATTAAGCAAAAATTACTGGAGAAAAGTAGAATTAGTAGCATATATTACTTTATCATCGTAAAATTTGCCAAAAAAGAGGTGAAAAATTATAATAAATAGAATAAATAATGTACCATCTAAGAGTTTTCTGCTTCTAGGCCCACGGGGGACAGGCAAATCGACCTGGTTAAAAGCACGTTTGCCACAAGCCTTACTGATTGACTTACTAGATTCTTCCCGTTTTTTGCAACTCAGTCGCGAACCCGTCCAGCTTGAGTCTTTACTCGCCCATTTGCCTAGAGGATCATGGGTGATCATCGATGAAGTCCAGCGCCTTCCTCAGCTTTTAAACGAAGTCCATCGGCTCTATGAAAACCGAGGTCTGAATTTTGCATTATCCGGCTCAAGCGCCAGGAAATTGCGACGTGAAGGCACTAATTTGCTCGCTGGCAGGGCGCTACAAATCTTTATGTTCCCCTTTGTCTACCAGGAATATAAAGATCACTGGAGTATCGATGAAGCAGTAGAATGGGGTTCACTACCTTTGGTAGTAAGTGATCCTCAGCATAAGCAACAGACCCTAAGTTCGTATGTAGAGACTTATATTAAGGAAGAAATACTTGCCGAGGCTCTAGTAAGGAATCTCGATCCATTTGCCCGCTTTCTACAGGCTGCAGGACTATATAATGGCCAGATTTTAAATGTAGAAAACTTAGCCCGCGATTCAGCCGTTAAGCGCAATACGGTTGAACGTTACCTACAAATCCTTGATGATACCCTCTTGTCGGCTCGCGTGCCCGCGGTAAAACTTGGGATAAGGACAAAGGAAAGCGTGCATCCAAAGTTTTTCCTTTTCGATGTAGGTTTAGCAAGGGCTGCGTCTGGATTGACAATGGATGCCGTTGATTCGGTTTGGCAAGGGTTTGCCTTTGAGAGTTTAATATTTCACGAACTTCGCAGCTATAACTCCTATTCACAAAAAGCTCGCCCGATATTTCACTACGCTATCAGCGGGGGTTTCGATATTGATTTCATGATTCAGTGCAAACCAAAAACCCTCTCTTCGCCCGCAGAAATGATTGCGCTTGAAGTGAAGTCTGGCCGGCAATTTAAATCCGATTGGCTAACGTCGCTCAAGATAGTAGCAAGAGAAGCAAGCAAGTCGATAAAAAAAACTATGCTCGTATACCGAGGTAAAGACCGGCTGACTGTCGAAGGGATTGAGATTTGGCCGGTCGAGTCTTTTCTGCTTGAGCTATTTGCTGGAAACATTTTTTGAACCGTACATGCCCAGCAAACTAAATGGGATATCAAACAGGCGGTTTAAATCCTGCTCCCATTTTCCTTCACTCCAATAGTGTAGTTGTACAGATGAGGTCCAGCCGCTCCGATGATTCTTCAGGAAAATGGAGCCTAGAAGTCATGAGCCGGGTGTGCTCCAATAATGTAGCTAGCTTGAAACTCCAGTCGCGCATCTTTTCTATCAGCACGACCGCTTTGCTTGTCGTTCTGCCAGTCGTATGCAAGCCGAAGTGTTGAAAACTCACTAGCCTTGTAAGTGATCGTCGGAGCCAGTCCCACGACTGAGTTATCCACGTGCTTTCCCGTTATTCCCTTTAGACTCAGGACGGTATAGTGGTCCGTGAGGATTCCGAGAAAAAGCTGAGAATCCAAGGCGAATTGCGGAAGGAAATAGAAACCCAGAGTTCTCTCTTCCTCACCCTTATCGGGTTTTTTGTTTCGCTGCCAGATTTCTCCCTGCAAAAGAACATTTAAAACCCCGGCATTGCGCCATTTTGCTGTCACATCAAAGCCGTGGAGGCTTATTTTTTCATTTAGAGCATCGGTTCGGCTCAAAAAATTATAAGCAAACTGCGCCCCACCCTCGAGAGGGAGTTCGAGGTAGCTGGCGAGTCTTCCATAGTGAGTCGGTTTCTTCGGTTTTTCCCCTTCGCTATGAGAGTGACCGTAAGTCCAGCCATTCGTAACTCCAAGTGTTGCTTCCAGATAAAAAGGCAAAGGAGCTAGGTAGCTGTACTCGATACCAGCATCCAGGGCCCCTTCGCTTCCGAAGAAGCTCTGGTGAACCTTCGGTGCGAAAATCATCGGCCATTCATGTCTGTGGACCCTATTGAGTCGACCCACTCCCAGAAAAAACTGCCCGACGCGAATATTCGACCTGGGAATGAGTTTTGAAGAGCTGATGAAAGCTTCGTGGAGTTCGACGACGGAAAATCCGGCTTCACGATGCGCCGCAAAACTTAGCTGGCCGGTAAAAATCTGGTCGATGGGAGCAGTCAAAAGTATCTCGGCTTCGCGGATGAGGAATTCATCCTTAGCCGCGCTTTGCTTATTCGCTCGGAAAGCTCCGACCGCATCCATGGCAGCGGACATCTTAAGACCCGTCGCATCCTGCGAGTGGGCGTAGTTCGACCTGAGCGAGAAGAGTGCGAGGGACAATAAAAGTGTGACTTTTGTTCTCATTATCTTACTCTTCTACGAATTTCGCAGCCTGTAGAATTGCGGATAATACGGTGGATTTCGAAAGGGTCAAACCCCAGAAAGTCCCGGATCCTTTTCCAGGCGAGGCGATATCATCCTCGCTATTGATGAGGGCATTATCTTCGGTATTGGCCGTACTGTTCCCATCCCAGACGAGGTTGTGAGAGGGTGTTTCGTCGTTATGAATGTCAATGGCGAGCTTGATGGTGCCAGATGCATCGATGCCGTCCAGGGTTGTCTTGTCAGACGTTTCTCCGCCAGCAGCCCAGGCGAGGCTCAGCGCCGTTCCATCGCGCGTGATAATTGCTGAGACTCCGGATTTTCCCGCGTTGTCGGTATGAGTCAAAAGTTCAAGGCTGCCTCCGTCGTCCACCCTGAATTCCAAAAGGAAGTTATCTTTCGAGCCTATTTCGCTCAAAGGATTTTTGAAAAGTACGCTTCCGCTTCCAGAAAGGTCGGCATCTGTCCTTTCAAGGGCAGCACCATCCGTGACTATGTATGCGGTCCCGTCGAGGGTTCCATCTGCTACAACAGCAGCATCGTTACTGTCAGAGTCCCCACACGCGGCAGTTAGGACACTCAAGGAGAAAAGGAAAGCGGGAACTAGTCTTTTCATCACTTCGTCACCCAGTGAATATTGATGTTTTCGCGGCCGTACCGCATCTATCGTCAAATAGGTGATTTCGATAAAATTTGCAATACGTGAACGGATACTCGGCAGAATTTTTGCCAAAACACACGTGTTTAATCAAATTATGTTGCCAGTGAGATGATTACTTTACAGTTTTTTGCATTATGGACCACAACATAAGTCAGTGTGGATAGGCAGTCGCTTCAAATGGGCGACAAATGAGGCCCTATAAAAGCTTAGGTATCATGGATTGACATTAATGATCCCCAGGTCAACCATGGTGCGTTCGCATCAAGAAGTGTCATTCCAGGTAAAAAGGAAACTATCAATGCCTAAAAACATCTGCATCAGCGGCGCTAACCGAGGCATCGGCCTTGGACTCACTCGTCAGTTTCTCCAAGCTGGCCATCAAGTTTGGGCCTTAGTCCGTCAACCTTCAAAAGCGACAGAACTCTCATCTCTGAGTCGCGATTTCAAGGATCGCCTTAAGATCTTGCAAGCCGATGTGGCGAGCGAAAAGGAACTCGAGCAAATTGCTCAAAGCCTCAAAGACCAGCCTCTCGATCTACTCATCAATAACGCGGGAGTGATGCTGGACCCACAAGTTCCTTTTACTGAACTCTCCCTCGATATTTTCAAAAAAACTTTTGATACCAATGTTTGGGGCGCGATCGCTCTTACCCAAAAGCTGATCCCTTCCCTTAAACAAGGCAAAAACCCTATCGTTGCGATGATCTCCAGTCAGATGGGTTCGCTCGCTGAAAATAAATCGGGCGGGTACTATGCCTATCGCAGCTCTAAAGCAGCCTTGAACATGGTCGTAAAAACACTGGCGCAGGAATATTCCTGGCTGACCCCCGTAACGTTGCACCCAGGCTGGGTTCAGACCGACATGGGTGGCAAGCAAGCTACCACGACTATTGATGAATCAACCACTGGCCTGGTGAAAGTGCTAAGTGAAATGAAGCATGAACAGAGCGGAACATTTCTCGATTACAAAGGCAAGACTCTCCCCTGGTGAGACGAGCTAAAAAGACAGACGAGCCTTCACCATCAAAGATGTAGGCCCGTCAAGCAACTTTGGAGAGATCACGTTCGTCTCGATACCTCGCTATGTCTCTTGAGAAACTCTGCAAATATTATTCCACTTCATCAGTTCTTGCTCCCTTGGAAACCACGTCCTTTAGGGCGTGGAGGAATAGGGAGCCATCTTGCTCCCAGATCGGAGATAATCTTAAGCATACATATACCCATCAAATGCTTGAATAATATTGCAGTTTTTAAAAGAGATCCCCTGCACAGTCTCGGAACTAGTTTTGATATTAAAATTTCCTGTAACTCTTACCGCAACTCGGCCTTCGTAAGAACCTTTCTTCTTTCCCTTTTGAACTGTCGCCCGGACCATATCGCCCGTCTGAAAACCAAAGACCCGCTTTTGTGCCTTTGGGCTGGTACGTGGAAAGCCATAGCGATCCATAAGGCATTTTTGGCGAGATCCGCGACCAGTAGCTTGAATAGCCAGAGCCTTGTGCCGGGGATGAATAAAGACTTTTTCCCCGCTTTGACCCACGCATGCTGCGTCTATCCAATGGGTTTTAGGATATCCCTGCTTAACTCGATTGCATTTTGTCCGCCCGCCTGACCAAAGGCTCAGCGGCAGAGCCAGAGACCTTAGACGTTCGGCTATGGCGATGCGAGTGGCATTAACAGCTGCAGCGTCCTTGAGTGGAGCTTTAGCAGAGGCAAGAATTCTCGCGACTTTAGTCTTGTCTTTGATAAACTGCTCGATTGGCTTTGATCCCTTTTTTTGATTACAGGGGCGGCAGGCTAAGGTGAGATTTGATACTCTATCGCTGCCCCCTGCAGCCCGGGAAACGATGTGCTCAATTTCGAGGGGAAGATCTGTTTTGCTACAGTAAGCGCAGCGTCGCTGCCATTTTTCCAGCATGTACTCGCGAAGC